>DATLZI010000255.1:0-11218 GCA_035574075.1 bacterium | reverse complement strand
GCACAGCGCGCTCATCCTGCACACCCCTCGGCGGCGGGCGACCTGGCCGCTGCCTGAGCCGTTCTGCACCTTCGACTACCGCCGCTTCTGCCTCCTGGCGTACGCCGGCACGGAGGCCGAGTTCCGCCAGACCGCGGTGCTGGGGCGCGCGCCGCGCGGCGTGCTGACCGCCGCGGGCGAGATCCCCGCGCGACTGCTCGTCGACGCGACCGGCTGGCGGGCGGTGTTGGCCGGCGATCCGGCGCGCCGCCGGGGGGAGGCGCGGATGATGGCGTTCGGGATCGAGACGGAGATCGCGACGCCGTTCGAGGCCGGCCTGCACTTCTACTTCCTGCCAGAGGTGCGCGATGGGTACGCCTGGGCCTTCCCCTGCGGCGGGACGGTGCGCTTCGGCGTCTTGAGTTACCTTGGCCGCACGCGTCTGGCCGACGCCCTGGGCGCGTTCCTGGCCAGGTTCGGCCTGCGCCCGGCGGCGATCCATGGCGGCTTCCTGGCCTCCGGATTGCGGCCGCCGGTCGCAGACGGCGTCTTCCTCGCCGGTGACGCCGCGGGGCACTGCCTGCCGCTGAGCGGCGAGGGGATCCGCACCGCGGTCCGGGCGGGCTTCAAAGTCGGCGAGCTCCTGCGACAGGTCCTCGACGGACAGGCGACCCTCGCCCAGGCCCAGGCCGCGTACGCGGCGTTCAGCGCGCGCGCCCGGCGCCCGTTCCGCGCCCTCACCGCGGGCAACGTCGCCCTGCTGCTCATGCCGCTGGGACTCACCGCCGCCGCCGCCGCGGTCCTCTCCCGCCCCTGGATGCTCGACCGGTTCATGCGGCACTACCTCGCCGTCTTCGCCGATGCCCGTCCCGGTCCGTCGGCGTTCGCCGCGGCGCCGCGGTAGCGCTCCAGGCGCAGGAGCAGCGGTCCGCCCGCCAGCGCCAGCACGTAGCCGTAGGGCACGAAGCCCGCGAGGAGACCGATCAACAGCGTCGCCCGCAGCTCGTGGCGCGGGTTCTCGAGCCGTCCGATCAGCGTCATCAGGGCCAGGCCCTCGAACAGGAGCAGCACCCCCAGCATCGGCAGCGGGAAGACGCGGATCACGCGCTCGAAGCCGCCGCTGAAGAACACACCGAGCAGCAGGTACAGTCCTCCGTAGAGGATCACCGATCCGCCGGTGCGCCCCCCGAAGGTGTAGTGGCCGACGAGACCGCCAGACCCGTGGCAGGTCGGCACCCCGCCGAAGACCGGATTGACGAGATTCATCAGGCCGTAGGTCACGCCGATGCGCCGCAGCGACGGCGCCCGACCGGGGAAGAGGTCGGCCGCGGCCTGCTGCGTGGCCAGCACTGAGTTGCCCAGCGACAGCGGGATCTGAGGCAGGGCGAGCACGACCAGCCCCGTGAGCACGTCCCCTAACCCCGGCAGGTGGGCGGCGGGCAGGCGCACGCCGGCGCTGGCCACGACCTCCCGCGCGTCCAGCGTGAAGGCGAAGGCGTACGCCACGCCCAGGGCGATCACGAACAACGCCGCGGGAAAGCGGCGGTTGCCGAGGAGGAAGACGGTGATCAGGAAAGCCGCCGCGGCAAGGGCGTAGCCCGGCAGCCCCTCGGTCAGGACGTAGTTGCGCAGGGCCAGCGTGGCCAGCTGCAGCCCCAGCCCGAACTGGATGCCGCGGATCACCGCGGGGGGGATGAGTCGGGCCAGCGCGCGGAGGAGGTCTGTCGCCGCCAGGACCAGCATCGCCACGCCGACCGCCAGCCCGCCGCCGTACAGGACGTCGGGGGGGACGCGGTTGCTGATGACGATCGCCGCCATGGCCTTCAGCGGCTGCACCGCCATCGGCAGCCGGTAGAGCAGACCGGTGGCGATCTGCATCACGCCGAACATCGTCAGCACGCTGGCGCTGTCCAGCCCCGCGGCCAGGATCATGCCGACGATCAGCGGCAGATCCGTGCCGATGTCCCCGAAGGCGCCGGCCAGCTCGTTGCGGTCGAAGCGGATCGGCGGGCGGGAGGGACTGGTCCGCGCGGCCGCCGTGCCTTCCGGAGGGGCGGGCCCAGGCGGGGAGGCCGGGGATGGCGCCGATGGGTCGGACACGCCACAGGGAGTTTGACAGGGACCGCGCCATCCCTTGAGCCGCCCCGGCCGGTCCCCGCCGGGAGGGGGCGCGTTGAGGCCACCGGGGGGAGGGCCTATAATGTGAAGCAGCCTCACCCGCCGGGGTGGCGGAACTGGCTGACGCGCGGGACTCAAAATCCCGTGGGCCGCACGGCCCGTGCGGGTTCGACTCCCGCCCCCGGCACCAGTCCGAGCGCGCATGAATACGACGACCTCCAGGAGCTCTGGCGAGCGCAAGCTCGTGCTCATCGACGCCAACGGGCTGGTCTACCGGGCCTTCTTCGCCCTGCCGTACTTCACCACGCAGGGCGGGGTGCCGACGAACGCCATCTACGGCTTCACGAACATGGTCCTGAAGGTGCTCGACGAGGAGCAACCGGACTACATCGCCGCCGCGTACGACAAGGCCGCCCCCACGTTCCGCCACGAGGCCTTCAAGGCGTACAAAGCCACCCGGCAGCGCATGCCCGACGATCTGCGCCCGCAGCTCGCCACCTCGAAGGCCATCCTCGAGGCGCTGCGCATCCCGATCTACGAACTGGAGGGCTACGAGGCCGACGACATCATCGGCACGATGGCCCGCCGGGGCGCCGCCGAAGGGTTCGACGTGCTCATCGTCACCGGCGACCTCGACTGCCTGCAGCTCGTGGATGGCCGGATCCGGGTGATGATGACCAGCCGCGGCGTGACGGAGACGGTGATCTACGACGGCCAGAAGGTGCGCGAGCGCTTCGGCCTCGAGCCGGCGCAGCTGCCCGACTTCAAGGCCCTGAAGGGCGATCCCACCGACAACCTACCCGGCGTGCCCGGCATCGGGGAGAAGACGGCCAGCCAGCTGATCCGGCAGTACGGGGGGATCGAGGCGCTCCTGGAGCGCCTCGACGAGCTCCCGCCCCGCCTGCGGGCGGCGATCGAGCCATCCGCGGAGCTGGTGCGTCAGAGCAAGGCGCTGGCGACGATCGTGACCACGGTCCCCCTGCAGTGGCAGTGGGAGGATCTGCGCCGCCGCTCGCCCGACCGGGCGCGCGTGCGCGAGCTGTTCACCGCGCTCGAGTTCAAGAGCCTCATCGATCGGGTGGGGGTGGCCCCGGAGCCGAGACCGGAGGGCGCGTACGGCAGCGCCGCCTCCGCCGCCGCGCTGGCGCAGTGGGTCGAGGGCGCGGAGGCCGTCGGTCTGGTGCTGGTGCGCGGCGCGGGGCATCCGATCGACGCCCCGCTGCAGGGAATCGCGCTCTCCCCGGCGCCGGGCCAGGCGCGGTTCCTGGCTGTGGACGACGTCGTCCCCGCGGAACTGCGCCCGCTGCTGGAGTCCGAGCGGGTGGCCAAGACGAGCGGCGACGTGAAAGCCGATTTGCACACCCTGCGCCGCTGCGGGGTGCAGCCGCGCGGCCTCGACTTCGACGTCGCCCTCGCCTCCTACCTCATGAACCCGGGCCGTCGCACCCATACCGTGGCCACCGCCGCCTGGGAGTTCCTCGGCTGGCGCCTGCGCGGGGACGAGGAACAGCCCCAGGCCGCGCCCGGCGGGCTGGGGCTGGACCGCGATCGCGCCCTGGAGGCCTGCGAAGCAGCCGATGTGCTGGGCCGTCTGCGCCCCATCCTGCTGGAGCGGATGCGCGAGCGCGAGGTCGCCGACCTCTTCCACGCCATCGAGATGCCGCTCGCCGCCGTGCTCGCGGACATGGAGGCATCCGGCGTGGCCGTGGACGTTCCGTACCTCCGCGAGCTCTCCGCCGAGCTGGAGGCCCGCCTGGCCGAGCTCAGCGCCGAGATCTATCGCCTGGCCGGCACGGAGTTCAACATCGGCTCGCCCAAGCAGCTGGCCTTCGTGCTCTTCGAGAAGCTGCGCCTGCCGGCGCTGAAGCGCACCAAGACCGGCTTCTCCACCGACGCCGACGTCCTGGAGCAGCTCGCCCCGCAGCACGAGATCGTGGCGAAGATCCTGGCCCACCGCGAGCTGAGCAAGCTCAAGCAGACCTACGTGGACGTCCTGCCGCAGGCCATCAATCCCCGCACCGGGCGGGTGCACGCCATCTTCAACCAGACCGTGGCGGCCACCGGCCGGATCATCACCACCGACCCCAACCTGCAGAACATCCCGATCCGCACCGAAGAAGGCCGCAAGATCCGCCGCGCCATCATCGCCGGCCCGGGCCGGCTCCTCCTCGCCGCGGACTACTCCCAGATCGACCTGCGCGTGATGGCCCACGTCACCGGCGATCCGGGGCTGGTGGAGGCGTTCGCCCGCGGCGACGACATCCACGCCGTAACCGCGGCCGAGATCTTCGGTGTGCCGCGCGAGGCCGTGACGCCGGAACTGCGCCGCCGCGCCAAGGTGCTCGTCTTCGGCGTGGCCTACGGCATGACGGAGTACGGCGTCGCCGCGCAGCTGGGCGTCGGCAAGGAGGAGGCTCGCGCCTACATCGAGCGGTACTACGCCCGCTACCCGAAGGTTCGCCAGTACATGCTCGATATCGTCGAGCAGTGCCGGCGGGACGGCTACGTGACCACGCTGATGAACCGCCGCCGCTACATCCCGGAGGTGCAGACCCGCAACCGGCTGATCCGAGAGGCGGCGGAGCGCACGGCGATCAACACCCCGATCCAGGGCGGCACGGCGGACATCATCAAGAAGGCGATGGTCGATCTGGCCCGCGACGTGCTGCCCCGCCATCCCGGGGTGCTGATGACCCTGCACGTCCACGACGAGCTGCTCTTCGAGGCGCCCGAGGCGGCGCTGCGCGCCCTGGCCCCCGACGTGAAGCGGGCGATGGAGCACGCCGTCACGCTCACCGTGCCCCTGCGCGCCGATCTGCGGCTGGGGCCGAACTGGCGCGACATGGAGCCCCTCTCCCCGTGAAGGTCATCGGGCTCACGGGGGGCATCGCCGCCGGGGTGAGCCTCGTCGCCGGGATGTTCCGGGCGCTTGGCGCGGTGGTGATCGACGCCGACCGGATCGCCCGGGAGATCGTGGCCCCCGGCACCGAGGCGTACCGACGGATCGTCGAGGCGTTCGGCGGCGACCTCGTGCAGCCCGACGGGACGCTCGATCGCCGCCGGCTCGCGCAGCGCGTGTTCGCCGACCCGGCGGCCCGCCGGCGCCTGAACGCCATCACCCATCCGGAGATCCGGCGCCGCATCCACGCCGAGCTGGAGCGGCTGCGCGCCGAGCGGCCGGACGCCGTCGTCCTGGTGGACATCCCCTTGCTCCTGGACACCGTCGGTCCCGACGCCTTCGAGCTCGACGGAGTGATCGTCGTGCTCGCCCATCGGGAGCAGCAGATCAGCCGGCTGATGGCCCGCGACGGGCTCAGCCGGGAAGACGCCGAGCGGCGCCTCGCGGCGCAGCGGCCGGTCGCGGAGAAGGCGGCCGAAGCGGATTGGGTGATCGACAACACCGGCACGATCGAACGCACGCGCAGTCAGGTGGAAGCCCTCTGGCAGACGCTCACGGCCTCGAACGCCTGATCGCCGCCTCGCCCCGCTCCCCCGGCCGCGCCAGGCCCTGCGGGCGGCCGAACGGCCCCGGAGCTGGCCCCCAGGGTGCCGGGTGGACTGGCCTTCGAGCCCGATGATATATTGTTTTTATGCTCTTCCGCCGGAGGGCGTGCTGACGTGCCGCTGTTCGAGATGGTCACCGATCTGCAGCCGCGGGGGGACCAGCCCCAAGCCATTGCCGCGCTCGTGGACAGCCTGCGCCGGGGACACCGCTACCAGACGCTGCTCGGCGTCACCGGCTCGGGGAAGACGTACACCATGGCCCGGGTCATCGAGCAGATGCAGCGGCCGACCCTCGTCCTGGCGCACAACAAGACGCTGGCCGCGCAGCTCTACAGCGAGTTCCGGGAGTTCTTCCCGAAGAACGCCGTGCGTTACTTCGTCTCGTACTACGACTATTACCAGCCGGAAGCCTACGTCCCGCAGACCGACCTCTACATCGCGAAGGACGCCTCGATCAACGACGAGATCGACCGCCTGCGGCACGCCTCGACCAAGGCGTTGATGGAACGTCGCGACGTGATCGTCGTCGCCTCCGTCTCCTGCATCTACGGCCTGGGTCGCCCCGAGGACTACCGGGAGGTGATGGTCCTCCTGCGCCAGGGGGAGCGCCGCAGCCGCGAAGACATCCTCCGGCGCCTCGTCGACATCCAGTACGAGCGCAACGACGTCGACTTCGCCCGCGGCCGCTTCCGCGTGCGGGGCGACGTGATCGAGGTCCACCCGGCGTACGAGGACCGCGCGGTGCGCATCGAGCTGTTCGGCGACGAGGTGGACCGGATCATGGAGATCGATCCGCTCACCGGCGAGGTGGTCGAGGAGAAGTCGGCCGTGGCGATCTGGCCGGCGAAGCACTGGGTGACCACCGACGAGCGCCTGGAGCGCGCCCTGGCCTCGATCGAGGCCGAGCTGCGCGAGCGGGTGGAGTGGTTCAAGGCCCAGGGCAAGCTCCTCGAGGCGCAGCGGCTGGAGTTTCGCACGAAGTACGATCTGGAGCTGCTGCGGGAGGTCGGCTACTGCCCGGGGATCGAGAACTACTCGCGCCACCTCGACGGGCGGCAGCCCGGCGAGCGGCCGGGGTGCCTGCTGGACTACTTCCCCCGGGACTACCTGATGTTCATCGATGAGAGCCACGTCACGGTGCCCCAGGTGTACGCCATGCTCGAGGGCGACCGCTCCCGCAAGGCCAGCCTGGTCGAGTTCGGCTTCCGCCTGCCGAGCGCGTTCGACAACCGGCCGCTGTCCTGGGAAGAGTTCGAGGGGCTGATCCATCAGGTCGTCTTCGTCTCCGCCACCCCGGGGGAGTACGAGCGGCGGGTCAGCCAGCGCATCGTCGAGCAGATCGTGCGTCCCACCGGCCTGGTCGATCCGCACGTCGAGATCCGCAGCGCGAAGGGCCAGATCGACGATCTGATCGCCGAGATCAAGGCCCAGGTGGCCAAGGGCCAGCGGACCCTCGTCACCACGCTGACGAAGCGCATGGCGGAGGACCTCACCGCGTACCTCCAGGAGATGGGCTTGAAGGTGCACTACCTGCACGCCGAGGTCGAGACGCTGGACCGCGTGCAGATCCTGAAAGACCTGCGCCTCGGGACGTACGACGTCCTGGTCGGGATCAACCTCCTGCGCGAGGGCCTCGACCTGCCCGAGGTGTCGCTGGTCGCGATCCTGGATGCCGATCGCGAGGGCTACCTCCGCTCGGAGACCGCGCTGATCCAAACCATGGGGCGCGCGGCGCGGCACATCGGCGGACGCGTGCTGCTCTACGCCGATCAGGTCACGGACTCGATGCGCCGGGCGATCGCCGAGACGAACCGCCGCCGCGAGATCCAGCTCCAGTACAACGCCGAGCACGGCATCACGCCGGCGTCGGTCGTCAAGCCGATCCGCGACCTGATCGATCTGGCGCAGGTCGCGGAGGAGCTCGAGACCTCTCAGCCGTCGCAGGAGATCCTCACCGCCCGGGAGCTGATCACCCTCGCCGAGCAGCAGCGGGCCAAGGTGCCCTGGGACATCGCCCGGCTCCTGATGCTCTCCCCGCAGGAGCTGGAACAGACCGTCGCGGCGCTGGAGCGCGAGATGCGCCAGGCCGCCGCCAACCTGCAGTTCGAGAAGGCCGCGGTGCTGCGCGATCAGATCGCCGAGCTGAAGAAGGGGCTGGGCGAGCCGTTCTTCGCCGGCGCCGGGGGCGGCCGACGACGGGGCCCGAACGGGCCGCATCGCCTCCGCGGGCGCCGCGGCCCGGCCCGCGGGGGGCGTCGCTGACCATGCCGCTCGACCGCATCGTTGTCCGCGGGGCGCGCGAGCACAACCTGAAGAACATCACCGTCGAGATCCCGCGCGACAAGTTCGTCGTGCTGACCGGGATCTCGGGGTCGGGCAAGTCGTCGCTGGCTTTCGACACGATCTACGCCGAGGGGCAGCGCAAGTACGTGGAGTCCCTCTCCGCCTACGCCCGGCAGTTCCTGGGGCTGATGGAGAAGCCGGACGTCGACCACATCGACGGCCTGTCGCCGGCGGTCTCCATCGACCAGAAGGGCGCGCCGCGCAACCCCCGCTCCACGGTGGGCACGGTCACGGAGATCTACGACTACCTGCGCCTGCTCTACGCGCGGATCGGCCAGCCGCACTGCCCGCTCTGCGACCGGCCGATCAGCCGGCAGAGCCGTGAGCAGATCGTGGACCGCATCCTCGCCCTGCCGCCGGAGTCGCGTATCCAGGTGCTCGGCCCGGTGGTGCGCGGGCGCAAGGGGGAGTACCGCCAGCTCTTCGAGGACCTCCGCCGCCAGGGCTTCGCCCGCGTGCGCGTGGACGGGGCGGTCTACGAGCTGGGCGAAGAGATCCCCCTGGACAAGAACAAGAAGCACTGGATCGAGGTCGTCGTGGACCGCCTGATCACCCGGCCCGACGTGAAGACGCGGTTGGCCGACTCCCTGGAGACGGCCCTGAAGCTGGGGCAGGGGATGGTCTACGTCGACGTCCTGGAGGAGCGGAGCAGCGCGCGGACGAAGCCCGCCGGCAAGCGCGCGCACGAAGATCCCACCGAGGGGCTGATGGTCTTCAGCCAGCTCTTCGCCTGTCCGGACCACGGCTCCGTGCTGCCTGAGATCGAGCCGCGCGTCTTTTCCTTCAACAGCCCCTACGGCGCCTGCCCGACCTGCAGCGGGTTGGGCTTCCGCCAGGAGTTCGACCCCGACCTCGTCCTGGACTGGGAGAAGTCGCTCAGCGACGGGGCGGTGGTGCCCTGGGCGAGCTCCACCAGCGAGTACTACTACGAGCTGCTGCAATCCCTCGCCGCGCACTACCGCGTCGACATGAAGACCCCGCTGCGCCGCCTGCCGAAGAGCTTCATCGACGTCCTGTTGCACGGCAGCGCGCAGACCTTCCGCGTGCGCTACCACAACAAGTGGGGCGCGCTGCGCGTCTACGAGACCCGCTTCGAGGGAGTGCTCAAGCAGCTCGAGCGCCGCTACCGGGAGACCGACTCGGAGTACCTGCGCGAGGAGTACGAGCAGTACATGACCACCCTGCCGTGCCCGACCTGCCACGGCACGCGGCTGAAGAAGGAATCGCTGAGCGTGCGGGTCGGCGGGAAGAACATCGCCGAACTGACGGCCTTGACCGTGCGCCAGGCCCTGGACTTCTTCAACGGGCTCGCCCTCTCCGAGCGGGAGCGCCTGATCGCCCACCAGATCCTGAAGGAGATCAAGGCCCGGCTGGGCTTCCTGGTGAACGTCGGCCTCGACTACCTGACCCTGGACCGCACGGCGAACACGCTCTCCGGCGGGGAGGCGCAGCGCATCCGCCTGGCAACGCAGATCGGCTCGGGGCTGATGGGCGTGCTCTACGTCCTCGACGAGCCGAGCATCGGCCTGCACCAGCGCGACAACCGCCGCCTCATCGACACCTTGATGCACCTGCGCGATCTCGGGAACACGATCCTCGTCGTGGAGCACGACGAGGAGACGATCCGCGCCGCGGACTGGGTCGTGGACATCGGGCCGGGGGCGGGAGCCCACGGCGGGGCCGTCGTCGTGGCCGGCACGCCGGAGGAGATCGCCCGCCACCCGGCGTCCATCACCGGGCAGTACCTCTCCGGCCGGCGGAGCATCCCCATCCCGCCGCGGCGCCGCCCGCTTCGCGGCCAGGAGCTGATCGTCCGCGGGGCCCGAGAGCACAACCTGAAGAACATCGACGTGCGCATCCCCCTTGGGGTCTTCGTCGCCGTGACCGGGGTCTCGGGTTCTGGGAAGTCCACCCTCGTGGACGAAATCCTCTACCGCGCCCTGACCGCGCGCCTCCACGGCACCCGCGTGCGCCCGGGGCTGCACACCCGGATCGACGGCGCGGAGCACGTGGACAAGGTCATCAACATCGACCAGTCGCCGATCGGCCGCACGCCACGCAGCAATCCGGCCACCTACACGAAGACGTTCGACCTGATCCGCGACCTCTTCGCGCAAACCCCTGACGCCCGGATGCGGGGGTTCGGCCCCGGCCGCTTCTCCTTCAACGTGCGCGGCGGGCGGTGCGAGGCCTGCGAGGGCGACGGCATCGTGCGCATCGAGATGCACTTCCTGCCCGACGTCTACGTGCCGTGCGAAGTCTGCCACGGCAAGCGGTACAACCGCGAGACGCTGGAGGTGCTCTTCAAGGGCCGGAGCATCGCGGACGTCCTGGAGATGACCGTCGAGGAGGCCCTGGCCTTCTTCGAAAACATCCCGCGCATCCGCCGCAAGCTGCAGACCCTGTTCGACGTGGGCCTGGGCTACATCAAGCTGGGGCAGCCGGCCACCACCCTCTCCGGCGGCGAGGCCCAGCGGGTGAAGCTGGCCACCGAGCTGTCGCGCCGGGACACGGGGAACACCCTGTACATCCTGGACGAGCCGACGGTGGGGCTGCACTTCGCCGACGTCGAGCGGCTGCTCCAGGTGCTGCACCGGCTGGTGGACGCCGGCAACACCGTGATCGTCATCGAGCACAACCTGGACGTGATCAAGACCGCGGACTGGATCATCGATCTCGGCCCCGAGGGCGGGGACCTCGGCGGGACGGTCATCGCCGAAGGTCCGCCGGAGGCCGTGGCGGCGATGGATCACTCCTACACCGGCCAGTACCTGCGGCGGGTGCTGGCCGCGGCCGAGCCGGCGCTGGCCGGCGATGGGCGGCGCCGCAACGGTCGGCTGAACGGCCGCCGGCGCTAGGCGGGGGGGGGAGGGGGACGATGCGAGTCGAGCGCTTCGAGATGGAGCGGTACCAGTCGGCCTGGGAGACCACCATCGACTGCAACCTCTCCGAGAGCGGGATCCACCCCATCTCCCTGGCCGCCCTGGCCGATCACTCCTGGCTGGAAGAGGTGCTGGTCCACGAGCCGTTGGGCTACGGGCACACCAACGGCAGCCCGGCCCTGCGCGCGGAGATCGCCTCGCTGTACCGCGGCGCGGGCCCCGAGCATGTCCTCGTCACCACCGGCACCGCCGAGGCCAACTTCCTCGTCGCCTGGACGCTGCTCGAGCCCGAGGACGAGGCGGTGGTGATGCTCCCCAACTACATGCAGCTGCCGCTGCTGGCCCGGAGCTGGAGCGGCGCGGTGCGGCCGTGGTGGCTGCGCCAGCGCGAC
>DATLZI010000254.1:0-3606 GCA_035574075.1 bacterium | reverse complement strand
CTTCCCCGCGTACGTCGGGGGCCGCTACATCTACGTTTCCACCCCCGACTACATGGCCGAGCACGCCCGCCGCCTGGCCGCGCTGGGGGTGCGCATCGTGGGCGGGTGCTGCGGCACGACCCCCGAGCACATCGCCCGCATGCGCGAGGCGCTGCGCGAGGGGGGCCCGATCGCCGCGCCGCCGACTCCGGTGATCGAATCGCCGCTGGCCGCCGAGCCCGAGCCCGTGGCCGGGGGGCCGTCCGCGCCGAGCAGTCTGGCGCAGAAGCTGGGCCGCGCGTTCGTGGTCACCGTGGAGATCAACCCCCCCAAGGGCATCCACGACCGGCGGGAGCTGGAAGCCTGCCGGCGGCTGCGCGAGGCGGGGGTGGACGCCGTGGACGTCGCCGACAACCCCATGGCGCGCCTGCGCATGAGCCCCTGGGCGATGTCCTCCCGCATCCAGTCCGAGGTGGGGCTGGAGACGATCCTGCACTTCACGACCCGCGACCGCAACCTGGTGCGGCTGCAGTCAGACCTCCTGGCGGTGCACGCCCTCGGCATCCGCAACCTCCTCGTCCTGCGCGGCGACCCGCCGCAGATGGGCGACTACCCCAACGCCACCGCCGTCTCCGACGTCAAGCCGTCGGGGTTCGTGAAGCTGATCAAGGAGTTCAACCGCGGCCGCGACGTCGCGGGCAGCTCGATCGGCACGCCCACGGCCTTCTCCGTCGGCGTGGCCCTGAACCTCTCCGCCCCGGATCTCGATCGGGAAGCGCGCGTGCTCGAGCGCAAGATCCAATCCGGCGCGGACTTCATCTGCACGATGCCGATCTACGAGCCGGAGGCCCTGGCGCGCTTCGAGCGCCTCACCGGCCGGCTGCCGATCCCGGTGCTGGTCGGCGTGCTGCCGCTGGCCGGCGCGCGCCACGCCGAGTTCCTGCACAACGAGCTGCCGGGGCTGGTCATCCCCGAGGGCGTGCGGCGGCGGCTGCGCGACGCCGCGGACGGCCGGGAAGAAGGCCAGCGCATGGCCGCGGAGTTGATCGAGGCCCTGCGCCACCAGGTCGCCGGCGTGTACCTCATCCCGTCGTTCGGGCGCTACGACAGCGTGATCGAGCTGGTCCGTCTGGCGCGCGCCCGGGCCAGCCCGGCGGGGCCGGGGTGAGCGTGCGGCCGGCACCAGTCTGCTATGCTGGAGGATGTCGTGATCACCACCGTCATCGGCAACTATCCGAAGATCCCAGATCTGCCCGCGCCCGGCAAGTGGCGCAGCGCGGCAGAGAAGCTGCAGAAGGGGCAGATCGACGAGGCGGCGCTGCGCCAGGTGGAGGACGAGGTCACGCTGGAGGCGATCGCCGACCAGGTGGCCGCCGGGGTGGACCTGATCACCGACGGGCAGATCCGCTGGGAGGACGGCCAGACGCACTTCGCCCGCCGCCTGCGCGGGTTCAGCATCAACGGGCTGCAGCGCTACTTCGACACCAACGTCTACTACCGCGAGCCGGTGGCGGAGGGCGAGGTGGCCTGGACCGCGCCGATCACGGTGGCGGAGTTCACCTTCGCCCGCGCGCACAGCCCGGTGCCGGTCAAGCCCGTGGTCACCGGCCCGCTCACCCTGGCCGCGCTCAGCCGCGACGCCTACTATCCTAGCCGGCGCGAGTTCGTCCTGGCCCTGGCCCGGGCCCTGAACCACGAGCTGCGCGCGCTGGAGGCGGCCGGGGCGGAGATCATCCAGGTGGACGAGCCGGCGCTGTGCCGCGCCAAAGCCGACTTCCCGATCTTCGCCGAAGCGGCGGCGGTCCTCACCGCGGGCGTGCGGGCCACGCTCGTGCTGGCCACGTACTTCGGCGACCTGGCCGGCATCTACCCGCAGGTCCTGCAGCTGCCCTTCCAGGTCATCGGGATGGACTTCGTGGCCGGGCCGCGGAACTGGGACGTCGTCCGCGCCGCGCCGTTCACCAAGACGCTGATGTTCGGCATCCTGGACGCGCGCAACACGCGCCTGGAGACGCCCGAGGAGATCGCCGCCGCGGTGCGGCGCATCGCCGCGGTGGTGCCCCCCGAGCGGCTGCAGATCGCGCCGAGCGCGGGGCTGGAGTTCCTGCCCCGGGGCGTGGCGCAGCGCAAGCTGCGCGCCCTGGTCGAGGGCGCGCGCGCCGCCCGGGACGCCGTGAAAGGAGCGCGGGCGTGAGCGATCTGCCGCTGCTGCCGACCACCGCGGTCGGCTCGTATCCCAAGCCGGCCTACCTGCTGGAGGCCCGCCGCAAGCACCTGCGCCGCCAGCTCGACCGCGAGGCGCTGGCCGAGCTGGAGCGCCGCGCCACGGCGGAGTGGATCCGCATCCAGGAGGAGCTGGGGATGGACCTGCTCGTGGACGGCGAGCAGTACCGCGGCGACATGGTGGCCTACTTCGCCGACGAGATGGCCGGCTTCGCCATCGCCGGGCTGGTGCGCTCCTACGGCAACCGCTACTACCCCAAGCCGGTGGTCGTCGGTCCGGTCGGCCGCAAGGCGCCGGTGACGGTGGCCTGGTTCACCTATGCCCAGTCGCTGACCCGCCGGCCCGTGAAGGGCATGCTCACCGGGCCGTACACCATCGCGGAGTGGTCGTTCAACGAGTACTACCCGACGCGCCGCGAGCTGGTCCTGGAGCTGGCCCGCGCCATCCACGACGAGGTGCTCGACCTGGAGCGCGCCGGGGCGCGCTACATCCAGATCGACGAGCCGGCCATCCACACCCGGCCGGAGGAGGAGTTCGACCTGGCGCGCGAGGCGATGGAGATCGTCACCGACGGCGTCTCCGCCTACACCGTGACGCACATCTGCTACGGCGACGTGCCCAAGATCTACCCGGCGATGCTCTCCCTGGCCGTGAACCAGCTCGACCTGGCCCTGAAGAACGAGGAGTTCGCCCTGCTGGAGACGTTCCGCCGCGCGCCGTTCACCAAGGACATCGGGCTGGGCGTGGTCGACGCCCACAGCCACCGCATCGAGACGGCGGAGGAGGTGGCCGACGGCATCCGCCGCGCCCTGCAGGTCATCCCGGCCGAGCAGATCTACGTCTCGCCGGACTGCGGCCTGAAGACCCGCACCGTGGACGAGACGATCGGCAAGCTGCGCGCCATGGTCGAGGGCGCGAAGCTCGTGCGGGCGGAGCTGCAGGGGGCGCGGCAGGGCGCGAGGACCTGACCGTGCTGGTGCGGGTGGAAGGGCGGCGGATCATCCGGGCGCCCCTCCAGAAGGTGTTCCAGCTCGTCAGCCGGCTCGACAGCGCGCCGCGCGTGACGGGGCTGTGGTTCACCGCCGATCTGGTCGAGCGCCGCTCCAACGCCCTCACCGTGCACTACCGCGGCTACTTCGCCGGGGTGCCCGTCGAGTCGGTGCAGCGCGCCACGCTGCATCCGCCCCACCGCATCGACTTCCGGCAGACCCGCGGCCACCTCAAAGCCTTCCAGGGCCAGTACGAGCTCAAGCCGATCGACGGCGACACCGAGGTCACCCTGGCCGTGGAGGCGGACGCGGGCATCCCCTTGATCTCCGATCAGGCGGCGCAACTGGTCCTGCACGCCTTCGTCGAGCGCAGCCTGGAGAAGTTCAAGCTGGCCGCCGAGCGCGATCTGCCCC
>DATLZI010000253.1:0-13731 GCA_035574075.1 bacterium | reverse complement strand
CCTTCACCTCGGCCAAGGGGATGTTCTTGGCGCCAGCGATCGACCCGGCCTTGAAATCCTCGGCAGATCGGGCATCCACAAACACGGCTGTCTTGTCGTTCCGGTAGGCGTAGAGCACGCCGTCGAGTTCGATCTCCATGTAGCCCACCAGCGCCCGCCAGGTCGGCGCACCCAGCTGGTACCGACGCACGTTGGTGAACCCGGCCGCCACCAGTTCCTCGCCCAGCCGCTTGCTCTTCCCGCAGAAGGGACCGTTGCAGTACAGGACGATGGGTGCGGTTTTGTCGCCGTTGACCGCTCGCAGGACCTCGTTCACGTCCGAAACGTACTGCGACATCGGCACCCCGGGTTTGGGAGCGACGTTGTAGGCGCCCGGGATGTGGCTGATGGCCCATTCCAGGTGCGGCCGCGCATCGAAGACGGTGGCGCTTCCGTCAGCGAGGATCCTGCCGAGTTCCTCGGTCGACACCTCCGCCGTCTTCTGGTTCGGCTCCAGAAGCTTCGCCGCCATGATGGTGGCGACGGTCTGGGCGCCGGCAAACCCGCCCGCGGCCAGGGCGATCCCGACGACCATGGCGCACACTGCCGCAATCCACCGCATCGTCCTCACCTCCGCCAGCGACTCACCGGGTGTCCTCCAGCTCCCGCAGGTGCCGCTGCAGGAACTCCAGGAGCTTCGCCTGGTCGCGGAAGGCGATCCGCTCGCCGGTCTCGACGCGCTGGGCCTCCCCCCACCAGCGCCGGCGTTCGGAGGGGTCCACCCTGAGCCGGACGACAAACGACGCGGACTGAATCTCACCTGCCACGGTCGCCTCCGCCGGAATCCACCCGGTCGGGGAGAGCATAGGAGACGGTGGTGAAACCCGGGTGAAATACCTCAGGCCGGGGTCAAGGCGCGGGCCTGCGCGTAGAGGGCGACCGTCTCCGGCTGCGGGCCGACGCCCAGTTCCTCGCGGAGGGACTGCTCGCAGGTCAGGTAGGCGCGAATCGCCGCCTGGCGGTCGCCCCGGGCGAGCGCGTACTGCATCAGGAGGCGGTACGCGGGTTCACGCAGGCGGTCCAGGGCCAGGACCCGTTGGATCGCGTCCAGCGCCCGGCGGTAGTCCCGCCGTCGGGCATGCAGATCGGCCAGGGTTTCCAGGACCGCGATCTGGATCTCCCGGCGGCGCTCGCGCTCGGCGGCCGGCCAATCGGCATAGCGATCCTCCTCCAGCAAGTCGCCGCGATACAGCGCCGCGGCCTGCTCCAGCGCGGTCACGGCCTCGGCCAGGCGGCCGGCTGCCTCATGATTCCGCGCCGCGCCGAGCAGGCGGTCGTACTCTTCGAGGTCGATCCAGCAGCGCCCGGCGGCCTCGAACCGGAAGCCGGATCCGCTGCGCACAATAAAGGTCGATCGCCTGCCCTCGAGCAGCGGTTCCAGTGTTTGACGCAGTATCTTCACGGCGCCTTTGAGCCTTACCTCGCCGGCACGCGGGTCCACCCCCGGCCAGAGAGCCTCGATGATCTCGTCATGGGAGACGGACCGGCTGCGGTGGAGGAGAAGGAATTTCAGCAGGGTCTTCACCTTCTGGGTCCTCCACGCCGCATCCGGGATCGGCTTGCCGTTACTCAGGACTTCAAATCTGCCCAGCAACGAGAGGCGAAGGCTCACCGGCTCCGGGGCGCGCAACCTCGCTACCGCCTGTTCACACACGGCCCGCGCCTTCACGTCCTTGCGGGCGAGCTGGAGCAGCGGCCGCCGCGCGCGCGGGTCGCCGATGGTCCCCAGGAGGGCGATGGCCCTGTGCCGCAGCTGCGCGTCGGCGAGCGCCTGCACCAGCGCATCCACGGCATGCGGTCCCATTGCGACCAGCAGCTCCTCCGCAGCACGTGGCTCGATGCCGCGCCTGATCGCTGTGAGCAGCAGCGGCGCGGTCCAGGCTGCCTCCTCTGCGAGAAACGGAATCAGGTCATCGGCCGTTTGAGCGGCCTGCGACACCGCGCTGTGCAGGAGACGATCCGACGCTGGCGCGCTGAGCTGCGCTTCCCAGAGCGCCGCCCGCGCCAGCCCCGGGAGCGCGCCCCAGGCGGAGTAGGCATCACGGACGGTGGGGAGCAGCGCCGCTGCGCGTGCAGCCTCTCCCTGCGCGTACAGCACACTGATCTGCTCCAGGCGGATCTCGGGAAGGAGCTTCCCGAACCGGCAGCGCTCGGCGCTCGAGGATGCGGCATGGAGCAGGCTCTCCGCTTCCGCGGGATTCCCCTGCGCCCGCGCCACCCGGGCGAGACCCAGCAGGGCCTGGAGGCGAGGTTCCTGCGTTTCACCGTCGCGCCACAACTCGAGCGTGCGCTGGTACAACCGTGCCGCTTCGGAGAGATCCCGGGCCAGCAGGGCGACGCTGCCAGCGTGATTTGTGAGCCGCAGGTCGGTCAAGCGCTCGCCCGTACGCGCGTGGGCCCCTTGCGCCCGCTCCAGGGCTCCGCGCGCGGCGGCGAGATTGCGACGCGCCAGTTCGACGGCGACGATGTCGGTGAGGATCCATGTTTCGTATGTCAGGGAAGCCACGGCCGCGGCCTCCTCCAGCGCCGCACGATACTCCTCGGCGGCCCGGCGGAACTCCAGGCGCGCCGTGGCAAGAGCCGCGCGGAAGTACTTCGCCCGCAGTCCTTTCCCCGGCTGCGGCTCCGGCGCGGCCTGTTCGATGGCCGGAAGCAGCCCTTCGGCTTCGGCCAGCCGCCCCAGGTGCAGCAGGCTGTCGGCCAGGACGGCCAGCAGGGCGATCTTCCAGCGGGGTTCGACGTCGGCTGCCAGGGAGGCCAAAGCGTCCCGGCATGTCCTTTCCGCCTCCGCGAAGCGGTCCATGTGCAGCAGCATGACAGCGATCCCATGCATGGAAAACGCCCACAGGTTGGGATCACGTCCTCTGGCTGCCGCCGCGGTGCGCTGCGCGAGGGCGAGACCGCCGGCGTAGTCCCCGACGTACCGGCACGCGCTGGCCCCGCAGCGCGTCATCCATGGATGGTGCCGCTGAACGTCCTCGGGCAGCCGCAGCACCAGGTCGCGAAACGCATAGGCCAGACGGGAGGTGAGCCGGTCGCCGTGCAGCGGCTTCATCACGCGCTCGGCCTCTCCGAGCGCTCCTGCCTCGAAGTAGTGGCGCACGGCAACGTCGGGGGCGCCTTCTGCTTCGAGCTGCTGCGCCGCTGCATAGTGCAGCGCCGAGACCGTTTGCGATCCTTCCTGGTCGTTCAAGCGCTGCCGGAGGAACTCAGCAAACAACTGGTGGAAGCGGTACCGCGGCCCCGCGTCGTCGAGCCGGTAGAGGAAGAGGCTGCGGCCCTCCACCGCTGCCAGCATCTCCTGCGCGTCGACCTCCGGCGCCAGCGCCTGGCACACGGACGGCCAGAGCTCGGTGAGGATGGAGACGCGCAGGACGAAGCCTCGGGTCAGCGGGTCGAGCGTGTCCAGCACGGTGGCGGCCAGGTAATCGTAGATCTCGCGCGGAGTGCCGTGCACGTCGGCCCGGCCCTGGGTCCTGGCCCTGAGGGCAATGAGCTGCAGGGCGGCCGGCCATCCCTCGGTGCGTTCGGTGAGACCGCCGGCCAGGAGATCGTCGATGTCGAGACCGTGGCTGGTGCGGAAGAACGTAGCTGTCTCGTCCTGAGTGAACTTGAGGTGACTGTGATCGACTGTCGTGGCCTGGCCCTGCACCAGGAGGCGGGGAAGGTTTTGCAGGCGCGGCCAGGTCCGCGTGGCGATCACCAGGTGGACGGGTGGCGGAAGGTTGCCGAGGAGGTTATCCACCAGGCGCACGACCTCTGGGTTGCGCTCGACGGTGTGGAAGTCATCAAGGACGATCACCGTCTCGGGCAGCGTGTCCAGCGCGCCCAGCAGAGCCCGGCCCAGTTCCGCCGTCTCCGGTCCCGCAGTCAGGATGCTTTGCGCCTGGGCGCCGAAGTCCGGCACCACGGCGCAGACAGCGGCGATCAGGCCGGCGCCCAACAGGTTCGGATCTGCGTCCGACTCGTCGAGGGTGAGCCACGCGGCGGGCATGCCGGCCTCGGGGAGGGCAGACAGCAACAGGCTCGTCTTCCCATATCCGGCCTCCGCGCACACCAGCAGCAGCCGGCGCGCGATCCCCGCCTGCACCATCGGCAGGAGCCGCTCGCGCTTCAGGAGCGGGACACCGATCCGGGGCGGGGTGATCTTTGCGCTGGGGATGTGTGATGAGCCCGCCATGTTGCACACAACCCATTCCACCCCCCAGGCCCTCGCCTCCTACCGACGACGTGGCAACCCCGCGCAGCGCCAGAGGCGGAAGGCGGCCGAGTTTCAGGCGGTAGAGGGTTGGATAGCGGCAGCGGGGGCTCCCGCTGCCGCGCACGCTGGCCGGGGCCTGATGCGGTGGGACGTCGCGCTTCCGGAGGCACCCCTGGCGCTGGGGCTCCTGGACACGGGCGGTTGCAACACCTTCAGCCGCTATTGGCTCACTCGGCCTTCCTCAGGCGGCGCCGGTACATCTCCACGATCTCCTGAACGGTCGTGGCGTCGGTGGGGCCCTTGTCCGGCCGCGGGCGGGTCAGGCGCGGGAAGCGGATGGCCAGGCCGCTGCCCTCGCGGAAGACGTCCCGGCCCGCGGTGTGCACCGGGCTGAGGGTGATCTCGGCGCCGATGACCTCGTAGACGAGCGCCGGCTCCAGCCAGACGTCGGGGACGATCCGGCTGTCCACCTCTGGCGGCCGCGCCGGCCGGACGTAGGGGCGCAGTTGCTCGGGAAGGGCGGCGAGGTCCTCATCGGAGAACCCGGAGCCCAGCTTGCAAACGGTGCGGTACATGTTGGCCTCGGGATCGTAGGCGGCCATGAGGAGCGCGCCGTACGTGCCGCCCCGCCGGCCGCGGCCGTGGATGGCGCCCACGGCGACCAGGTCGACGGCGTCGGTCATCTCGCTGCGGTACTCGCGCTTGAGCTTGATCCACTGCCAGCCCCGCGCTCCCGCCTGGTAGGGGCCGCCCAGGGCTTTGCAGATCACGCCCTCGCAGCCGTCCTGCACGGCCTGCTCGAAGACCTCCTCCAGCTCCCCGACGGAGCCCACCTCGCGGAAGGCGACCAGGCGGAACCGGTCGCCGGGATCGACGACCCGCTCCAGCGCGGCGTGCCGGTCGCGGTAAGGCTGCTCCGTGAGGTCGCGGCCGTCCACGTAGAGAGCGTCGAACAGGTACAGCGCCGTCGGAATCTCCTCCACCGCCTCGGCGATCCCGTGCTTGCGGCGGCGGGGCATCAGGTCCTGGAAGGGCCGCAGGTCGCCGCTGGCGGCGTCGATCGCCACCACCTCGCCCTCGACGATGGCCGCCCTGGCCCGCAGCCGGGCGCGCACGAGGTCGGCCACGTCGGGATACTGGTCGGTGATCTTCTCCAGGCGCCGGGAGAAGATCTCAACGCGGTCGCCATCGCGGTGGATCTGCAGGCGCTCGCCGTCGTACTTGTACTCGGCCACGCAGCGGCCGCCGAGCTTGGCGAGGATCTCCGCCGGGTCGCCCAGCCGCTCCGCCAGCATCGGCCGGATCGGTTTGCCCGGCATGACGTGGATCTTCCGCAGGGCCTCCAGCCCGCCCTCGGCCACGGTCTGCGCCACGAAGCCCAGATCCGAGGTCAGGTTGTAGGCCCGCTCGAGGTCGCGCCGCGCGCTGCGGCCGCCGGCGAAGACGACGGCCAGCGCGTCGAGGATGGTCATGTCCCCGATCCCCAGGCGCAGCTTGCCGGTGGCCAGGCGCACGAGGTACCGCGCCTCGAGGGGCGTGGCGCGCTCGATCAGGCTGGCCACAGCCTCGATCCGCACGGTCTGCGCCCCCTTGCCGGCGGCTTTCGCTGCGCGATCGAGGGCGGCGTACACCTCGTCCACCGTGAGGGTCGGCCGCCGCGCGGCCTTGCGGGCCAGCAGCGCTTCGGCCACGGCGCCGAGATCCCCGAGGCGGGCGAGCTCGCGGGTGACGGTCTCCAGGTCGACGCCCGTGGCCTGCGCCACGGCCCGCACCGCCATCTTCTCGGCGACACCGATCTCCACGCCCTCGAAGCTGGGGTACAGCCGCCCCTGGGTGAGGTAGACCACGCGGCCGATCAGCGGCGGCGGCGTGCGGCGGAACAGTCCGGCAGCGAGGTCGGTCATGGCCAGTCGGGAGGCCGTCTGCTCGATGGCCGCGTAGGCCTCGGCCAGCGTCGCGTACGGCATGCGCGCCTCAGGCATAGATCATCTTCCGGGTCATGCCGCCGTCTGCGAGGTAGTTCTGTCCGGTGATGAAGCCGGCGGCGCGCCGATCGGCCAGGAACAGGCACAGGGCAGCCACGTCCTCAGGCAGCCCGACGCGGCCGGCCGGGTGCTGGCGGTGATCGATCGGCCGCAGCCGGGGCGGCCTGGGCGGCCGCCGCCAGGCCGAGGTGTCGATCCAGCCCGGGCTGACGCAGTGCACGAGCACGCGGGGGCCCAGGGTGACGGCCAGGGCGTGCGTCAGCGCGACGATCCCGCCCTTGGACGCGGCATAGGCCTCGGTGTTCGGCTCGCTCATCAGCGCGCGGGTGGAGGCGATGTTGATGATGGCGCCCCGCGCGCGCGCCAGCGCCGGGGCGAAGAGCTGGGCGCAGAGGAAGTACGACGTGAGGTTCACGGCCAGGGTCCGGTTCCAGTCGGCGAGGGAGCGGCGCAGGAAAGGACGGCGGATGTCGGTGATGCCGACGTTGTTGATCAAGACGTCTGCCCGACCGAAGGCCCGCAGCGCCGCGCGCGCGAACCGGCGCACGTCCGCCGCGCGTCCCAGGTCCGCCCGGAAGAAGCGCACCTCCGCCCCCTGCGCCGCGAGGCGGCGTTCCCAGAACCGTCCCGCCGCCGCGTCGATGTCGGCGAAGGCGACGCGCGCCCCCCGCCGGGCGAAGGTGTCCACCAGGCAGAGACCGATGCCCCGGGCGCCGCCGGTCACCACGACCACTCGTCCCTGGAACGGTCCTCTGGTCATCATCCCTCTCCCTCCCCCGCGCCGCCGTGGAGCGGCGGCCGGCAGGGAATCGGCGGCCCGGTCCCGCATCAACTCACCATGCGCGATCTGCGGACCCTTGTCCTCATGGCCATGCTCGGCGCCGCGTCGTTCGTCCTCATGGCGACGCTGCAGGTACCGATCCTGCCGGCGGCGCCCTACCTGCGCTACGATCCCAGCGACGTCCTGGGGTTGATGACCGCCTTCATCCTCGGCCCGGCGGCCGGCGTCGCGGTCGTCGGCCTCAAGGCGGTGCTGTACTTCCTTTTCCGCGCGCGCTCGATCTTCGGCCCGCTGGCCAACTTCATCGCCGTGGCAGCCTTCGTCGCCGGGGCCGGGTGGGTCTTCCGGCGCCGCCCGGGGCCGTCCGTGCTGTGGATGCTCGCCGCCTGCGGCGCCGGTGCCCTGGTCCGGCTGGCCGCCGCCATCCCCGCCAACTTCATCATCCTGCGTCTGCAGTTCGGCATGCCGCCGGCGGAGGTGGCGAAGATGCTGGTCCCGGTCATCATCCCCTTCAACGCGCTGGCCAGCGCGCTCAACGGGGTGCTCGCGGCGGTGCTCCTGGCCGCGTTGTGGCGGCGCGGCGTCGGCGCGCCAGCCCCCCTGGCGCGGGAGCAGCCGTCCCCGCGGCGCTAGGCGTCAGATGGTCCCCCCGCCCCCACCGGGCGGAACTCCCCGCGTGGTGATCGTCGGCGGGGGATTCGCCGGTCTGTGGGCCGTCCGCGCCCTGGCCCGCGCGCCGGTGGACGTGCTCTTAGTCGATCGGCGCAACTACCATACCTTCCTTCCTTTGTTGTATCAGGTCGCGGCCTCGGAGGTCGAGCCCGAGGCGATCGCCTATCCGATCCGCAGCATCCTGCGGGCGATCCCCAACGGCCGCTTCCTCATGGCGGAAGTCGAGACGCTGGATCCGGCGGCCCGCCTCCTCGTCACGACGGCGGGCCGGATCTCCTACGATGCGCTGATCCTCGCCGTCGGCAGCGTCCCTCAGTATTTCGACCTGCCCGGCGCGCGCGAGTTTGCCTTCCCGCTCAAGACGCTGGAGGAAGGGGTCGCGCTGCGCAACCACATTCTCTCCTGCTTCGAGCGGGCCGCGCACGCCGCGACCGCGGCCGCCCGGCGGGCCGCGCTCACCTTCGTCATCATCGGCGGCGGCCCGACGGGGGTGGAGTTCGCCGGGGCGCTGGCGGAGCTGGTCTGGGGGCCGTTGCGGCGCGACCACCCGACCTTCCGTCCCGACGAGGTGCGCGTCGTACTGATCGAGGCGATGGCCGCGTTGCTGCCGGGACTCCCCGAGCGCCTCAGCCATTACGCCGCCGCGCGCCTGCGGCGGATGCGCGTCGATGTCTATCTGGGGGCCGCGGTGACGCGGGTGACGCCGGCCGAGGTCGCGCTGGCGGATGGGACGGTGATCCCGACGGAGACGGTGGTGTGGACGGCCGGCGTGCGGGGCGACCCGCGGGCGGAGGCGTGGGGGCTGCCGGTGCGACGCGGCGGCCGGGTCGGCGTGCTGCCCACGCTGCAGGTCCCGGGACACCCAGAGGTCTACGTCGCCGGCGATCTGGCCTTCGTCGAGCGCGACGGCCGCCCGCTCCCGCAGATCGCGCCGGTGGCGATCCAGTAGGGCGCGGCGGCGGCGCGCAACATCCTGCGGAGCCTGCGGGGAGAGGCGCCGGTGCCTTTCCGCTACCGCGACCGCGGCACGATGGTCACGATCGGCCGCAACGCGGCGGTGGCCGAGATCCGCGGCATTCCCTTCACGGGATTCCCCGCCTGGCTGCTGTGGCTGGGCGTGCACCTCGTGAACCTGATCGGGTTCCGTAATCGGCTGCTCGTGCTGGCCGGCTGGGCCTGGGATTACCTTTACTATGAGCGCGCCGTGCGTCTGATCTTCCCCGCCGGGATGACGCGCGCCCGGCAGGAGAGCCGGCCGTCGCCCTGAACGCATCGAACAACCACACGGAGGGGGTCCGATGAGCGCGATCACGCACTGGAAGCTGGCCGAGGTACCGGCCGAAGTGATCAACCCGAAGATGACGCGGCGGATGGTCTGGGGCGAGCGGCTGATGGCCACGCTGATCGAGTTCAAGGCCGGGGCCGTCGTCCCCACGCATCAGCACGAAAACGAGCAGCTGACCTACTGCCTGTCGGGCGCGATGCGCTTCACCTTTCCCGACCGGGAGCTCATCCTGCGCGCGGGGGAGCTGCTGTTGATCCCCAGCAACGTGCCCCACGGGGCGGAGATGCTGGAGGAGACCGTGGAGATGGACTTCTTCAGCCCGCCGCGACAGGACTGGATCGCGGGCACCGACGCCTACCTGCGGAGGTAGGCGCTCCGGATCGCCGCGGCTTCCAGCGGCACGGGCGGTCGCGGCACCGTGGTTGGCGGGCCCCCCTCCTCGCGCCGGGATCACCACCCGCGGCTCCAGACGTCGCCTCCGCCGTCCTTGCCGAACGGGATCGCGCCTATGTGAGCCCGGCACGGAGGAATCGCGCGGGGCAGGTCGTATAGGGTAGATAATTACGCCGTTTGCGGACCTAATTAGGCCGGTTTAGTTAGGCCGGTTTAGCCGCTCCTAAAAGTCCACAAGGTCCACGTGCGAGGTTTCCCCCCTCCTCGGCACCGGGTCGCAACCGGCTCACCACCGGCACCGGTGGCATCGGGACGCGCCTTCGACCGGAGGGCGCGGGTCGTTCGGCTTGACCGTCAGGCGTCGTTCGGCGATCTGCAGGGCTCGGCAGCATCGATCCTGGGCAGGGGGAGATCCAATGAGCCTCGCCAGCCTCGTGCGGTCCAGACTTCCGCGTCCCGCCCATACGCTTCGCGTCGGACGTCGCTCCCGTCGGCGCGGCGCGGACCTCGCCCCGCCCAGGCCGCGCAAGCACCTCTACGAGCCCCTCGAGCCCCGGCTCCTGCTATCCGGATCGCCCTTCACCTATGAGGCCGCGCCCGACGCGCCCGTCAAACTGACCCTCAAGCTCGTCCAGCAGGCCGAGACGCCGACCCTGCAGCTCGTGGACAACGCGGGGGCCGTGGTCGCCAGCCAGGCCCTGGCGAGCACCTGGTGGGTCTACGTCCTCGGCTCTGACCTCGACGACATCCTGACCGTGGACCTCGCCGAGCTGTTCGCCGTGCCCGTGACCTTCCAGGGACGGGGGCACGGAGCGGCCGGCGATGTCCTGCGGGTGGCGGGCGGGGGCGGACGGGCGGCATCGTTCACGCGGCATGCCGCATCTCCCGACGCCGGCACCGTCACCGTGGATGGGACGATGGTCGAGTTCGCGGAGGTCGAGCCGGTCGAGATCGCCGACATGGCTACGCTGGCGATCACGACGCCCGGCGGCCAGGATGAGCTCACGGTGGACAGTCCGGCGCCAGGGCAGGGACGGGTATCGGGAACCTCCGATGGCGCGGTCTTCGAGGTGGCTTTCACCCACGTCCTCGACGTCGCCCTCGACACCGGCGTGAACGACGGTGCCGCCGGAGACGATACCGTCATCCTCGACGACAGCGCGCCATCCGGCGGGAGCGACCTCTCCGTCAACACCGGAGCCGGCCGCGACACCCTGGTCGGTCCTGAGAGCGGCGCGACGTGGGAGATCGACGGCGAGGGCAGCGGCACGGTGGCCGGCGTGGCCTTCGCCGGCATCGAGTCGGCGCGCGGCGGCACGGGCGAGGACACCATCGTCGGTCCGGACGCCGACAACGCGTGGATGATCACCGGGCCGAACGCCGGGACGCTCAACAGCCTCTCCTTTGAGAGCATCGAGAACGTGATCGGCGGGGCGGGGGCCGACACCTTCACCTTCGTTTCGGGCGGCAGCCTGAGCGGGCGGCTGCGCGGCGGCGCCGGGACGGATACCCTCGTCGGCGCGGACCAGGACAACGTCTGGCAGATCACCGGCGCCGACGCCGGCTCCTTGAACGGCCAGGCGTTCCAGGAGATCGAGCACCTCCGCGGCGGGGCGGGCGCGGACCGCTTCGTCTTCGCCGGCGGGAGCATCAGCGGCACCGTGGACGGCGGCGGCGGGGTCAACACGCTCGACTACTCCGCCGAGGGCGCGGGCGTGGTCGTCGACCTCGCCGCCGGCGCGGCGACCGGCACCGCCGGCTTCGCCCAGATCACCGAGGTCGTCGGCGGCGCGGGCGCCGACACCCTGCGCGGTCCCCACGCGGCTACGACCTGGACCATCACCGGCGCGGGCGCCGGAACCGTCGGGAACGTCGCCTTCACGGCTTTCGACTCGCTCCAGGGCGGCGCGGGCGCTGACCTGTTCGCCCTGGGCGCGCTGGGCGGGCTCAGCGGGGCGCTGGCTGGCGGCGAGGGTGTCGACACGTTGCTGGCCGCGGACCTGGCCAACGCCTGGGAGGTGGTCGGCCCCGACACTGGCGTCCTGAATGGCCTGGCCTTCCTGGGGATCGAGACCCTCCTGGGCGGCGCGCTGGACGACGTCTTCGTGTTTGCCCTGGGCGGGAGCGTCAGCAGCGCCGTGGCCGGCGGCGCCGGCCTGGACCGGGTGCGCGGCGCGGACAGGCGCAATCGCTGGCGGATCGGCGGCCAGGGCGAGGCGTCTCTCGATGAGACCGCGCTCGCAGGCGTGGAGGCCCTGGACGGCGGCGCGGACGTCGACGAGTTCGTCTTCGGGGACGGCGCGGATTTCGGCGGCACGCTCGACGGCGGGGCCGGAGCGGACAGGATCGACTATTCGGCCTACACCTCCCCGGTGTCGGTGGACCTGGCGACCGGCGCGGCGACAGGAACGGCAGGCACCGCAGGGATCGATGCCATCACCGGCGGCGCCGGCAGCGACACGCTCCGCGGGCCGGCGGTCGATGCGACCTGGACGATCAGCGGGCCGAACGCCGGTGTCGTGAACGGGATCGCATTCAGCGGCATCGAGAATCTCCAGGGCGCGGCCGACAACGAGGACACGTTCATCTTCACGCCGGGGGGAGGTGTGAGCGGTCAGGTGCACGGCGGCCCCGGCGGATTCGACAGCCTGCGGATCTCCGGCGGAAGCTACGCGACCGTCGGTTTCACGATCACGGGGGCGCAGTCGGGGACGGTCGACCTCGACGGCAGCGTCATCGCCTACGACGGTCTGGAGCCGGTCGATCTCGACGCGGACGCCGAGGACGCCATCTTCAATCTGACCGCGGGCGCTGACGTGGTCGTCCTTGAGGACGATACTGACGCCGGCGATGACGAGTCCCGCCTGGCCGTGACCTTTGGCGAGTCGCCGATCTTCGTCAACCCCACCGCCACATTGACGATCAACGCCCTGGGCGGCGCGGACTCCATCACCATCAACGCGCTGGACTCGTCGTTCAACGCGGACGTCACTATCAACGCGGGCGGGGACGGCGACACGATCCGCATCAACGCCAAGACCGGCGACGGCACCTACACCCTCAGCGGCGGCCCGGGCGACGACACCTATCAGTTCGACGACAACTGGGGCGCGAACGTGGTGGTCGTCGAGGCGGCCGGCGAAGGCACCGACACCCTCGACTTCGGTCCCTACAGCGACCTTGCGCCGCGCGACGCGATCACCCTCATCCCCGGGCCGGGCGGTTCGCTGACCGTCGCCGCGGAGGTCTCGGACGGCAGCTCTATCTCGCTCAGCGCGACCAGCGCGGACAACTTCGAGAGCTTGATCAACGCCAACCTCGACCTCAGCGGCATGGTCGACGCGCCCGCGGACGAGCTGATCGCGGGGCTCAACGGGCTCGTGACCTTCCTGAAGAACCTCGCCGCGGTGGGCAACTTCGCCCAGGCGCTGCCTCTGCTGGGCGGGAGCGCGGACGTGGCCGTGGCCAAGATCGTCGGCTTCGCCGAGGCGCTGGACGAGCTGCGCCTGGAAGTGCAGCGGTTCTTCGACGCCGTCCCTTCGGTCACCACAGATGATCTCATCGGCTATCTGAACCTGCTGTTCACGGGGGCGGGGCGCGACCTGGCGTCGCTCGGCGCGGCCATTCTGTCTCCGAAATCCGTAAACGACACGCTGGTCGAGTCCGGCGACACGTACGCCTTCAACCTATCGCTGGACGGCGGCGGCGCGACCCCGATCTCCGTCACGGGTGTCGACACCGTCGCCGACCTTGTGGCCGCGCTGAATGCGGCCCTCGTGTCGAACGCGGCGACGAACGGTGTCGTCGCCGCGGTGGAACGGGGCGGGCGGATCGCCTTCCAGGTGCTGGGGACGGAGGTCAACACCTTCGCGGTCACCGCCCTGGGCGGCGCGGCGCAGAGCAAGCTCGGCTTCCCCGTGTCCCCGGTCTCCTTGACCAACGTGCAGGAGATCCTGCGCGGCCTCGACCCGCTCACGGTGAAGCTCAACTCCGGTATCACGCTCGGCGTGGAGTTCGCCAGCGGCACGCCCGAGCTGCGGTTCAACGTGGATTGGCGCGGCTCGCGTGATACCAAGTTCTTCTACAATCTGGGGACCGAAGCGCAGGGCCTGGGGCTGGCGTTCGATCTCGACGCGCAGCTCACCGCGCTGGCCGAGCTGGTCCTGGACTTCCAGCTGGGCGTCAAGCTCGACCCTGGAGACTCCACCTTCTTCATCGACGTGGACGAGCTGCGCGCGGGGGTCGAGATCACGTCGACCGCGGTGAGCAACGCCGGTCTGAACATCGGCTTCCTCGACGTACAGGCCAACGGCTCGGTCACGCTGGACGCCGGCGTGGTGGCGGCGCTCGGCGACACCGAGGGGATCACGCTCAG
>DATLZI010000252.1:0-3026 GCA_035574075.1 bacterium | reverse complement strand
CGCCGCGCAGGAGCACGGCCAGGTCGCGGGCCTCACCGATGTCGCGGAACCCGCCGCTGATCTGGCCCCTGCCGCCGGCGATGCGATCACGGATGACCGGCGAAGAGATCACCTCGTTGTCCAGGACGATCGTCAGGTACTTGCCGATGTTCGCCGCGGTGTAGTCCTCGAACGTCTTCGCGCCGCGCCCCTTGAACTGGAAGGTGACGATCGGCTCGCCCGTGGTCTGGTCGAAGGAGGCCTGGGCGTCGGCCAGGTCGGCTCCGGTGAGAATGACCTTCTTCTCCAGGGTCAGGGGCTGGGCCTGGCCCGGCACCTCGACGCGCCGGCCGTCCGGCGACCAGCGCGCGCCGCGGGGCAGCGAGGTCACCCCGGTGTCCACGAACTCCAGCAGGGCGGTCTTGCCGATGAGCTCGATGGCCCGCTCCGGGTCCAGGATGCCGGGGAGCTCGACGAGGATGCGGCGGCTGCCCTGGCGCTGCACGGTGGGCTCCACGACGCCCAGCTGGTCGATGCGGTTCTCGATGACCCGCATCGCCGCGTCCACGGCTTCCGGCGTGGCGCGCGCCGTGGGGGTGTCCTGCGCCTCCAGGACGAGGTAGCTGCCGCCCTGCAGGTCCAGGCCCAGGTTGACACGCACCCGGAAGCCCTGGTATTCAGGAGTGCGGCGCACGATGCGCACGGGCGCAAAGGCGATCTGCACCGCCGCCACCACCAGGATGACGACGATCAGCCCGCGCACCCACAAGCGCCTCACCGCATCGCTCCTTTCGTCAAACCGCATCAATCATAGGAAGGGCGCCTGCCAGTGTCAATCGAATGGCCTCCGCGTGAGCGATGTGCTGCAGGTGCACGCCGAACATCCGGCCGAGCCGCTGCGCCTGGGGCGCTGCGCGGTGTACATCGGCACGTGCTCGTGGGCCGAGCCCAACTTCGTGAAGGAGGGGGCGTTCTACCCGCGCCACGTGCGCCACGATCCCGCCGGCCGCCTGCGGTTCTACGCCGGGGTGTTCCCTACCGTCGAGGTCGACGCCACCTACCACGCCCTGCAGCCGCCAGAGCGCGCGGCGGCGTGGATCAGTTGGACCCCGCCGGGCTTCCTCTTCAGCGCGAAGGCGTTCGCGCTGTTCACCTGGCACGAAACCGATCCTCGCCGGCTGCCGCCGGCCCTGCAGCGCCTGCTGCCGCCCGCGCTCGCCGCCGCGCCCGCGGTGAGCGCGGCGCAGCTGCCCGATGAGGTGCTGCACGCGATCTGGGACTACTACGCCGCCTTCATCCGCGAGTTCAGCCGGGCGGGACGGCTGTCGCACGTCCTCTTCCAGTTCCCCAAGGGGCGCGGCTACACCCCCGAGCTGTTCGAACACCTCGACCGCTGGGAGCCCTACCTGCGCGACTGGCCGGTAGCGGTGGAAGTGCGCCACCGGGAGTGGCTGGTCGAGCCCCATCGCAGCGCGCTGCTGGGCTACCTGCGGCGCAAGGGCTACGCCTACGTCATCCCGGACATGCTCGATGCGGCCTATCTGCCGCCCAACGACGTCGAGATCACCACATCGTGGAGCGTGGTGCGCTTCCACGGCCGCAACCCGGCGATGCTCGAGCGGCGGGCGCCGACGAACCGGGTCTACGACTACAGCTACTCCGACGACGAGCTGCGCCCGTGGGCGGCGAGGGTGCGGGAACTCAGCGCGCGCCTGGAGCGGATCTCCCTGCTCTTCAACAACCACTACCGGGGGCAGTCGGCGCGCAACGCGATGACGCTGGCCGGGATGCTGGCTGGCGCGGACTAAGGTTCGGAGGGGGGGCCCTCCCGCACCCAGGCGGCGAAGACGTCCACGATCGTGGGGTCGAACTGCACGCCGCGCATGCGCTCCAGCTCCGCGAGGGCGACGACGACGGACAGCGCCCGGCGGTACGGCCGCCGCGAGGTCATCGCCTCAAAGGCATCGGCCACCGCCAGGATGCGCCCGAACAGGGGAATCTGCTCCCCCTTCAGGCGGTCGGGATAGCCCCGGCCGTTCCACCACTCGTGGACGTGGCGCACCCCTGACTTCACGCGATCCGCGAAGGGAGAACCGTCCAGGATGCGGCTGCCGACGACGGCGTGGCGGCGCATCAGACTCCACTCCTCGGCGGTGAGCGGCCCGGGCTTCTTCAGCACGGCGTCCGGCACGCTGATCTTCCCGATGTCGTGCAGCCCCGCCGCCATGCGCAGCTCGGCGAGCGCGTCGTCGGAGAGGCCGAGGCGGCGGCCGATGGCCACGGCGTAGGAGGCGACGCGACCCGAGTGGTCGCCCGTCCCCTCGTCGCGCGCATCCACCACCCGGGCCAGGGTGCGGAAGAACCCGGCATGGACCGCCGAACGGTCCTCGCGTCGCCGGCGCGGGGGCGCCGCCCGCTGCGCGACCAGGAGGAGGAGGCCGTACAGCGCCAGCGTGCTGCTGGGCACGGCCGTCCAGACGCCGCGCTGCAGCGAGGCCACGCGGGCCTCCAGCGCCGCGCCGTCGTACGTCAGCTCGTAGGCGCCGGGGCGCGTCGGCGAACCCGCCGCGGGCAGCGGGATGTAGAAGCGGGCGGTTCCATCCTCGTCCGCCGCGGCGATCACCCGCTCGGGCGAAGCCTCCTGCACGGCCGCGGCGAGCCAGATCTGGTGCTCGCGGTAGGCCAGGTAGCGCAGGTAGCCCTCGAGCGAGAGGTACAGCGTGGTGGCGGTGAAGGCCCGCGCCTCCGCCGGCAGAACGACCGCCGCCTCCGGTCCGAGGGCGGCCCGCAGCGCCGCGCTGAGGGGCGCGCGGCGGACCACGGCGCCGCGCGTGCTGTAGAGGAGAGTGCCGTCACGGTTCCACAACCGGATCTCCAGGCGGCCGACCGTGCGCGCGGCGGCGGTCGCGGCGTCCAGCCGCCGTCGCGTCTCCGCGCTGAGCCCGGAGCGCAGTTCGCTGGCGTGGAGCGGTACGGCGATGAGCTGATTGACCTGCGCCCGCACGTGGCGGGCCTCCCAGCCGAGCGCCGCGCGGCGCGCCGCGGCG
>DATLZI010000251.1:0-7726 GCA_035574075.1 bacterium | reverse complement strand
CGCCCCCCCACCGTGAGGAGGCGGGTGGCCGCCGGCAGCTCCAGGTCCACCTGGAAGAGCGTCTGGATCGCCCGCATCCCTTGCGGATCGGTGGGATCGACCGCGACCTGCCCGCCACCCTGGCGGCCGAGCGCCGGGGTGGGCAAGCGCTCCTCGGCCTGCGGAGCGATGCGGCTGACCAGGGCCGGCACGGCCCGCGCGATCTCCTCGGCGAGCCGCACCTGCACGCCGTGCGTGCGCTCGCGGACGAGGGCGATGTCGGCCTGCGAGACGACGGCGCGCACGGTGATCGTGTCCAGCTCGACGACGTAGGCCAGGACCTCCCCCCGCCGCACAAAGCGGCCGGGGATGTTCTCGGCCAGCGGCACAACGAACGCCCCGGCGGCGCGGCTGCGGATGGTCAGCCGGTCGATGCGGCGCCGCACCTCGGCCAGGCGCTCGGCAGCGTACCGCTGCTCCTCCTCGACGATCTGCGCCTGCACCCGGTCGCGCTGAACCTGTTCGGCGTGCCGGGCCTCGAGCTCCCGCAGGCGCGCGGCGAGCACCTCCGCCTCCGTGCGCAGGTCGGGATCGCGGGTGATGAACAGGACGTCGCCTGGGGCGACGCGCGCCCCGGGAGCGGCGACGACCTGCTCCACGAAGCCATCCGTCTCCGCGCGGACGAAGGCCTCGTCCGGGATCCACACCACGCCCTCGGCGCGCGTGCGCAGGGGCGCCGGGACGTAGCCGAGCACGCCGCCGACCACAGCGGCGGCGAGCACGACCGCCGCGGCGGCGCGCAGGCGCACGGACCGCAGCCGAGGACTGGTCAGCAGCGATGCGACTCCGCGCGCCAGAGGCACGACGAGCCAGCCGATCGCGGTGAACGCGGCCAGGAGCACGCCGACGATGAAGAACTTGCCGGCGATGAACAACGTGATCCCGGCGACGACGATCACGCGGTAGATCGCGGAGGCCACGGCGTACAGGACGAACCAGACGCGCTCCCCGCTCCTGGCCTGCGGCGGCTCCGCCTCCCGGCGGCCGAGGATGTAGCGCTCGCCAAGGTAGCCGAGGTAGGCGGTGGCGCGGGCGCGGAGGTTGGGGATCTCGAGCAGGTCGGCAAGGACGTAGTAGCCGTCGAAGCGCAGCAGGGGGTTGACGTTGAAGATCAGCGTCGAGACGCCGGCGATGAACACCGCGTTGTAGGCCAGCGCGCGCAGCGGGCCCGGCTCGATGTTCAGCCAGACGACGAGCGCGACCGAGGCGATGACCAGCTCGACCATCACGCCGGCCAGGGAGACGAGGATCCGCCGGGACTTCTCCCGGAAGGCCCAGGCCGCGGAGGCATCCACGTAGGGCACGGGGGTGAGGACCAGCAGCATCACCCCCATGTCGTGCACCTCCCCGCCGAACGCCCGCGTCACCACGGCGTGCCCGAACTCGTGCGCGGTCTTGATCGCCGGGAACAGCAGCCAGAGGAGGAGGAGGTTCGTCGGCGCCAGCACGCGGTCGAGGATGTTGTGGGTGAGCGCTTCCCAGTGCACCACGGCCAGGACGATTCCCGGGACGACGGCGGCGAGCCAGAGGATCAGCCCCGCCCAGCTCACGACCGGGCGGACGACGGGCAGGAGGAACCGCAGCAACCGGTCCGGATCGAGCAGCGGGATGCGCCAGGCCATCACGCTGAGGAGGTTGCTCTGCATCCGCCGGCGCCGGATCGTCTCATGGCGCTCCAGCAGCTCGGCGGTGTCCGGCGGGACGTCGGTCTGCAACACGTCCGCGGCGTGGAGCTGGCTGAGGAGCTGGATCATCTCCTCCTGCGTCGGCGCCTCGTCGCCCAACCGCTCGTTGCCCGCTTCCCAGATCTGCTGCACCGTCCGGCGGCCATCCATCAAGCCGATCAGGAAGTACCCCGCGGGGGAGAACCGGTAAAAGCGGTCGGAGGAGAGGTCCTGCAGGACGTACCACGTCTCCCCCCGATAGGTGTGGCGGTGGATGCGGGCGTGGCCGCGCAGCCGCGGGGTGAGCCCCGCCACGCGATACCAGGACGGGCTGAACAGCGGCCTTACGGGAGCCATGCCCAGAACTTCAGGCGCAGCCAGTCGATGAGCTGGTGCGTCCAGATCCAGATCAGCCGCCGCCGCGCGACGTCCACCTTGGCGACCCCCTCCATGCCGGGCCGCAGCCTCTCCGGCGTCTCGGCGAGACGGGCCTCCACCCGGAAGAAGTTCCGGCCCTCGCGGGGGGTGGACACCGGGGTGAGCTTCTCGATCGACAGCGCGAGCCGCTCGGTCGGGAAAGCGGAGAGCACGAGCCATCCGGTCTGCCCGACCCGTACCTCGTCCATGTCGCGCTCGTCCAGTTGCAGCACCACGCGGTACCGGCCGAGGGGCGCGACCTCGAACAGCACTTCGCCCCGCTGCACCGGCGCGCCGAGCTGCTGGCTCAGATCGCCGCTGATGATCACCCCGTCGAAGGGGGCGAGGATCCGGGTGCGCCCCAGCTGGCTGTCCAGGAGGGCGATCTGCGCCCGGGCCTGCTCGATCTGCGCGGCGAGGATCTCCACCTGCGCGGCCTCGCCCTCGGCCAGAGCCTGACGGTGCTGGCGCAGGAGCTGCTCCTCCTGGCTCAGCCAGCGCAGCCGCTCCAGGCGCAGATCCCGGTCATCCAGCGCGGCCAGGACCTGCCCCTCCCGGACCACGTCGCCCGGGCGGACGTCGGAGCGCGCCAGGAAGCCGTCGAACGGCGCCACCGCGGCGCGCTGCACCGCGGCCTCGACGACCGTCTTCGCCGTCACCCGATAGGTGCTCTCCGCGTAGTAGAAGAAGGCCGCGACACCGGCCAGCAGCAGGACCGCCACCTTCCGCCCGAGGTAGCGCGGGCCGAGCAGCCGCCCCAGCTCCCTTGCCGCGGCCTCCGCCGCCTTGACGACGACCCAGCGATCGTCGCGGCGCTTGACGTCGAGGATCGGCCCGACAACGGCTCCCAGAACCTCCACGAGTTCGACCACGGCAGGGTCGAAGGTACGGTCGGCCGGCCGCTCGAGCGTGATGGCGCCGAGCACGCGCCCCGGCGCGACCAGCGGGACGGAGCAGATCGCTCCCGCCCCGTGCTGCCGTCCGAGCTCGGCGTGGGCCCGCGTGACGCAGGCCGGGCCGTCGGAGGGGGCGGGGTGGACAATCACCGCCTGCTGGTCGACAGCTTCGTCCATCGCCGCCTCGATGCTGCGGATGAGGCCGGCCTCCTTGCGGAAGTCGGCGCTGTGTGAGACGGCCCGCACGCGGACGCGGCCGCCCCGCACGAAGCCGACGCTCACCCGGTCGCAGTCCAGCCTGGTCGCCAGCGCTGTCGCCAGAGCCATCGCCGCCCCCTGGAACCGCTCCTGCTCCAGGATCGCGGCGGTGAGATCGAGGACCGCCTGGAGGCGCTCCGGCGCGGCCATCGCGGCAGCAGCCTCCTGGCGCCGGAAGAGAACCTCCAGCCAGGCCGAACCCCACTGCAGCTGGTGCATCGCAGCCTGCAGGCTGACCTCGGGCTGAGGGGAGATGTCCAGGGCTACGACGCCGTGGAGCCGGCCGCCGACCAGGATGGGGTAGGCGACGTGGTAGGGCTCCCCCGTCGCAGGCTTGAGGACGAGACCGCGACGTTCCCCCAGCGCCCGCTCGGCGGCCTCTGCCAGACCGGCCAGCGGTTGCTGTCCGTCGGGCCAGGTGGCGACCGGAGCGTATGACGCCCCGTCGGGCGGGCCGAGGACCACGACCCCTCCAGACACCCCCCGGATCATCCGGCACTGCAGGGAGAGCCAGGCCCGGCAGAACGCCTCCGTCGTCCTGGCCTCGGCGAAGCGCTGCCAGTGCGCCTGGTCCGGATCGAGGAACGGAGCCGTTGTGACGTCGTCCTGGAGACCGACCCTGGGGCGATCAGTGTCCATCAGCGGCGATCACCCGTGATGGGACGTCGGGCCGGCCGGGGGGGGATGGGCCGGCCGTCTGCTCGCCCTACGACTGTCCCACGGTTTCGCCGGGGCGCCGGGCCTCGACGTTCAGCGTGCCGAACCGCGACTCGTACTCCCGCAGCAGGTTCGTGAGCAGGATGTTGAGCCGCTTCGCAGCGTACGGACTGAGGATGATGCGGTCCGTGAGCTGCACCTTCACCTCTTTGACGCCGGCGTGCCAGGCCTGGTTGATGCCGAAGAGGAGCACGACCTCCTCCCGGGTACTCGCCACGTTGCAGACGTTGGCGTAGGAGCTCTTCATGCCCGCGTCGTCCCACTTGATGCTTGGCAGCCCCGCGGTCGCTGCTGCCGTCTCCGCCCGCTCCGGCCGGTCCTTCGCCATATGCTGTGCCTCCTTGACGCGCTGCTGTCGCCTATCGGGAGCCATGTGGTATTCCCTGGCCCCCGCCGGGCTCCTTCCGGCCCTGGCGGCCAGAGCAGGAGCCCCCCCGGCCGGTCGGGGGGATGGACCGGCCGGAGTGTCCTGTCCGATCACCTAGGACTGGCCGACGGCCTCGAGCGGACGCCGCCCCTCGACGTTGAGCGGGCCGAACCGCGACTCGTACTCGCGGAGGAGGTTCGAAAGCAGGATGTTCAGCCGTTTCGCGGCGTACGGACTGAGGATGACGCGGTCCGTGAGCTGCACCTTCACTTCCTTGACGCCGGCGTGCCAGGCCTGGTTGACGCCGAAGAGGAGCACGACCTCCTCCCGGGTGCTCGCCACGTTGCAGACGTTGGCGTAGGAGGTCTTCATGCCGGCATCGTCCCACGTAATGCTCGGTGGCGCTCCGGCCGCCACCGCCGGTTCAACGCGCTCTGATCGTTCCTTGGTCATCGCTGCGCTCCCCCCTTGTGTGTGGTGCGACCTGCCTACCCCTGCTCCTCATCGATCAGGAAGCCCGGGAACTGCGGCCCCAGCCGCTCGCTAGTGAGGCTGCGCCCGAACATCCGCCGGCCGGTCCAGTCGATCAGGCGGCTGAAGAAACCGCCGCCGGTCATCGTCGGAGCGGCGAAGGCTGCTGGGAACTGCGGCTGGAGCCCCGCCCGGCCGCTCTCCAGGGCGCGGCCCCAGTCGATCCGGCCGCCGGTGACGACCGCCGGTTCCGCCGCGTCGCGGTCCCAGCGGAACATCGGGACGGTATCGGCCAGGGACTCCTCGACCGCCGCCGCGCCGGGATCGCCCACGAACAGCCGCATCCCCGGCGCCAGCGCGGCATTCATGATCCCCTCGCCGTGGGCCAGGCCCAGCGCGTGCCCCAGCTCGTGGCTGACGACGCTGAGCAGGTCCACGCCTCCCGCCGGCGCATCCGCCGCGGTGCGGTAGTCGACGAACCAGCCGAAACCCGCCGCGTCATCGTCGACGAAGATCGTTGCGCCCAGCGTCTGGCCCAGGATGCCATCGGCCAGGTCGGCCACCACCAGCCGGATGTCGGAGACCTGGAGCGCGCCGTCCCAGGCCGCCGCGGCCTGCGCGGCGACGGCGTCGAGCGTCTGCTCGCTCAACAGCTCGACGGCCCCCCGGTCAACGGGGTAGCCGGCTGCCACGAGCGCCGTCGCGGTCTGCCGGAACGCCGGATCGTCGGTCTTGATCGTCACGCTGTCGAACGACGCCGCCCCGCCGCGGGCGAACAGCCCGAAGGCGCCGTCCACGCCGACCGCGTTGAAGACATGACCCCGCACCGCCTGCCCATCGAGGAGGATGGCGACGGTCGTGCCCTTGAGGGTCACGGCCAGCGTATGGTCGCCCGGGGCGACCGTTCGCGCGGTGGAAGCGTCGATCACCAGCCCCCTCTGCGCGGTGTGATGGCCGACCACGACGCGCTGCCCCGGGACATCGACGGCGACGAACTTGAAGTTCTCGGGGCCGTACTGATCGAAGATCAACCCAGCCAGACCCTGCGCGGTGAAGGTTGTGGACAGCTCGAGCACGGAGTTCGCCGCCACACCGCGGCCCAGGCCGAGGTCCACCAGGCTGAAGCCCTCGTCACCGGAGGGCGGGGTCACGGCGTACCGCCCGCCCGCGACCTGCCAGGCGCCCTGGGAGGCGCCGGTGAACAGATCCGCCACCCCGTCGCCGAAGCCGTCGGTGTGCTGCAGCGTCCAGGCCGGCGGCAGCACCTGCGCCCGGATGTTGTCGAAGGAGCCGCGGGCGTTGTTCGAACCCACGCCGACCAGGCCCCAGTTCAGGCCGTAGGCGTAGCCGTCGATGACCCGCGGGGCGTACGCGTAGCTGAAGTAGGTCTTGCTGTCCACGCCCACGGTGACGGTGGTGCCGTTGACCGCCACGAGCAAGGTGTAGTACTGCTCGGGCTTCACCTGGACGCTGGACTGCACGTCCACGATCCAGCCCTGCGCGGTGCGCCGGCCCATCTCGATCTTGTTCGTCGAGACGTTGATCCCGGCGAACTTGAAGTCGGTCGCCGAGACGTAGTCGAAGATCACGTAGGCGTTGGCGTTCCAGCCGGCCAGCGGCTTCTCCGCCCGCACCTGCGCGACGATCTCGAAATATCCCGGCAGCTGGTGGTCGACGTGGAAAACGCTCACCGCGTCACCGCGCGGCGAGGCGGCCGCCACCTTGAGCTCGCCGTTCTCCACCATCCAGACGCCCGAGTCGGGGGCGAACGCCGACAGCGCCATGCTGCCGTTCTGGAAGGTCGCCGAGCGCAGGACGTCGCGGCGGCCGCCGGGGATGTTGCCGGCCTGCGGATCGTCCGGCGCGCCGGTCTGGTCCCGCCAGTCCAGATCCCGTTGGATGACCAGGCCCAGCTCGCCGTCCGGCTCTCCGTTTCGGGCCGCAGTGCTCCCGCTGACCCGGGTCTGATCCGCCCCATCCGCCTTCGACAGCGCGTAGAGGAACTCGGGCAGCTGCGGCTGCAGGGTGCGGCTGACCGTGGCCGCGCCGAAGGGTGCGAACGGCGTGATGTAGGCGTTGAACTCGCCGACCCAGTCGATCAGGCGGTCGCCGCCGGTGTTGGCGATGAGCACGTCCCGTCCCGCCCCGCCATAGGCCCGGTCCTCGTAGCTGGCCTCGGGGCCGTCCGGTGCGGTGTTGGCGTTGCCGGCTGTGGCGAGGTTGTCGTCCGCGTTCAGCAGATCGTTGCCGTAGCCGCCGTAGAGGTTGTCGCGGCCGGTGCCGCCGACCAGCCAGTCGTTGCCGAGGTCGCCGAAGATGGCGTCGTCGCCGTCGGTGTTGACTGTGCCCACCGCCGGTCCCTCGGCGTGGTTGAAGTTCAGGAAGAACTCTCGCTGCGAGTCGCCCGCGTCGACGAAGATCTTGGCCCACGGATCGAACTCATCGTAGGCCGCCAGCTCCTCCGCCCGCAGCGCCTCGTGCCCGAGGGCGTTGCCCGTGAGCGGGTTGACCGGCAGGTCGTACCCGCTCAGTGTGGCCACGCCATCCGCGCGGGCGGGGTCCGTGCTCCCCTCCGGGTAGAGGACGAACGCGCCCACCGGCAGTGCCTCGGCGCCGGAGATCGCGTCGTCGCCCGACCCGCCGTGCAGCCAGTCGCTGTCCAGCCCGCCATAGATGATGTCATCGGCATAGCGCGGATCGAACAGCGGGTCCTCGCCGAGGTTGTCCGGGTCCACGTTGAAGGGCGTCAGGTCTACGCTCTTCTTCAGCTGGCCGGCGATGTTGATCACCGCCGTCTGCATGTTGCCGGGTGTGGAAATGGTCTGCGCAACCGCCGGAACCCTCACGCCGTTGAGCGGCTCGGTTGAACCGTTGCGGCTGGTGAAGATCCGGCCGTC
>DATLZI010000250.1:0-3402 GCA_035574075.1 bacterium | reverse complement strand
GCCGCGATGCCGCCGAGCTCACCCTGGTTAAGGCGGCCCTGGGCCGCGACCTGCCCGTCCTCGGCATCTGCCGCGGCGTCCAGGTGCTGAACGTGGCCTCCGGGGGCACGCTGCACCAGGATCTCGCCCTCGCCGGCCTGGACCGGGCGGCGCACGAGCAGCAGAAGGCCGGGCGCGGGCCCACGGACGTGGCCCATCCGGTGATGATCGCCGACGCCAGCCGGCTGGCCCGCATCCTCGGCGCGCGCCGCGTCGTGGTGAACAGCTTCCACCATCAGGCGATCAAGCAGCCCGCGCCGGGCTTCGTGGTCACCGCCCGCGCGCCCGACGGGGTGGTGGAGGGCCTCGAGCATCCGGACCGCGCCTTCGTCGTGGGCGTGCAGTGGCATCCTGAGCGGATGGTCGCCGCGCACCCCGCGCAGCGCCGGCTGTTCGCGGCCCTCGTCGAAGCCGCGGCCCGACGCCGGCCCCGGTAGGAGGCGATGCGCCGCCTGGCGGAGACGCTCGAGGCGGTGGGCCAGACCTCCAGCCGGCGGCAGAAGATCGAACTGCTCGCCGGTTATCTGCGGGGGCTTGGCGACGACGAGCTCCGCATCGCCTGCACCTACCTCACCGGCGCCGTCTTCCCCGCCGGCTCCGGCCGCGCCCTCAACGTCGGCTGGGCGGCGATCGTGGACGCGCTGCTGGACGTCACGGGCCGGGGCAGCGAGGCGATGCAGGCCAGCTACCTCGCCCACGGCGACCTGGGCAGCGTGGCCGCTGAGCTGCTCGCGCACAAGGCGCGGACGCCGCTGTTCCGCACGCCGCTGGCCCTGACCGAGGTCCACGCCACGCTGGAGCGGATGGCCGCCGCCCAGGGCGCGGGCTCCCGGCAGGTCAAGCTCGAGGGGCTGCGGCGGCTGTTCACCGACGCCGAGCCCCTCGAGGCGAAGTACCTCGTGCGCATCATCACCTCGGACCTGCGCGTGGGCCTCAAGGAGGGGTTGCTCGAAGAGGCGATCGCGGCGGCGTTCCACCGCCCGCCCGCCGACGTGCGGCGGGCCGTGCTGCTGATCAGCGACATCGGCGAGGTCGCCGTGCTGGCCCGGCACGGCCGCCTCGCCGAGGTTTCCCTGCGCCCCTTCCGCCCCTTCCGCTTCATGCTCGCCGAGACGATCTTCACCCCGGAGGAGGCCTTCGCCGATCGCGCGTCCGAGGCCCCGCCGCTCGTGGTCGAGGACAAGTACGACGGCATCCGCGCCCAGGTGCACTGGGACGGCGCGCGTCTGGCGATCTTCACTCGCACCCTGGACGAGATCACGCCCTCCTTCCCCGAGCTGGCCGCGCCGCTCGGCCGCCTGGCTGGGGCGTACATCGCGGACGGCGAGATCGTGGGCTGGTCGGGGGAGGGGGCCATCCCCTTCACGCAGCTGCAGCAGCGCCTGCGCCGCAAGGACGCCGGCCGCCTCGCCGCGGAGGTGCCGGCGGCGATCTTCCTCTTCGACCTGCTGTGGGTGGACGGCGAGACGCTGCTCGACCGGCCGCTGGCCGAGCGCCGCGCGCGCCTGGCGGCGCTGTCCTTCACCGGCCCCGTCCGGCCGGCGATGGCCACCGCCGCGCGCGTCCCGGCGGAGGTCGCGGCGCGCTTCCGCGAGGCCCGGGACCGCGGCAACGAGGGGCTGGTGATCAAGCGCCCGGAGTCATCCTACCAGCCGGGGCGCCGCGGCCGTCACTGGATGAAGCTGAAGGAGGAACTGGCCACCCTCGACGTGGTGGTGGTCGCGGCCGAGCACGGCCACGGCAAGCGCGCCCGCGTGCTCAGCGATCTGACCTTCGCCGTGCGCGACGGCGAGCGCCTGGCCGTCATCGGCAAGGCGTACAGCGGCCTGACCGACGCGGAGATCGAGGCGCTCACCGCGTGGTTCCGGGCGCACACCGTGCAGGATCACGGGCGGGTGAAGGTCGTGGAGCCCCGCGTCGTGCTGGAGGTCGCCTTCGACGCCGTGACGCGCAGCGATCGGCACGACAGCGGCTACGCCCTGCGGTTCCCGCGCATCAAACGCATCCGCGACGACAAGACCCCCGACGAGATCAGCACCCTGGCCGACGTCGTGCGCATCTACGAGCGGCAGGGCGCCTCCCGCGGCGGGGTCTCGCCCCGCGCGGGGCGAAGGTAGAAGACAGCATGCGCCACCTGCTGGCCGGGGTCGTCGTCGCCGTCGCCCTCGCCCTGCCGGCCGCCGCCGGGGGGGCGGCCGACGGCGCGTACGTCCTGCGCATCCGCATCGACGGCGTCATCGCGCCGAGCAGCGCGCGCTACCTCCTCCGCGCCCTGCGCCAGGCCCAGGACGACGGCGCCCGCGCCCTGCTCGTCGAGCTGAACACCCCCGGCGGGTTGATGAAGTCGATGGAGGAGATGACGCAGGCGATGCTCGGGGCGCGCCTGCCGGTCATCGTCTACGTCAGCCCGAGCGGCGCGCGCGCCGCCTCGGCCGGCGTCTTCGTGACCTACGCCGCCAACATCGCGGCCATGGCGCCGGCGACCCGCCTGGGCGCGGCGCACCCCGTGGCCGTCGGGCCCGACGGGCAGGGCGCGCAGCCCTCGACGGCGATGGAGAAGGTGACCAACGACGCGGTGGCCGGGATCCGCGCCATCGCCCGCCGGCGGGGGCGCAACGCCGATTGGGCGGAGCAGGCGGTGCGGCGCAGCGTCTCCATCGACGAGGAGGAGGCGGTGCGCCTCAACGTCGTGGACCTCGTCGCGCCCAGCAGCGAGGCGCTCCTCGCCGCGGTGGACGGCCGGACGGTGGAGACGGCGGTGGGGCCGGTGACCCTGCGCACGCGCGGCGTTCCGGTGCGCACGGTGCCGATGGACGTCACGGAGCGCTTCCTCGACCTGCTCAGCGACCCCAACGTCGGGCTGATCCTGATGACGATCGCCCTGTACGGCATCATCTTCGAGCTGAGCAACCCCGGCGCGATCCTCCCCGGCGTGGTGGGCGCGATCGCCCTCGTGCTCGCCCTGGCGTCGTTCGCCATCCTCCAGGTGAACGTCGCCGGCCTGGCCCTCATCGCGCTGTCCGTCGTCTTCTTCATCGCCGATATCAAGGTGCCCGGCCACGGCGTGCTCACCGCCGGCGGCGTGCTGGCGTTCCTCTTCGGCGCGCTGCTCCTCACCGAACGGCAGGCGCCGTTCCTGCAGGTCTCGCTGCGGCTGGCGGTGTTCATCGCGCTGCTCACCGGGGCGTTCTTCCTGTTCGCGGTGGGGGCGGGACTGCGCGCGCAGCGGGCGCGGGCGCGCACGGGGATCGAGAGCCTGACCGGCCTGGAGGGCGTGGCCCAGACGCCCCTGGAGCCGGACGGGCTGGTGCACGTCGCCGGCGAGACGTGGAGCGCCACCTCCGACGACGCGACGCCGATCCG
>DATLZI010000249.1:0-4201 GCA_035574075.1 bacterium | reverse complement strand
CCCGCTCCCCGCGCCTGGCGCCGATGACGCGCTACGCCCTGACGCGTCTCGTCCTGGTCCTCCCCACGCTGCTCGCCGTGGCGGTGCTGATCTTCCTCCTGGTGCGGGTCGTGCCGGGCGACATCGTGGAGCTGCGCCTGGTCTCGGGCGGCAGCTACGTGACGAAGGCGGTGGTCGAGGCCGAGCGAGCACGGCTGGGGCTCAACAAGCCGCTGTGGGACCAGTTCGCGGAGTGGATGGTGGGTATCTTCCGCCTCGACCTGGGGCGCTCGATGTGGTCGGGGGAGCCGGTGGCGCACGAGATCGGGATCCGCCTGCCGTTGAGCCTGCAGCTGGCCGTGATGGCCACCGTGATCGCCACCGCGCTGGCCATCCCGCTGGGCACCGTGGCCGCGGTGCAGCGCGGCCGCTGGCCGGACTACGCTGTGCAGATCTTCAGCGTCGCCGGCCTGTCCGTGCCCTCGTTCTGGCTGGGCATCCTGATCATCCTCTTCCTGCTCAACGTCTTCGGCTACCTCCCGCCCCTCACGTTCTCGCCGTTCCTGCGCGATCCCCGGGCGAACCTCGCCCAGCTGATCTGGCCGGCGCTGGCCGTGGGCTACCGCTACTCCGCGGTGGCCACGCGGATGACCCGCTCCGCCCTGCTCGAGGTGCTGCGCGAGGACTACGTCCGCACGGCCTGGGCGAAGGGGTTGGGCCGCGGAGTGATCCTCCGACGGCACGCCCTGCGCAACGCGATGCTGCCGGTGATCACCGTGATCGGCCTGGAGTTCGCCTTCCTCATCGGCGGGCTCGTCGTCACCGAGCAGGTCTTCAACCTCAACGGGGTCGGCAAGCTGATCGTGGACGCGATCAACCAGCGCGACTACACCCTGATCCAGGGGCTGATGCTGCTCGTCGCCGCCGCCTACATCCTGGTCAACGTCGTCGTCGACCTGCTCTACGCCGCGCTCGACCCACGGATCAGCTATGGCTGAGCCTGGACCGCTCGCCGCGGCGCCGCCGGTGGCCGCGCCCCGTCGCCCGCCCCGCCGCCGCCCCTCCGCGCTGGTCCGGTTCTTCCGCCGCCAGCCGCTCGGCGCGGCGGGTCTGATCCTCATCCTTCTCCAGGCGCTGATCGCCCTCGGCGCCCCCCTGGTGGCGCCCTACAATCCCGTGGCCAATGACTTCGGGGCGATGCTCCGCTCGCCCAGCGCCGCGCACTGGTTCGGCACCGACGCCTTCGGACGAGATGTGCTCAGCCGGATCATCTTCGGCGCGCGCACGGCGCTGCTCGTGGGCTTCGGCGCCTCCCTGACCGGCGGCACCCTGGGCGCGGTGATCGGGGTGGTCAGCGCCTACTTCGGCGGGAAGACCGACCTGCTGATCCAGCGCTTCGTCGACATCCTGCTCTCCTTTCCGATCATCATCATGGCCATGGCCATCGTCGCGTTCATCGGCACCGGCGCGGACAAGCTGATCGTGGCCATCGCCCTCTCCTTCGTCCCGCGCGTGGAACGGGTCGTGCGCGGCAGCGCCCTCGCCGTGCGGGCGATGACCTACATCGAGGCGGCGCAGGCCGTCGGCGCCGGGCCGGCCCGCATCATCTTCCGCCACATGGCGCCCAACGTCATCGCGCCCTACCTGGTCATGGTCACGGCCTTCCTGGGCCAGGCCATCTTGCTGGAGGCGTCTCTCTCGTTCCTGGGGCTCGGCGTCTCCGAGCCCACCCCGGCCTGGGGACTGATGCTGCGCGGCGCGGCGGTGGACTTCGCCACCCGCGCCCCCTGGATGGCGATCTTTCCGGGACTGGCGATCACCACGACGGTGCTGACCTTCAACGTCCTGGGGGACGCCCTGCGCGACGCCTTCGATCCCCGCCTGCGCATGTAGGACGCACCCGCGACAGCCACCTGCGCCGCGTCTAGCGACTCCGGAGGAGTGAGTCGACGACCGGGATGACCCCGCGCAGGTCGGGGCTCTCGTAGGCCGGAGCGAAGCGGGGGTCGAGGACGGGCTCCCCGGTGCGGTTCACCCACAGGGTGGTGATCCCGGCCGCCGTCGCGCCCATGGCGTCGGTGGGGGAGCCCGCGACGTGCAGCAGTTCCTCGCGGACGACCTGGAGCCGCTGTAGCGCCCGCGCATAGATCGAGGGGTGCGGTTTGAAGCGGCCGCCCTCCGTGGAGATCACGTGGTCGAAGGCCACGGGCAGCCGGGCGAGGAGGCGGCGCAGCATCATCTCGTCGCCGTTGCTCAGCGACCCGAGCAGCAGACCGCGCTCCCGCAGGGCCCGTAGGACTCCCTCCGTCTCCGGCCACGGCGGCAGATGCTCCCACGCTTCGACCAGAAGGTCGAGCTCCTCGTCGCTGAGCGGGGGCCGCAGTTCCCGCAGGACGAAGCGCGCGGCGAGCTCGATCGCGACGCGGTTGCGGGCCGGCTCCCGATCGAGCGCGGTGAGGACGAGCAGCGCCTCGGCGTGGCGCTGCCGCCACAGATGCGCCAGCGCGCGCGGCTCGCCGGCCGCCCCGCGGGCCCGCAGCAGAGCGCCCACGGCTGAGGCCAGCCCGCCCACGGTGTCGACCAGCGCGGAGTAGACGTCGAGCGTCACGGCCTTGAGGGGCATCGAGCGCTGATTCGCTGGGCCGGAGGGTTCACCTCCGCGGCGTCGTATTCGGTGCAGGGGACTCCCGGCCGTGTTGCCCATCGTCGAGATGCGCGGCATCACCAAGCGCTTCGGGGAAGTGCAGGCCCTCGACGGCGCCGATCTCGTCCTGCACCGTGGAGAGATCCATGCCCTGCTGGGAGAGAACGGCGCCGGCAAGACCACGCTGATGAACATCCTCAGCGGCCTGTACCGCCCGGACGCGGGGACGATCGCCGTGGAGGGCCGGCCGGTGACGATCGCCGCGCCGCGCGACGCCCTGCGCGCCGGCATCGGCATGGTGCACCAGCACTTCGAGCTCGTTCCGCCGTTCACCGTCCTGGAGAACATCATCCTCGGCCGCGAGGGTTCCCCCTGGCTGCGCCGCGCCGCGGCGCGGGCCGCGGTGCAGGCGCTGGCCGACCGCTACGGCATCGCCCTGGACCTCGATGCCCGCGTGCGCGGCCTGGCCGTCGGCGTGCAGCAGAAGGTGGAGATCCTCAAGGCGCTCTACCGGGGGGTGCGCGTGCTCATTCTCGACGAGCCGACCACACTGCTTGCGCCGCAGGAGGTGGACACGCTCTTCGGCACGATCGCGGAATTCACCGCGCAGGGGCTGACCGTGGTCTTCATCACGCACAAGATCCGCGAAGCCCTCGCGGTCAGCGCCCGGATCACGGTGATGCGTCGGGGCCGGGCCGTGGCCACGCGCCTTCGGGCGGAGGCCGACGAGCGGGAGCTGGTGCGCCTGATGGTCGGCGAGCTGTCCCGGACCACCGCGGACCCTGCGCCGCCGCCGGGGCGCGGCGGGCCGCCCGCGCTCGCCGTCGCGGACCTCGTCGTGGCCGATGATCGAGGGGGCCGGGCGGTAGCCGGCTGCACCTTCGCCGTCCACCCAGGAGAGATCGTGGGCGTGGCGGGCGTGGCGGGGAACGGGCAGAAGGAGCTCGGCGAGGCCATCATCGGTCTGCGGCCGGCGTTGTCGGGGACGATCACGCTGGGGGGCGCAGACGTGCGGCGCTGGCCCGTGCGCGCGCGTCTCGCCGGCGGTCTGGCCGTGATCCCCGAGGACCGTCTGCGCGACGGCATCCTGCCCGGCATGTCGCTGGATGAGACCCTCGTGCTCGGGCCCCATCAGTTCATGTTCCCGCGCGGCCGCTACGACCGCGGCCGGGCCCTGGCCGCCGCTCGGGCGGCGATCGCCGAGTACGGGATCGCCGCGCCGGATGCGCGCCTGCCCTCTGCGCACCTCTCCGGGGGCAACATCCAGAAGCTCCTCGCCGCCCGCGCCTTCCTGCTCGCCGCGCACGCCGGCAGCCGCGTGCTCCTGGCGATGCACCCCACGCGCGGCCTGGACGTCCGTGCCACGGAGTTCCTCCACGGCCGGCTGCGCGCGTTCGCCCGCGCCGGCGGCGCGGTGCTCCTCGTCTCGGAGGATCTCGACGAGCTGATGGCCCTCTGTGATCGCCTGCTCGTGCTCTACCGCGGGGCGATCGCCGGGGCGTTCGAACGCCCGGCCTTCGATCCGTACCGGATCGGCGCCGCCGCGGCCGGGGCGGTCCAGCGATGATCGACGGTCCT
>DATLZI010000248.1:0-10016 GCA_035574075.1 bacterium | reverse complement strand
GTCGAAGACGGCCAGGTCGTCCCGCCGCGAGGCGAGCACGGCGCGCAGCGCCAGGTAGCACTCCCGCCGGTCGGCGACGTCGACCGCGGACAGGGCGCGCAGGGCGTCGGCGGCCTCGCGCGGGCCGACGGGCAGGCCGTGGGCCCGCAGGCGCCGGCAGAAGGCGACGACGTGGCTGGTCAGGTCGCTGAAGCGCGCCCGGGCAACGCTCACGACCGTCCTCCGCCGCGGCTGGCCACCCGCTCGATCGTCTCCTGCGTCCAGGGCCGCTCCTCGCGCTCCAGGGCGCGCAGGCCGGCCAGGAGGTGGTCGAGCCACTGCGTGCGCACCCGCTCCGCGTCGTCGCGCTGCTTGAACAGCACGCCCAGGGTCTGCGCCACGGCCTCCTGGTCGAGGTGGTCGCGGTGCAGGGCCATCAGCGCGGCGCTCCAGTCCAGCGTTTCGGCGATGCCCGGCGTCTTCTCCAGCTTCGTCTTGCGCACGAGCTGCATGAACCCGGCGATCTGCTCGGCGAGACGCTCCTCGATCCCCGGCACCTTGCGGCGGACGATGGCCAGCTCCTTCTCGAAGGGCGGGTAGTCGATCCACAGGTACAGGCAGCGCCGGCGCAGGGCGTCGCCCAGCTCGCGCGTCCGGTTGCTGGTCAGCACGACGTGGGGGATGTGCGCTGCGGTGATCGTGCCGATCTCCGGAATGGTGACCTGCCAGTCGGAGAGCACCTCGAGCAGGAAAGCCTCCCACTCCTCATCGGCGCGGTCGACCTCGTCGATCAGCAGCACCGGGGCGCGGTGGTGCGTGATCGCGGCCAGCAGCGGCCGCTTCAGCAGGAAGGCCTCGCTGAAGATCTCGCGCTCACGGGCCTCCGGCGCCAGCTCGCTGCGCTCCTGCAGGCGGATGTGCAGCAACTGGCGCTGGTAGTTCCACTCGTACAGCGAGGTCGTCGCATCCAGCCCCTCGTAGCACTGCAGGCGGATGAGATCGGTGCCGAGGGCCCGGGCCATGACCTTGGCCACTTCCGTCTTGCCGACGCCGGCGGCGCCTTCGATGAGCAGCGGCTTGCGCAGCTGGATGGCCAGGTAGACGGCCGTGGCCAGGTTCTGGTCCGCGATGTAGCCCTGGCCGTCGAGCATGGACTGGATGCGAGCGATCTCCGGGTGCATGCTTCCATGATACGGGAACCGGAACAGATCGAACAAGGGAGCGGGGGCGCGGGCCCTTCAGCCTCCGAGCTGCGCCTTCAGACACTCGAACAGTTCGCCCGCCTTCTTCTCCACCGTGGCGCCGAGCACCCGCGCACCGACGCTGGCGATCGTTCCGCTGACCACGACGTCGGCCTGCCACTCCAGGCGGGTCGCTCCGTCGCCATCGGGCCGCAGGTCTACGGTGCTCCGGACATCCACCGCGCTGCCCAACCCTCCCCCACGCCCGCTGAGGACCGCGCGCGCCGGAGGCTCGAGTGCCGACATGGTCACGTCGAACGCGAACGTGCCCTTGATGAACCCCACGCCGACGCGCACGACCGCCTTGAACTTCCCTTCCTCCTGGACCTCGAGGTGCTGGACGTCCGGCAGGCACCGGCTGATCGCATGCGGGTCCACGAGAAAGGCCCACACCTTCTCCCTCGGCGCCCCGATCGTGACCTGCCCCTGGAAATGCAGCCCCACGTCCGATCGCCTCAGATCGCCGCCAGGAAGCGGGCCGGGTCGGCTTCGAAGGCCTGCCGGCACCGGGCGCCGCAGAAGTAGAACGTCCGACCGCGATGCGTCGCGGTATGCCGGGCCGTCGCGACCTCGACAACCATGCCGCAGACGGGATCCCGCGCCTCCTCCCCGGCCGGGGCGGAGGCGGGGAGGTCGCGGCGGCCCTGCGCCGCCGGCGGAGGCGCCCGGCGGGCCTGCACAATCTCCGCCATGATGCTGAGGGCAATCTCCTCGGGCGTGACCGCGCCGATGTCGAGTCCCGCCGGAGCGCGGATGCGCCGCAGCCGCGCATCGGGAAGCCCCCGGCGGCGGAGGTCGGCCAGGACCGCCTCCGCGCGCCGGCGGCTGGCCACCAGGCCGAGGTACGCGCAGTCGGTGCCGGCGACCTGCGCCAGCGCCTCTTCGTCCCCGGCCCCCATCGTGGCGACGACGATGTAGGTGGACGAGGTGATCCGGGACGCCAGTTGCCGGAGCGGCAGACGGAGGTCCGCCTCCCGCTCTGAGGCCGCCGGGCCGTCATCCGCCGCCCACACCGCGAACCCCTCGAGGCGGCCGACGCTGGCCAGCACCGCCACGAGCGGCGACTCCCCGACCAGGAGGAGCTGAGGCCTGGGCAGGATGGGCTCGATGTAGATCTGCAGGGTGCCGCCGCTGTGGCAGGTCATGGGATAGTAGGTCACTCCCTCCTCGGCGGCCCGCGCCGGTTCCGGCGGGCCCAGGCTGACCAGGGTGGGGATCCCTTCGCGCAGCGCGCGGAGGGCCTCCCGGACCACGGTGGGATGCGCGCAGCTCCCCCCCACCCATCCTTCCAGCGTGCCGTCCGCCAGCACGATCGCCTTCATGCCCGGCCGGGCCGAGGTCGGGGGCGTGACCCTGATGACCGTCGCCAGGGCGAACGGCTCACCTGCGGCCTTGAGGTCGTGCGCCCGATCCACCAGGTCGCCCACGGGCGCTATCCACTGACCCCCGTCTCACGCAGGACCTTCCAGACCTTCCAGGGCGTGATCGGGATGTCGATATGCCGCACGCCGAGATGCCACAGCGCATCGACGACCGCGTTCGCGATCGCGGCCGGTGCGCCGACCGTGGCCGACTCTCCCACCCCCTTGGCGCCGAGCGGATGATGCGGGGACGGCGTGGTTGTCTTGTCGGTCTCCCACCGCGGGGTCTCCATCGCCGTCGGGAGCAGGTAATCCATGAAGCTGCCGCCACGGATGTTGCCGTCCTCATCGTAGGTGATCTCTTCGTACAGGGCCGGGGCCAGCCCCATGGTCAGTCCCCCGTGGATCTGCCCCTCGACGATCATGGGGTTGATGATGTTGCCGCAATCGTCCACGGCCACGAAGCGGCGGATCTTCACCTCGCCGGTGCTCCGGTCGATGTCCACGACGCAGATGTAGCTGCCGAAGGGGAACGTCAGGTTCGGCGGGTCGTAGTAGGCGACCGCTTCCAGCCCGGCCTCCAGCCCCTGGGGATGGTTGGTGTAGGCGGCAAAGGCGATCTCCTGGATGGTCTTGGCCCGGTCCGGCGACCCGCGGACGTAGAACTTGCCTCGCTCCCACTCCAGGTCGGCTTCGCTGGCCTCCAGGAGGTGGGCCGCGATCTGGCGGGCCTTCTCCCGGATCTTCCGGGCCGCCACCGCCCCGGCCGCGCCGGCCGTGGGCGTGCTGCGGCTCGCGTAGGTGCCCAGCCCGTAGGGCGCGGTGTCGGTGTCGCCCTCCTCGACGACGATGTCGTCCTCGGGAATCCCCAGCTCATGGGCGATGATCTGCGCGTAGGTGGTCTCGTGCCCCTGGCCCTGCGACTTGGTCCCGAAGCGGGCCACGACCTTGCCCGTGGGATGGATGCGGATCTCCGCGCTGTCGAACATCTTCAAACCCAGGATGTCGAAGGTGTGCGACGGGCCAGCCCCGACGATCTCCGTGAAGCTGGAGATCCCGATCCCCATCAGCTCACCCCGCTGGCGCTTCTCCGCCTGCTCCCGCCGCAGCTCGGCGTAGCCGATGCGGTCCATCGCCTTGCGGAGCGCGGCGTGATAGTTGCCGCTGTCGTAGGTCCACCCCAGGGCCGAGCGGTACGGGAACTGCTCTGGCCGGATGAAGTTCTTCATCCGGAACTCGGCCGGGTCGATGCCCAGCTGGTGCGCCAGGATGTCCACCATCCGTTCGATGGTGTACGACGCCTCGGTGACCCGGAAGGAGCAGCGGTACGCGATCCCGCCTGGCGGCTTGTTGGTGTAGACCCCATCCACCTCGGCGAAGGCCGTCGCGAAGTCGTAGGAGCCGGTGCAGATCGAGAAGAGGCCGGCCGGGAACTTGGAGGGATTCGCCGCCGCGTCGAACGCGCCGTGGTCAGCGATGGTCCGGACCCGAAGGGCGGTGAGCCGGCCGGCGCTGTCGGCGGCCAGCTCGGCGGTGATGTGGTAGTCGCGCGCGAACGAGTCCGCCTGGATGTTCTCCATGCGGTCCTCGATCCACTTCACGGGCTTGCCCGTGAGGACCGAGGCCGCCACCGCCAGGACGTACCCCGGGTAGACGGGGACCTTGCCGCCGAAGCCGCCGCCGATGTCCGGCGAGATGACGCGGATCTTGTGCTCGGCCAGCCCCAGATGGCCCGCCACCAGCGCCACCACGGTCCGGATGGCGTGCGGCGCCTGCGTGGTCATCCACAGGGTCAGCCGGCCCTCGACCGGATCCCAGCGGGCGACGCACCCACAGGTTTCGATCGACGAGACGTGGATGCGCGGGATGTAGAGGTCCTGCGTCACCGTCGCGGCGGCTTCCCGGAACGCCCGCGCCGTGGCCTCGCGATCGCCGACCTCCCAGTGCCAGATGTGGTTGCTCTTCTTCTCCCGGTCCTGGCGGATCACCGGCGCCCCGGGCTCCAGCGCCTTTCGGGGGTCCACCACCACCGGCAGCGGCTCGTACTCCACCTCCACCGCGGCGACGCCGTCGGCGGCGGCGTAGCGGTCCGCGGCCAGCACGGCGGCCACTTCCTGGGCCTGGTAGAGCACCGTGTCGATCGGCAGCACCATCTGCCGGTCGGACATCAGCGTCGGCATCCAGGCCAGGCCGTACTTGTCCAGATCGGCTCCGGTGATCACGGCCAGCACGCCGGGAAGGGCCAGAGCTTTCGCGGTGTGGATGGCCTTGATCCGGGCGTGGGCGTAGGGGCTGCGGACGATGTCCAGGTGGAGCATCTCCGGCAGCTTGAGGTCGTCGATGTACGTCCCCTTGCCCCGGATGAACCGCGCGTCTTCCTTGCGCTTGACCGCATGTCCCATACCGTGCGCCTGCGTGGCCATGGTGGTCAGCTCCTCTCCCCGGCGACGGCCGGCGGGCGGCGCAGCTGCTCGGCAGCGTACCTGATCGCCTCGACGATGTTCACGTAGCCCGTGCACCGGCAGAGATTGCCGGAGATGGCCCACCGGATCTCGTCCTCGGTGGGATGCGGATGGCGCTGCAGGAGCGCGTAGGCCGTGATCATCATGCCGGGCGTGCAGAACCCGCACTGCAGGCCGTGCCGCTCGTGAAAGCCCTCCTGGACGGGGTGGAGTTGCCCGTTCCGGGCGAGCCCTTCCACGGTCATCACCTCGCGGCCGTCGGCTTGCACCGCGAAGATGGTGCACGACTTCACCGGGCGGCCATCCAGGAGGACCGTGCAGGCGCCGCAGTTGGTGGTGTCGCAGCCGATGTGTGTGCCGGTGAGCCCCGCCACCTCGCGGATGAAGTGCACGAGCAGCAGCCGAGGTTCGACCTCCGCCTGATGGGCCGCGCCGTTGATCGTGACCGCGATCCGCCTGGCCATCACGCACCTCCCCTGGCCCGCTCGAGCGCCCGCCGGAGCGCCCGCGCCGTCAAGACTCTCACCATGTCTCGCTTGTACTCGGCCGGCCCGCGCAGATCCGACACCGGGTCGCACTCCTGCGATGCGGCCTGCGCGGCCTGGCCGATGCCGCCGTCGTCGGGCGCTTGGCCGCGCAGCACCTCCTCGGCCCGCCGCGCTCGCAGCGACGTCGGGCCCACATTGCACAGCCCGATGCCGATCTGGGTGCACACCCCCCGGCGGTCGAGCGTCAGGAAGACCCCGACGGCCGCGATGGCGAAGTCGCCCACCTTGCGCTCCAGCTTGAGGTACGCCCCCCCGCTGCGCGGAGGCGGTTGGGGGATGCGAACCTCGGTGAGGATCTCGTGGGGCTCGAGCGCCGTGGTGAAGGTATCGACCAGGAAGTTGTCGATGGGGATTGCCCGCTCGCCGCGGGCGCCGACGGCCACGACGGTGGCCCGGGCCGCCAGCATCGCCGCTCCCCAGTCGCCGGCGGGATCGGCGTGCGCCAGCGAGCCGCCGATGGTGCCCATGTTCCGGACCAGCGGGTCGGCGATGACCCTGGCCGCATCGGCCAGCAGGGGGTAGCGGGCACCGATCAGCTCCGAGGCCTCCAGATCCGCGTGCCGGGTGAGCGCGCCAACGCGCAGGCTGCCGTCCGTTTCCTCGATGAACGCCAGATCTGGAATCCGGTTGAGATCGACCACGTACCGCGGCGCGGCGAGGCGGAGCTTCATCAGCGGGATGAGGCTGTGGCCGCCGGCCAGGGGCTTGGCGTCCGGGCCGTGGGTCTGCAGCAGGGCGACCGCCTCCGCGACGGTCGTCGGCGAGAAGTACTCGAACCGATCCGGTATCATTCCACCCCACCCCCTGTGCCTGAGTCTGTGCGGCCCGGCTCGGATACCGGTCGGCCGATGGGGCGCCGCGGCGCCGCGTAGCGTGAAGGCGATGCTGCCGAGCGCGTACCGCCTGGTCAGCGGAACATAATCGAGGATGCCGAACTGTTCGAGCGTCTTGAGGATGTTGTGGCAGGTGCTCTTGTTGAGGCTGAGCGCGCGGTGGATCTGCGCGAGGGTGGCCCCCCGCCCTCCCTGCTGGTCGAGGTAGCGCAGGATCCGGATTGCCCTGGCGACAGCCGGTACCACCGACCCCCCCGGCGCACGGCGTCCCTCTGAACGCAGGGGCTTGCTTGGGATGGATGGGAGTCTGTTCTGTGGAGAGAACGCTGCTCGGCCAGCCTTAAAGGAGATAATCCCCTAAGGGGACCTGCTTTGTCAAGTATGCCGGTGGCGGCCGCCGGCCGGATCAGCGCCGGGTCAGCTCGCGCTCGATGCCCTTGAAGAACTCGCCGGCCATCTGCCGGGCCACCCCGCCCATCAGGCGGTGCCCGACGCTGGCCACGATCCCGGTGACCTGCGCGTCGCCGACGTAGTGCACCACGGTCTGGCCGTCCTGCTCCTCCAGACGCAGCTCGCCGGTGGCGCGGATCGTGCCCGGCCGGCCGCCGCCCTCCACCCGCAGGGTCAGCCGCTCCGGCGGCGCCTTGTCGGTGATGCTCACCGTGCCGTCGTAGGCCCCCTTCACCGGACCGACGGCGACCTCGATCGTCGCCTTGTAGGTGTCGGGACCCTGGGGCTCGAGCCGCTTCACCCCGGGCGTCGCCCGGGCCAGCACCGCCGGGTCGTTGAGCAGCGTCCAGACCCGTTCCCGCGGGGCGGCAAAGGTGTAGGAACCTTCGACCTTCATCCGGACCTCCTCTGGTCGGCGGCGAGCTGCGCGCGGATCCGCTCGAAGTAGTCGAGGGCCTGCGGGTTGATCAGGGCGTCGCGGTTGACCACCGGCCGGCCGTTGATGATGTTCATCACCGCGCTCTCCACCTTCTTCATGTTCAACGTGTATGGGATCTCCGGCGCTTCCAGGATCAGCGCCGGGACGTGCCGCGGCGAGGCGCGCGCGCGCAGCGCCTCGCGGATGCGGTCCTGCAGCGCCGCGGTGAGGCGCTGCCCCGGGGCGAGGGTGACGAACAGGATGATCCGCTGATCGCCCTCCCAGGCCTGGCCGACGGCCAGGCTGTCAGCGATCTCCGGGATCTGCTCCACGACGTTGTAGATCTCCGCCGTGCCGATGCGCACGCCCGAGGGCTTCAGCACGGTGTCGGAGCGGCCGTGGAAGGTGATCCCGCCGGTGTCGCTATGGAAGGTGACGTAGTCGCCGTGCCGCCAGACCCGGCGGTGGGGATAGAAGGTGAAGTACGCTTCCTCGTACTTCCGCCCGTCCGGATCGTTCCAGAAATACAGCGGCATCGAGGGGGCGGGAGCCTCGCAGACCAGCTCGCCCGGCCGGTCGCGCACCGGACGGCCGTCCTCGTCGTAGCACTCGATCTTCATCCCCAGGGCGGGCCCCTGCAGCTCCCCGGCGTAGACGGGGCTGATCGGGTTGCCGGCGCCGAAGCAGCCGTTGATGTCCGTACCGCCGGAGATCGAGTTGAAGTGCAGGTCGGCCTTGATCTCGCGGTAGACGTACTCGAAGCCGGCCGCGGACAGCGGCGAACCGGTCTGCGAGATCTCGCGCAGCGAGGCGAGATCGTGCCCGCGGCCGGGCCGCGCGCCCTGGGCCATCAGCGCCTGGAGGTACGACGCGCTGCAGCCGAAGACGGTCAGGCGCTCTTCCTCGACCAGGCGCCACATCGCCGCGGCGTCGGGGTACAGCGGGCTGCCATCGTAGAGCACGACCGTGGCGCCGGTGGCCAGGGCGCTGAGCAGCCAGTTCCACATCATCCAGCTGCAGGTCGTGAGGTAGGTGATGCGATCGTCCGGCCGCAGGTCGGTGTGCAGCACCAGCTCCTTGAGGTGGTTGATGAGCACGCCGCCTGCGCCCTGGACCAGACACTTGGGCTTCCCTGTCGTCCCGGAGGAGAACATGATGTACAGCGGATGATCGAAGGGCAGCTCCGCGAAGGCCGGCAGGCCGCTGTGCGCACCGACCAGCTCAGCGTAGGGCACGGCCCGGGGGATGGCCCCGAGCGATGGGCGCTCCTCCAGGTGCGGCACGACCACCACGGCGCGCAAGCCGGGCAGGCCGGCGGCCACCTCCTGGGCGCGGGGCCGGGTGTCGTAGCGCTGGCCCTTGTAGCGGTAGCCGTCCACGGTGAACAGCACCGCCGGTTCCACCTGGCCCAGGCGGTCCAGGGCGGCGGCGGGACCGAGGTCCGTGGCGCAGGACGCCCACACCGCGCCCACGCTGGTCGCGGCGAGCATCGCCACCGCGGTCTCGATGAGGTTCGGCATGTACGCCGCCACGCGGTCGCCGGGCCGGATGCCCAGCGCGCGCAGGCCGGCCGCCACATGCGCCACCTCCCGGCGCAGCGCGCGGTGCGTCAGCGCCGCGCGGCGGCCGTCCTCCCCGCGGAAGACCAGCGCGGGACGATCGTCATCGTGGCGGAGCAGATGGCGGGCGAAGTTCAAGCGGGCGCCCGGGAACCAGGCGGCGCCCGGGAAGCGCGTCAGATCGTCGACCACGGCGGTGTACGGCGCGGAGGCCTCGATCCCCACGAACGCCCACACCGCCGCCCAGAACTCCGGCAGGTGGGCTACCGACCAGGCCCACACCTCGGGATACGTGGCCAGGCCGGCGCGGTAGGTCTGGTTGAGGTAGGCGATGAACGCCGTGAGGTTGGCCTCCCGCCGGCGGCGTTCGTTGGGCTCCCACAGCGGCACCTTCACGCCATACCTTTTCCCTCCTGGCCACCCCGCAGCCCTCCCGGAGGCGTTGGCCGCCGGACGGCGAAGGGACTGTGCGGAGCCATGGCGACGCCGGTCGAGCGCCGACTGTACATCAACGGCCGGTGGACAGGCGCGGGCGAACCGATCGCCGTGCGCAACAAGTACACCGGCGAGCTCATCGGCACCATCCCCGCCGCCACGCGCGGCGAGGTGGACGAGGCGATCGCCGCGGCCGCCGCCGCCGCGCCGACGATGGCCGAGCTGCCAGCCCACCGGCGGGCGGCCATCATCGGCGCGACCGCGGAGATCATCGCCCGGCGGCGGGAGGAGTTCGCGCGCACGATCGCCGCCGAGGCCGGCAAGGCGCTGAAGTTCGCCCGCCTGGAGGTCGAGCGCGGCCTCACCACGTTCACCTTCGCCGCCGAGGAGGCGAAACGGCTGCACGGCGAGACGGTGCCCCTCGACGCCGCCGCGGCCGGGGAAGGCTACTTCGGGTTCTACGTCCGCCGGCCGGTCGGGGTGGTCGTGGCCATCGCGCCGTTCAACTTCCCGCTGAACCTCGTGGCGCACAAGGTCGCGCCGGCCCTCGCCGCGGGCAACGCCGTCGTGCTGAAGCCGGCCTCCTTCACCCCGCTCACCGCCGTGCTCCTCGTCGAGGCGCTGATCGAGGCCGGGCTGCCGCCCGGGGCGATCAACCTCGTTGCCGGACCGGGCCGCACGGTCGGAGAGTGGCTCGTCGCCGACGAGCGCGTGGCCAAGGTGACCTTCA
>DATLZI010000247.1:0-3918 GCA_035574075.1 bacterium | reverse complement strand
GAAGTAATCGATCATGTTCGTGACCGTGGTCGTCGTCTGCCCGGCCGGGTCGAGGGTGTCGGCGTCGATGCCCACCGCGATGCGGAGCTGCCGCGGGACGGCCTGCGCTCCCGCCGGCAGATCTCCCAGCGCGAACAGGGCCCCGATGACGCCCACGGCGAGGATGGCACGGCCTGCTCTGCTCATCGAGTGCTCCCCCCTGCGCTTCCGGTGTGAACCGTGAGATTGAGTGGATAGATTAGGCCCCCGGCGCATCTCTCCTCTCGCCCCGCGGAGGTGACCGCCGCTCCAGCCGACCGCGCGGCCGCGGCAGCGGCGGCGGCAGGAGTGGTCCCGCCGCCGCGGAACCGAGTGCTCCAAGGTGGTCACCGCGCGCACTCCGCCCACGGTCCGCTGCCCGTCCTGCGGCGCGACGCACGATCCCGCGGCGCTGGCCCCGCTGCTGTACGTCTGTCCCCGCTGCCAGACCTATCTTTCCGTCCCGGCGCGGCTGCGGATCGCGATGCTCGCCGACCCCGGTTCGTTCAGGGAGATCGACCGCGGGCTGGTTTCGGTGGATCCCCTGCGCTTCGCCGATCAGCGCAGCTACCGCGAGCGCCTGGCCGAGGCCCGCGCCCGCACGGGCCTGCGTGAAGCCCTGGTCGTCGGCGTGGCCCGGATGGACGGAGCGCGCGTGGTGCTGGGGGCGTTCGACTTCGAGTTCATGGGCGGCACGATGGGCTCGGTGGTCGGGGAGAAGGTGGCGGACGCCTTCGAGTACGCCACGCGCCAGCGGCTGCCGGTGGTCCTCGTCAGCAGCAGCGGCGGGGCCCGGATGCAGGAAGGGATGCTGTCCCTGATGCAGATGGCGAAGACCGCCGCGGCGCAGGCCACGCACGATCGCGCCGGACTGCCCTTCATCTCCGTGCTGGCCAACCCCACCTTCGGGGGCGTCGCCGCGTCCTTCGCTTCGCTCGGCGATGTGATCATCGCCGAACGCGGCGCCCTGGTCGGTTTCGTCGGCCCGCGCGTGATCGAGCTGACGCTGGGCGTGACGCTGCCCCCCGACTCTCACCGCGCCGAGACGCTGTTCCGCGCCGGGATGATCGATCTCATCGTGCCCCGCGAGGACCTGCGCTCGGCGATCGCTTATCTCATCGGCCACCTCAGTCCGGCCGCGGGGGCGCGCCGTCCGGCGGCGGCGCGGCCATCCCTGCGCCGGCGCCGGGCGGCGCGCGTTGAGCCCTGGCAGACCGTCCTCCTGGCCCGCCATCCCGAGCGGCCGACGGCGCTGGACTACATCGACCGCCTCGTGGCGCGCTTCGTCGAGCTGCACGGCGACCGGTACTTTGGCGACGATCCGGCGATCGTCGGCGGGCTGGGCGAGTTCGGCGAGCAGACGGTGGTCATCATCGCCCAGGAGCGGGGTCGCGGGCCGGACGAGCAGGCCTTCCGGCGACGCGGCATGCCGATGCCGGAAGGCTATCGCAAGGCGCTGCGACTGATGCACCTGGCGGCGAAGTTCCGCCTGCCGGTGGTGACCCTGGTGGACACGCCGGGGGCCTATCCCGGCCCGGAAGCGGAGCAGCGCGGGATCGCCCAGGCCCTGGCCCGCAACCTCAAGGAGATGGCCATCCTGCCGGTGCCCACCGTCGCCGTCGTGATCGGCGAAGGCGGGAGCGGCGGAGCGTTGGCCCTGGCCGTGGCCGACCGGGTGTTGATGCTGGAGCACGCGATCTACTCCGTCATCTCGCCCGAAGGCGCCGCGGCCATCCTCTGGCGCGACGCCGCGCGCGCACCGGAGGTGGCGCAGGGGTTGAAGATCACCGCGGCCGACCTGCGCCGTCTGGGGATCATCGACGCCATCATCCCGGAGCCGCCGGGGGGCGCCCACGCCGATCCGGAACTGGCCGCGCAGGTGCTCGGCGCCGCCCTGGCGCGGGAGCTCCGCCGGCTGCGCCGCGTCGCGCCCGCGCTCCTCCTGCGCCGGCGGGCCCGCAAGTACCGCGAGATCGGCCGGGTGGGCGTGTACTGGCGCCAGGTCGTGCGGCGGGAGATGCAGGAGCTGCTGGAGGGGCTGGAGCAGCGCCTGAGCCGGCGCGGTGAGGGAGCCGGGGGGAAGGACAGTTCCGCGGCGACTCGCCCGGGACCGGTCGGCCCACCGGGCCGGGAGGGGGGAGGCGCCCTCTGATCGCCCGCTGCGGCCCTAGCGCCGCCCGACGATCTGCCGGCTCTGGATGCGGCCCTGGTCGGTGATCGCGAAGAGCACCGAGATGCCCTCTGGCACGCGGTACTCGGCGGCGACGTCGGGGTTGCCGAGCAGGATCGGGATGGTGATCTGGTTCGCCTCGATGAAGCGGCGCAGGGCCAGCCGGTTCGGCCGGACCATGATCACGAGGGCGCCGCGCCCGCCCGTGCGCGCCTGCAGGGTGCGGATCAGCTGCTCCGTCGTCCCGTCGAGGTCCCAGATGACGAGGAGCGCCAGTCGCTCGCCGCGGAAGTCGGACAACCGGTAGATCACGCCCCGCCGGTCCTTCAACGTGAAGCCGGGGGCGTGCACGGTGGCGGCGGGCACTGCGGGGCGCGCGGGCGCTGGTTTCGCCGCCGGGCCGGCCAGCGGTTTCGGCGCAGGCCGGGACGGCGGTCGCGACACAGCGGGGGGCTTCATCTGCAGCCGCACCGTTGCGCCCACGTTGGGCCGCAGCTCCACGCGGCGAGCGACCGCGGGGTAGCCATCCCGCGCCACGCGCACGACGTAGACGCCCGGTTGGAGCTGGCGCAGCGTGAGCGGCGTCTGGCCGACCAGGACGTCGTTCACGTAGACCGTGGCCGGCTCGGGCGACGATCGAACGGTGAGGTACGGCGTGAGGCCCGCGCCCGGCGCTTCAACGCGGGGGACGGCGGGCGGGGAGGGCTGAGACGGCGGTGCCGGTGCCGGCGGCTCCGCTGGCGTCGGCGGCTCCGCCCGATCCCGGCCCACCAACTGGGTCCCCCAACCCACGGCCTGGTCCAGCGCTTCGCGGATCGGTGCCGTGATCGCGCGGATGACGGGCACCCGCGCGCTGACCTCCGGGATGCTGCCCAGGCCGACGAGGCCGAGGGCCAGGGCAGCGACCATCCCGACGAGGACCGCGCCCCGCCGCGCTAGCCGTCCCGCCCCGCCGCTCTGGTAGGAAACCGGGCGGACGGACGTCGAGAACAGCACGCCGGCCCGCGACAGATCCGTGCCGCAGGCATCGCAGTACAGCACGCCTGCGGGGAGCTGCGCGTGGCACATCGGGCAAACCTGCTGGGTCTTCGGCGCTGCGCGCGAGTAGTTCTGCATCGCGACGAACTCCTCTGATTCCCCTACCCAAAGGGACCAGGTTTCGGACACGCCCGGGGCGGGGTGGGGAACTTTTCCGGCCCCGCACGGGTCTAAGGGCACGGAGGCGGGGCACACTGCCTGCGGCCACCTCGCAGCGGGAGCGGACAGCGGTGGATGAAACGACGTTGATCGCCAGGAGCCGCACGGGCGACCTGGAGGCCTACGATCATCTCGTCGGCGCCTACCAGGACCGGATCTACCACGTCGCCTTCCGGATCACCGGGAATCGGGAAGACGCCTGGGACGCGGCGCAGGACGCCTTCGTCCGGGCCTTCCAGGGGCTGCGCTCGTTCCGGGGCCAGGCCGGGTGGGGCACCTGGCTGCACCGCATCGCCGTGAACGCCGCCCTCGACATCGTGCGCCGCCGCCCCCGCGCCGCGGCGGGGCTCGATCCGCTGTGGGCGGCGCCGGACGATCCGGCCGCGGAGGCCGCGCGTCGAGACGTCCAGCGCCGGGTCCACGCCGCGATCGCCGCGCTGCCCCCCGAGCAGCGCGCCGCCGTGGTCCTGCGCGACATCGCCGGCTGCGCCTACGATGAGATCGCCCGCATCCTCCATGTGCCGCCCGGCACC
>DATLZI010000246.1:0-15253 GCA_035574075.1 bacterium | reverse complement strand
CACGCGCACCTCGACCAGCCGGCCGGGGATTTCGAAAGCCAGCTCGACAGAGCGCGTCTCGACCACGCCGCTCACCGGAAGCGTAACCTCGAGATCGCCGCGGCGGATCCGCACCGCGTCCACCTCGACCGCGCCCCCGGCGCGCGCCAGCGCCGCCCAGAGCGCGGCGGCGAAGGCGACGGCGACGAGCGCTACCACCCCAACGCTGCGGCGAGCCATCGGTGCTCCCATGATACCGTGTTCTGCCGCGCGCCGCGGGCGGAGTTCGTTCGGGACACACGGGGAAAAGAGGCGCGGCGCGCGCGCCAGGAACCTTCGCGACAACATCACAGGGACCGTGCAAGGCATGACCTGCAGGACGGAGATGAGCTCGCGACTCCACCGCCCGGACAGGAAGTCCCCGCACGGCCCCGGGGGAGCATTTGGGTGCCCGCGCCCTCTCCTCCTGCGCCGCGCCGAGAGGGACGGGCCCCATCGGTCCGGCGTTCGACGGCCTCGGCGCGATCGAAGCCACACTGCCAGCGTGCCGCGCGACCCACCGGGACGAGGGACCGCACGCCGCCGCGCCTCCCGCGGACTCCTGCTCCTCCGCAGTCGGGACGAGGCGTCACCGTCCTCCTGCGCGAACCTTCTTCGCAGATTTCCCGCGGGAATGCCTGGCGGGGAGGGCCGATGCGCATCGCCGTCGTGGGAGCGGGGGGGATCGGCGGGTACTACGGAGCGCTGCTGCAACGCGCCGGGGCGGAGGTCGCCTTCGTGGCCCGGGGGGAGCACCTGCGCGCGATGCAAGCGCAGGGCCTGCGGGTGGAGTCGGCCGTCGAAGAGCCGTTCACCCTCCGCGTCAGCGCGTTCGACGATCCTCGAGCGATCGGGTCGGTCGACCTCGTCCTCTTCACGGTGAAGAGCTACGACAGCGCTCCAGCCGCGCGGTTGCTGCCTCCGCTGCTCGGCCCGGCGAGCGCGGTGCTCACGCTGCAGAACGGCATCGAGAACGTGGATCTGCTGGCTGAGGCGGTGGGGCGGAGCCAGGTGCTCGGCGGCCTCTGCCAGATCTTCTGCCACCTCGCCGCTCCGGGCGTGGTGCGACAGACCGGCGGCCCCCGGCGCGTCGTGCTCGGCGAGCTGGACGGCACCGTGACGCCGCGCGCCACGGCGGCGCGCGACGCCTTCCTCCGGGCCGGCATCCCCTGCGCGCTGTCCGCGCGCATCCTCGTCGAAATGTGGGAGAAGTATCTCTTCATCTGCGCGCAGGGGGGGATGACGGCGCTGACGCGGCTGCCGATCGGGCGGATCCGCGAAGTCCCCGAGACGTTCGAGCTGTACCTGGACGTCGCCGAGGAGGTGGCGGCGGTAGGACGGGCCGCTGGCGTGCCGATCCCCGAAGGACAGCGCGACCGTGTGCGGGCCTTCGCCCTGGCCCTCGACCCGGGGAGCTACTCGTCGCTGTACACGGACCTGACCGCGGGCCGCCGGACGGAGCTGGAGACCCTGCTGGGGACGGTCGTGCGCCTAGCCCGGCGGCACGGCGTGGCGGTCCCCTCCTGCCGCGCGATCTACGCCGCGCTGAAACCGCACGACCGCTAACCCCGCGGGGCTCAGGACCGGGTAGCCACGATCACCGTCTCCTCGCTCTCGATGGAGTACGGCTCGCCCCCGAGCCCGCCGTAGACGGCGTCCGGGCGCAGCCCGGCCCGCTCGAGCAGCGCGCGCAGCTCGACGACGGTGTAGGCGCGGATGGAGTGCCACCACGACTGGCGGCGGCCGTCGGGGAAGAACGCCGTGTTCGTCCAGTTGAGGCGTCCGCGCAGGTGGTCGAACTCCCACTCCTCGACCTCCAGGACCTCGCCGCGGCGGTCCACCTGGTAGCGGTCGAAGTAGCGAATCTCGTACTCGCGGTTCCACAGCTGCATGAGCAGGCGGCCGCCCGGCCGCAGCGCCTGGCTGATCCCGCGCAGCATCGCGAGATCCTCCGCCTCGGTCTCGAAGTAGCCGAAGGAGAGGAACATGTTGATGGCGAGATCGAAACCGCCCTCCAGCGTCAGCGTCCGCGCGTCCTGCTCCACGAAGGTCACCGCGACACCGGCGCCGGAGGCTTCCTGCCGCGCCCGGGCGAGCTGCACGGGCGAGACGTCCACGCCGGTGACGGTGAACCCACGCCGCGCCAGCTCGAGGGCGTGGCGCCCGTAGCCGCAGGGGACGTCGAGGATGCGGGCGGGCGGCCGCAGATCGAGCAGGCGGATGAGATCCCGGACCTCCTCCACCGCCTTCTTCGCGTCCTCGGCGGCGTACAGCTCGAAATAGATGGGCGAGTTGAAGAGGGATCTCCACCACTCCACAGGCCACCCTCCGCATCGACGCCGCGCCGACGACTCGGCGTCGGCGCGGCACATCAGGTTACGAACGACGGCCGGTCGGCGAGCGTCGGGGGGTGAGGGTCCAGCAGGCTGCCGTCGACGATCGACTCCACACGCGAGGCCTCCTCGAACCACGACGGCGGGGCCTGGTGGCCCCAGAAGGTGGCGCGCCGCGGGTCGTTGATGCTCCAGCGGATGGGCCGCCAGTCAGGATCGGCGACGAGGTAGTCCCCCGCATACAGTTCGATCCGGTTGCCGTCGGGATCGCGCACATAGACGAACAGGGCGTTGCTCAGACCGTGGCGGCCCGGCCCGCGCTCGATCGCCGCCTGCCGGCCGGCGCCGGCCAGGATGTCGCAGGCCCGCAGCACGGCCAGAGCATCGGGAACCCAAAAGCCGGCGTGGTGCAGGCGCGGACCGGGACCGTTCATCAGGGCCAGGTCGTGCACGTTCTGCTTGCGGTGCAGCCAGGCGGCCCACAGGCGGGGCGGCCGCTCGTCCGTCTCCGTGTACTCCGAACAGCGGAAGCCCCAGGCCCGCGTGTACCACTCGTAGGCGCGCTGGACATCCGGGACCTGCGCGTTGACGTGATCGATGCGCATCACGTGCGCGCCGCGGTGCAGATCGAAGCGTTGCAGCAGCCGCTCCGCCGGCTCCATGGCGTGGTAGAACTCGACCGGCAGGCCTGCCGGATCCTGCAGCCGCAGGGCCCGTCCCTGGCCGGCCTCCTCGCCCGGCTCCACCCAGCGGGCGGCCAGGCCGGCCTGCGCCGCATGGCGGTGCAGGCGCTCGAGGTCGTCGGGGTCCGCCACCCGGTAGGCGATGTGCGCCGCGCCCGGGGAAGCGGCGGCCCGCAGGACGAAGCTGTGATGCTCGCGTTCCTCGAGACCGCGCAGGTAGAGCCGATCGCCGACGCGCGCCGTCTCGACCAGGCCAAGCAGGTCGACGTAGAACTCGCGGGCCCGCTCCAGGTCGGTGACGCGGTACTCGACATGGCCCAGCCGCACGATCTCCGCGTCGGCGGGGGGGATCATCGGTCGCCCGACCAGCCGTCGTAGTAGATCTGGACGGCGTCATCCCCCCAGGCCTCCGGCGCCGGAGCGGCTTCGACTGGAGAGAGGCGCCGGTACGCCCCGCCGTAGAAAAGCAGCGGTTCGGCGGCGGGGTCGCCCTCGTGCAGCGCCTGGACCCGGCCGAGCACGATCCAGTGGTCGCCCGCTTCGACCAGGCGCTCCACCCGACAGCCCAGGGCCGCCAGCGCCCCCACGAGGCGCGGCCCGCCCTCCCACGGCACGAAGCGGAACTCGGGCGGGCTCGCCGCGCCCCACGCGCCGGCGAAGTAGCGGGAGAGCGCCTCCTGGTCGCGCGACAGGATGTTCACGGAGAACCCCCCGGCCCGCTCGATGAAGGACATCATACGCGCCGTGCGGGCGATGCAGACCAGAATGAGCAGCGGCTGCAAGGAGACCGAGGTGACGGCGTTGGCCGTCATGCCGTGGACCTCGCCGTCGTGCGCCGCCCCCAGGACGGTGACGCCGGTGGCGAACCGGCCCATGATCCGCCGGAAGGCGCGGGCATCCGGCGCCCCGCCCGCGCTGATCATGCCGGCGAGGCGGGGAGCTCCGGCACCTCGCGCTCGGCGCGCTTCAGGAAGTCGCGGACGCGGTCCATCGCGGACCGGCGATCGTAGGAGCCGAAGGTGGCCATCTGCATCCGCACCGGGTCGCCGAAGAAGAACCGCTCGTAGAGCACCTGGCGCGCGCCGAAGGCGCTGAGGGCGACGTCCCAGGCCAGGCGGAACAGCCGCACGCGATCCTCGGCGTTCAGGCGGGCCGCCTGGTAGTAGCGGTCGATCACCGGCCGCAACGCGGCGGCGTCGAGATCCGCCCGCGTCGGCCGGCCCATCAGGCCGCTGGCGCCGAGGAACTGCAGGATCTCGATCATGCGCGGGTACATCCAGGTGAACATGTTCCGCGCGGCGTCCAGCGGCGGCCAGGCCGGCGTCATCGTGCCCCAGCGATCGGCGGCGGCGTCGGCCTCGCTGGCACGGACGAACGCCTTCATCGCCTCCAGGTAGTAGATGATCTCGGCGATCTTGCCCTGGACATGCTGGAAGCCCTCCACGGCGATGGCGTCCGCCAGCAGCGAGGCGATGCCCAGGATGAACTCGCTCTTCGCGATGTTCTTCGTCACCACCTGGTGCGCCATGTGCGCTACGGCGCCCGTCGCGGAGAACGCCTTGTTGCAGCGCTCCACGTCGCCAAGGAGGAAGACGCGCTCCCAGGGCACCAGCACGTCGTCGAAGACGACGACGGCGTCCATCTCCTCGAACCGGCTGCTCAGAGGGTAGTCGAACGTCGAGCCCCCCGGATCGAAGGTCTCGCGGCAGAGGAAGCGCAGCCCGCGCGTCCCGCAGGGGATGGCGAAGGCAAAGGCGTAGGGCCGATCGTCCTCACCGGCGCGGAGCAGCGTCGACGGGAAGACCATGAGCTCGTCGGCCAGCGGCAGCGTGACCAGCATCCGCGCTCCGCGGATGATGAGGCCGCGGTCGGTTTCGCTGACCAGCCGCGCGGCGAGGTGCGGATCGGCCTGCCCGCCCGGGCCAACCGCGCGGTTGGCCTGCGGATTGATCAGGGTGTGCGTCAGGCAGAGATCCCGCTCGCGCACCAGCGTGTAATAGGCGCGCAGGTGCTGGGCGAAGCGCGGGTCGTTCTCCCCGCAGTAGTCGGCCGCCGCGGCGAAGGCCATCAGGGCGCGATTGAGGTAGTCCGGCGTGCGGCCCATCATCCCACCGGAGTAGTCGGCCCAGATCTTCATCATCCGCCGCACCCGGGTGAGATCCTCGCGCGTGTGCGGGATGAGGAACGAGAGTCCCACGCGCTCGCCGCTGGTAGGTGAGACGTAGGTCATCTCGTCGCGCCGGGTGGGATCGTGCTGCAGGTCGTAGAGCGCAGCCAGGCTGCGCAGGACGTTGCGGAAGGCGGGGTGGGTGACCGGGTCATCCACCCGCTGGCCGCCGATCCACAGGTCGCGGGGCTGCGCGCGCAGCCCGGCGATGAACTGTTCACCCGTCCGCGCGGGCATCGGCCGTCACCTCCGCGGGGATCAGCCCGTAACCAGCCACCACGCGACGCAGCGCCGCGGCGTTCGACGCGCTGAGGGGCGCCAGCGGCGGCCGGACATCTGGCTCGATGCGACCCATCCAGGCCAGGGCCGTCTTCACCGGCACCGGATTCGTCTCCAGGAACAGGGCCTCGTTCAGGGGAAGGAGGTGGAAGTGCAGATCGCGCGCCGCTTCCCAGCGGCCTGCCCGCACGAGCTCGTACAGCTCCGCCACCTCGCGCGGCAGGATGTTCGCCGTGGCGCTGATGTGCCCCGCCCCGCCGACGGCCAGCAGCGGGAAGCAGAGCAGCTCGATCCCGCAGTACACGGCGAAGGCGCGGCCGCAGAGGTGCAGGACGCGGTTGACGTGCTCGAAGTCCTTGTTCGCTTCCTTCACCCCGACGATGTTGCGGCAGTCGCGGGCCAGCCGGGCGATCGTCGCGGCCTCCAGGTTGGCCGCGGTGCGGGCCGGGATGTTGTAGAGGATGATCGGGATGTCGACGGCGTCGGCGATGGACCGGAAGTACCGGTAGAGGCCTTCCTGCGAGGGCCGAACGTAGTAGGGGACGATGACCAGGGCGGCGTCGGCGCCCACCCGGCTGGCGAAGCGCGTCAGGCGGACCGTTTCCGCGTGGTTCGCGGTACCGGTGCCGGCCAGCACGGGCACGCGCCCGCGGACGTGCCGCACGGCGGCCTCGATGAGCTGCTCCCGCTCCTCCAGGGACAGCGCGCCGGGCTCGCCAGTGGTCCCGGCGACGACCAGCCCGTGCGATCCGGCGTCGATCTGCCAGTCGATCAGGGCGCGGAAACGGGCCTCGTCGATCCGCCCCTCCCGGAAGGGGGTCACCAGCGGCACCAGACTTCCTCTCATGCCGTCACCATGGCGCGGAGGCGGCGCTTGGGCATCAGCACCTGGACCTGGGTGCCTTCGCCGATCTTCTCCCGCTCGTTGTGCGCCTCGACGGCGCACACCACTCGCCGGCCGGCGATCTGGAGCACGCGGGCCCGCACGGTGACCCGGTCGCCCGCCCGGGACGGGGCGAGATGGGTCACCGTGATGCTGTGGCCGACGGCGTCCTCGTCGGGCTCGAGGAAGGGGAGGATGATCTTCCGGCAGGCCAGCTCCATGTGGCGGACCATCGACCACGTGGCGTAGAGCGGGTGGACGGGCCCGAGCTCCTCGAAGGTGGCCAGCATCTCGGGCGTGACCGTGATGGTCACGGAGGCTTCCGCGCCGGGGCGCAGGCCGGGCTTCATGTACCAACGCTTTCGCGTGGACAAATCGGAGCCCCTGCCTCCCCATTCCGGCCGATCCCGGCCGGCGGCAGGACCGGACGGCCGGCTCTGGCGAACCATTGGGCCTACCGTGCGGTTCCGGAGGATGGCACCGGCGGGGGAGGCCGGTCATGGGCGCGCTGCCGACCGGCACCGTCACCTTCCTCTTCGCGGATATCGAGGGCTCGACGCGCCTGCTCCAGGCGCTGGGCGACGACCGGTACGCCGCGCTGCTGGCGCTGCACCGGGCCATGCTGCGGGAGGCGATTGCCGCGGAGGGCGGCGTCGAGGTAGACAGTAGCGGCGACGCCTTCTTCGCCGCCTTCCCCACAGCCACGGCCGGGGCGCGCGCCGCCCTCGCGATCCAGCGCGCCATCGCCCGGCGGCGGTGGGAAGCGGACGCCGTCCCCCGCGTGCGGATCGGGCTGCACACCGGTGAGCCCCTCCTCACGCCCGGCGGCTATGTCGGGCTGGACGTGCACCGCGCCTCCCGGCTGTGCGCCGCCGGCCACGGCGGGCAGGTGCTCCTCTCGGAGACGACCTCCCGCCTGCTCCGACCGGAGCAGGTGCCTGGCGGCACGCTGCGATCCCTGGGTCTGCACCGTCTGAAGGATCTGCAGCGCCCCGAGCCGATCACGCAGCTCACCGCCGCCGAGCTGCCGGATGACTTCCCGCCGCTGCGCTCGCTGAGCAGCACGCCCAACAACCTCCCCGTCCAGCTGACCACCTTCGTCGGACGGCAACGTGAAATGGCGGACGTCCGCATGCTCATCGAGCGGAACCGCATCGTCACCCTGACCGGCCCCGCCGGCGGCGGAAAGACGCGCCTGGCCCTGCAGGTCGCCGCCGATCTGATCGACCACTTTCCCGACGGCGTCTGGCTCGTGGAGCTCGAGCACTTCAACGACCCCGCGCAGCTCGCGCCTGCCGTCGCCGCGGCGCTTCAGGTCACCGAGGGGCCGGCGCCGCTGGAGCAGACGATAGCGCGCACCTTGAGCACACGCACCGCCCTGCTCCTCCTCGACAACTGCGAGCACCTCGTCGAGGCCTGCGCCCGCTTGACCGTCGCGCTCACCCGGACCTGCCCCGGGCTCCGGGTGCTGGCGACCAGCCGACAGGCCCTGCACGCGGCGGGCGAGGCCATCTACCCGGTAGGCCCGCTGCCCCTCCCCCGCCTCAGCCCGGCCGAACCGCCGGATGCGCTCGCTGCCAATGACGCGGTGGCGCTCTTTCTGGCCCGCGCCCAACTGGTGCAACACGACTTCCGCCTGACAGAGGAGACCGCCGCGGCGATCGTCCGCATCGTGCACCGGCTGGAGGGACTGCCCCTGGCCATCGAGCTGGCCGCCGCGCGGACGCGCGTCCTGGGCGCGACCGACATCGCCCGCCGTCTGGAGGATCACCTCCGCCTGATCATCGATGGCCGGGCCGGCTCCGTCGCCGGCCGCCGCCAGACGCTGCGCGGCGCGCTCGACTGGAGCTACGGACTGCTCAGCCCGTTGGAGCGGTGGCTGTTCCAGCGCCTCGCCGTCTTCTCCGGCTTCTGCCGTCTGGAAGCCGTGGAGGCGGTGTGCGCCGATGACCGTCTGCCTCGCGACCAGGTGCTCGACCTCGTCGAAGGATTGCTCGACCGATCGCTGCTCCAGGCCGACCGGTCGCAGGACCGGCAAGGGTATCGCATGCTCGAGATCGTGCGCGCCTACGCGACGGAGAAGCTGGAGGACAGCGGCGAAGCCGCGGAGGTGCGCGACCGTCACCTCGACTACTACATCCACGTCGCCGCCGCCGCCGCGGCTGCGATCCGAGGAGCCGGCCAGCAGCAGGCCCTGGCCGAACTCAGCCACGAGCTCGACAACTTCCGCGCCGCGCTGCGCTGGGCGCTCGAGGCGCCCCGTCCCGAGCCGGGCCTGCGCCTGGCCGGTCAGCTGTGGTGGTTCTGGTACCTGCGCGGACACTGGGCGGAGGCCACGCACTGGCTGGATCGCCTCCTAGCGTTCGCGCCCTCTGTGCCGGAGGCGGCCATCGAACCCCTGAATGGGGCGGCCTACCTGGCGTGGCGGCAGGGGCGCTACGGTGAGGCCGAACGCCGCGCCGCCGAGGCGCTCCGCCTGGCGCGGGCCTGCGGCAGCCGCCAGGGCGAGGCCCACGCCCTCCTCGTGCTCGGCCTGCTGGCCCGCCGCCGGGACCGCTTCGCCGAAGCCGTGGCGTTCCACGAGCAGAGCCTGGCCGCGTTCCGCGCGATCGCCGACGGCTGGATGGTCGGCCGGTCGCTGACCCTGCTGGCCATCGCGGTGAGCTACACCGGAGACTACGAGCGGGCGCTGCGGTTGCTGGAGGAGAGCCGCGCCCTCTCGCGGCGTCTGGAGGACGCGCACGGCGTGGCCCGGTCCACCTACGGCCTGGCCAGGATCCACGTCGTCCTCGGTCGCTGGCCGGAGGCGCTGGCGCTCCTCGACGAGGCCGAGCACCTCTACCGAACCCTCGATGACGCGGAGGGGTTGGCCTCGGTTCGTCAGTCGCGGGGGATCGCCGCGTCCTGCCAGGGCCGCCATGCCGAGGCCCGCGCCCTCCTCGAGCAGAGCCTGACCCATTTCCAACAGAGCGGCGACCGCTGGTCCACCCGCGACGTGCTCACCCCGCTGGCCGCCGTGCTCCTCGCCCTCGGCGATCTCGATGCGGCGGAGCGACGGCTGATGGAGGGTCTCCTCGACGATCGCCCGGACAGCATGGCGTGGGACGCGCTCGGGACGGCTGATGCGCTGGAGGTTCTGGCGCTGATCGACCACAGGCGCGGCCGGGCGGAGCAGGCGGCCCGATGGCTTGGCGCGGCGGCCGCCATCCGCGAGCGCACCGGGGCGCCCCTTCCCCCCTACCGACAAGCGCAGATCCACGACCTGGCGGGCGCGCTGCGCACCGCGCTGTCACCCGCCGTGTTCGAGATTCACCACGCCGCCGGTCGCTCCCTGACCGCGGCGCAGGTCGCAGACGAGCTACGCCGGCGGCGTGGGGGCTAGAACGACTTGCTCACCCCGATGAAGAACCCCGTCCAGGTGTGGCGGCTCGTGAACGGGACCTCGGCGCTGATGCTGCGCGCCCCGGCGGTGAATGCCCAGTCCTCGCCCATCAGCTCCCGGTCCGGTCCGCCCGCGTAGATGACGCCAGGCGCCGGTCCCTGTGCGCCGGCCCGAGCCGGCTTGTAGACGAGGGCGAGGGTGTAGGTCGAGACCGGCCCTGCCCCGGAGCCGAGCGGCGCCGTGGTGGCGTTGCTGCCGAAGGAAACGTAGTCCGCCACCAGCGCCAGGTGGCCGCCTCGAGGCGCGCCGAGCGGCAGCGCTGCTTCAAGGCCGAAGCCCACTCCCGCGCTCGTGGCCTGTCCTCCCGGAACGTTGAAGCGGAACGACCCGTACTCGGCCTTCACCCGCACCACGGGCTGCGCCGCGCCGGCGGCCATCGAGCGGAGCGGCAGACGATAGCTGGCCCCGACCGTCCAGAACGTCTCCCCCATCCCGCCTCCGCCCAGGACGGCGGCGCTGAGCCCGAACGGCGACGTCGGATGCACCCCCGCGTACTCCAGACGCCACAGCGTAGAGGTCCAGGTCGCGCCGGGACTGCTGCCCTGCGCGAAATAGGCCTGGATCCCGACCTGATGCTGGAACGCGGCGGTCTGGGCGGTAGCGGGGATGCTCAACGCCGGGACAAGAACCGCCGTGGCGACAACGAGGAAAATCGGCCCTGCGGTAGCGCGGTGCCGCCTCATCGTCCATCCTCCTCTTCGGATTTGCCCTGTCTGGAACGAGGTCGCGGACGCCAGGAAGGTTGTCGCTGCGACGAGGGGGGGCGTCGAGCGCCGGTGGCGCCAGGGTGGGAAAAAGGTGATTCGGGGATTCCACGCGGCGCTCCCATCTCCTACCGCCTCGGGGGGAACCGGGCGCGGTTGTCGGAAGGGGGCATCTCTCCTATGCTGGACGACGTGGAACCAGGACAGGACGCGCTGCGCCTGAGCGGCGGGATCGTGGCCGATGTGGCGGCCGGAGCGCTGCGCCGCGCCGACGTCCTCATTGACGGCGACCGCATCGTCGCCGTGGGCGAGGACCTCCCCGCCGCGGAGGCCATCACGCTCGATGTCAGGGGGCGCGTCATCGTCCCCGGCTACATCGAGCCGCACACCCATTTCAGCGTCGTCAACCCCCGCGTCCTGGCCGGCGCGCTGCTCCGCACCGGCACGACCACGGCGGTGGTGGACGCGCTCCCGCTCATGGCGCTGGCGCGCCGCGAGCGCTTGCCCGCGCTCCTCGAGCATCTGGCGGCGCTCCCGCTGCGCATCCGCCACCTCATCCGCCTCACCCCGCAGGCCTTCTCCGATGAGGAGCGATTCGCGCTGGAGGAAGTGCGCCGGCTGTGGCGGCTGCCCTCCGCGGCCGCCGTGGGCGAGGTGACGCGCTGGGTGGACGTCCTGCGCGGCGATCCGGACCTCCTGGCCAAGATCCGGGCCGCGCGCGAGGACGGCCGGCGGGTGGAGGGCCACGCGCCCGGCGCCTCGTACGAGCGGTTGGCCGCGCTGGCGGCGGCCGGCGTAACCTCCTGCCATGAGGCGATCAGCGCGGCCGAAGTCGAAGACCGGCTGCGCGCGGGGCTGGTGCCGATGCTGCGCCACAGCCCCATCCGTCCCGACCTGCCGCAGCTCCTGGAGGCCGTGCGGGGGCGTCCGGAGGCGATGGCGCTGGCGATGTTCACGGTGGACGGCCCCACGCCGCTGTTCGTCGCGCAGCACGGCTACCTCGACCACCTGATGCGGATCGCCCTCCGTTCCGGGCTGCCCCCCATGGCTGTGCTGCGCATGGCCACCCTCAACCCGGCGCGGTACTTCGGCTTTCACGATCTCGGCGAGATCGCGCCGGATCGGCGCGCCGATCTCAACGTCCTGGCGGACCTCGGCGAGCCCACGCCGCTGTTGACGATCGCCCGGGGCCGGCTCGTCGCCCGAGACGGCGCGCTGCTCGAGCGGTTCGATCCTCTGCCCCTCGAGGATGATCTCGAACCGGCCGCCATCCCTCGGCTGCCGGCCGCCGTGTTCGCGCGGACTCCGCTGCCCGGCGCTGAACTGCGCCTGGTCAACGACGTCATCACCGAAGCCATCCCGCCCGCGGAGGGATCGCAGGGCGGCCTCCTCGCCGCCCTGCTCGATGGCCGCGGCCGGTGGATCACTCGCGCCCGCCTGCACGGCTTCGCCGAGCCTCTGGGAGGGCTGGCCACGACGTACTGCAGCAGTTTCGGAGACGTCCTCGTCCTCGGCGACTCGGCCGCGGACATGGCCGCGGCCCTCAACCGCCTGGCTGACGACGGCGGCGGGGTCGTCGTGGTCGAGGGGGGACGCGAGCTGCTGCGGTGGCCCTTCGAGGATCGCATCTATGCCCGGATGTCCTGGGATCAGGCCGTGGACGCCGCCCACCGGTTCGACAGCGTGGTCCGATCTCGGGGGTACCGCTTCCGCGATCCGCTCTTCACTCTGCTCTTCCTCAGCTTCGACTCTCTGCCCTGGATCCGCCTGACCAGCCGCGGCGTCTGGGACGTCCGCGCCCAACGCGCGCTCGTCCCGGCGGAAGGAGTGTAGCGGCTGGCGGGACAACTTCAGAGGCGAACACCTGGAGGTGCCGTGATGGCCGCCCTGCCCGACGCCGTCGAGCGCCTGAAGCGACGGCTGACGACGATCACCGACCTGCGCAACGCGGCCCAACTGTTGCGCTGGGACCAGGAGGTGCTGATGCCGCCGGAGGGCGCCTCGGCCCGCGCCGGGACGCTCGCCACACTGAGCGGTCTGGCGCACGACCTTTTCATCGACGCCGAGACCGGCCGCCTGCTCGAGGCGGCGGAGCGGGAGGCAAAGGACCTCGACCCCGATTCGGACGAGGCGGCGCTGGTCCGCATGACGCGCCGCGACTATGACCGTCTGACCCGGCTGCCGACGGCGTTCGTCGCCGAGCGGGCGCGCCAGGCCTCGCTCAGCGTGCAGGTCTGGCGCGAGGCCCGCCGGCGCGACGACTTCCCGGCCTTCCGCCCGTCGCTGCAGACCATGGTGGAGTACGCCCGGCGGACCGCCGACTACCTCGGCTTCACCGACCACCCCTACGACGCGCTGCTCGACCTCTACGAGCCGGACATGACGGCGCGCGAGGTGGAGACGATCTTCAGCCGGGTGCGCGCGGTGACCGTGCCCTTCGTACGGGCGATCGTTTCCCGCCCGGCCGTCGACGACAGCTTCCTGCGCGCCGACTACCCCGAGGACGGGCAGCGCGCCTTCGGCCTGATGGTCGCCGAGGCGTTCGGCTACGACCTGCGGCGGGGACGGCTTGACATCAGCCCGCATCCGTTCGCCACCGCGTTCAGCGTGAACGATGTGCGGATCACGACGCGCTACCAGCGCCGCTATCTCCCCTCGGCGCTCTTCGGCATCTTCCACGAGACCGGCCACGCGCTGTACGAGCAGGGCATCGCGCCGTCCCTCGACCGCACGCCGCTGGCCCGAGGCGCGAGCCTGGGACTACACGAGTCGCAGTCACGGATGTGGGAGAACCTCGTCGGGCGCAGCCGGCCGTTCTGGCGACACTACTTCCCGCAGCTGCAGCGGCAGTTCCCCGAGCCGCTGCGGGACGTGGATGCCGAAGCCTTCTACCGGGCCGTGAATCGCGTGCAGCCCTCGCTGATCCGCGTCGAGGCTGACGAGCTGACGTACAACCTGCACATCATGCTGCGTTTCGAGCTGGAGCGCCAGCTGCTGGAAGGCTCGCTGCGGGTGGAAGCGCTGCCGGGAGCGTGGGCGGAGCGGATGGAGGCCTACCTGGGCCAGATCCCACCGCGCGACGCGGACGGCGTCCTGCAGGACATCCACTGGGCGCAGGGGTCGCTCGGCTACTTCCCGACCTACTCCCTGGGCAACATCATCTCCGTCCAGCTCTACGAGGCGGCGCGGGCCGCCCATCCGTCGCTGGAGGAGGAGATCGGGCAGGGACGCTTCGGGAACCTGCTCGGCTGGCTGCGCGAGCACCTCCACCGGCATGGCCGCAAGTACCTGCCGCGCGAGCTCCTGCGGCGCGCGACGGGATCCGAGCTCACCGTGGAGCCCTACCTCAACTACCTCCGCCGCAAGTTCGGAGAGCTCTACGGCATCTCCGCGGGCGCCTCGGCGGCGGCCGGCGACTGAGGGGCCGGTGCCGGCGCCGGTCTTCTGTACGCAGTGCGCCGCCGCCCTGCAGTGGCGCCGGCTCGAGGGCGAACGCCTGCCGCAGCCGGTCTGCCCCCGATGCGGCCACGTGCACTGGCAGAACCCCAAGCCCACGGTCGCCGCGCTCATCGTCCGCGACGGCGAGCGGGGTCAAGAGGTCCTGCTCGTCCGCCGCGCCGTAGAGCCCTTCCGGGGAGCGTGGGACTGCCCGGGCGGCTACATCGATCCGGGCGAGTCCCCGGAGGACGCCCTGCGCCGGGAGTGCCGGGAAGAACTGGGCGTGGAGATCCACCTCGAGGCGCTCGTCGGCATCTTCCCCGACCGTTACGGCGACGACGGGGAGCATACGCTGAATATCTACTACCGTGCCCGGATCGCCCGCGGCGAGCCCGTCCCGGCCAGCGACGTCGCGGCGGCCGCGTGGTTCCCGCTGGACGACCCCCCCGAGCCGATCGCGTTTCCCAACAACCGGCAGGCCCTCGCCGCGCTCCGCGCCTGACGTCCCGCGAAGAGGGGGCGGTCACCCGGCAGCGGTCCGCCACCCCGGGTGCGCGGGTATAGGGGCAGTAAGGAGGTGAGGTCGATGCGCCTGATCGTGTGGATCGCCGTGCTCGTGGCGGTGGGCTGGGGCATCAGCCTCGCCATGCAGCAGTTCCTGACCGCCAACCCGCGTCCCGTCTTCTGAACAGCCCTCCCACGCACCCGGCTCACACGGGACGCTAGCCCTTGCCGAGCGCAGCGCGGGCTTTGGCCAGGTCGCTCGCGCCGATGACGACGCGCGTGCGCGTGGCCAGGTAGAGGAGGGTCACGTTGACCCCGGCCGACGCGATCTTCCGCAGGGCGGCGCCCAGCGAGCCGGGCTTGTCCTCGAGCGTCGTGACGAGCACGTCCTGCTCGCCGGTGACCTGCATGCCGCCCTGCTGCAGCGCGCGCCGGGCCGCGGCGGCGTCCTCGACCAGGAGATGGATCGTCCCTTTGCCTCCGACCGGGAACCCGCAGATGCCCTCGATGTTCACACCGGCCTTGCCGAGCGTCTCGCCGAGCGCCGCCAGCGTCCCCGGCCGGTCCTCGAGCACAACGGTGAGATCCCTCGCCATCCCCCCACCCCCCTTGCCGCGGATTGAAGGGGACGGTTCGGAGCCGGGGAGCTCCTTCCTGCCTGGCGGGAGACGCCTCCGCGGCGGGAGGAGCGTGTCTACCGGCCGTCCGCGGTGGCATGATCTACCCGAGAAGTTGCCTGGACGCCTGGACGCCAGGGGCGTAGGATAGGCGCAGAGCCATGGCCACCTGGGAAGACACCACC
>DATLZI010000245.1:0-10807 GCA_035574075.1 bacterium | reverse complement strand
TACCGGCGGGCGGTCCAGCCGGTGTTCCAGGACTCCACCGCCTCGCTCAACCCCCGCAAGACGGTGGCCCACGCCGTGGAGCTGGGACTGGCGGCGGCCGGGGTGCCGCCGCGGCGCCGCCGGGAGGAGGCGGCGCGGCTGCTGGAGGAGGTGGGGCTGGCGCCGTCCGGCGCCTTCCTGCCCCGCTTTCCCCACCAGCTCAGCGGCGGCCAGCGCCAGCGCGTGAACATCGCCCGGGCGCTCGCCACCGCCCCGGAGGTGATCATCGCCGACGAGCCCGTCTCGGCGCTCGACCTCTCCGTGCGCGCGCAGATCCTCCTGCTCATGCAGCGGCTGCAGCGGGAGCGGGGCCTGGCCTACCTGTTCATCAGCCACGACCTGGCCGTGGTGCGCAGCCTCGCCCACCGCGTGGCGGTGATGTACCTGGGCCGGATCGTCGAGGAGGGCGCCACGGAGTCCGTCTTCCGCGCCCCGCTGCACCCCTACACCGAAGCCCTGATCTCGGCCACCCCCGTGCCCGATCCGAAGGCGAAGCGCGAGCGGATCGTCCTGCCCGGCGACATCCCCTCGCCGCTGCGTCCGCCCGCAGGCTGCCCGTTCCACCCCCGCTGCCCGGTGGCGCAGGCGATCTGTCAGACCGAGGTTCCGCCGACGGTTGACGTGGACGGGCACACCGCGGCCTGCCACTTCGCCCGCGAGCGCGCGGCCGCCTTCGGCGGCGGGTTGCGCGGCGCGTCGCGCTAGGTCGGCGAGCCGGCCAGTCGGAGGACGGCGCGGATCGCCGTGTCGATGGCGCGTCCCTCCGCCTCGCGGAAGCGGCGCTGCACCTCCTCGGGCTCCAGCCGGGGCAGGAGGATGTTGGAGTCGATGGCCAGCACGGCGCCGGCCCGCACGCGGCGCACCGTGGCGACGATGAAGACCGTGGCGCACTCCTGTTCCGCCGCGACCACGCCGCCCTCTCGGGAGAGCCGCTCCGCCAGGGAAGGGTCGCGGCGGTAGAAGGCGTCGCGGGTTGTGGCGATCCCCGCCACGGCCGCGTGGCCCAGCTCGCGGGCGGCGTCGAGCAGGGCGGTGGTGACGGCAAGATCGGCCACCGCGGGGAACTCCGGCGGCAGGTAGGCGAGGGACGTCCCCTCCCCGCGGTGCGCGGCGGTGACGACGACGAGGCTGCCCACGGGGATCGACTCCTGCCGTCCGCCAGCCGAGCCCACGCGGATCAGGGTGTCCACGCCGACGTTGGCCAGCTCCTCCACGGCGATCGAGGCCGAAGGCCCGCCGATGCCGGTGGAGCACACGCCGATCGGCACACCCTCCACCGTGCCGCGGAAGCCCAGGAACTCGCGGTTGCGGATGACCTCCTCCGCGCCCTCGAAACGCTGCGCGATGCGCTCGGCCCGCGCCGGATCGCCCGGGATCAGGCAGAACCGCGGCATCGCGCCGCGGGTGATGCGCAGGTGGCGCTGCATCTGCTCCATGCTCGTCACCCCACGAGGAGCGGGACGATCCGTCCCGCGCGTACATCGACGAGGCCGCGGTCGGTGAGCTTGAGGGCGGGGCTGACGGGCAGGGTGAGGACGCCGAGCGCCATCACCGGCGAGCGGTGCGAAAAGCCCAGGGCCGTCAGGGCCCGCCGGAAGCCCGCCAGCGCCGCCGCCACCTCGGGGACGGACCGATCCGAGACGATGCCCGCCACCGGGAGCGCCACCCCGCCCAGGACCTCGCCGCCCTGGACGGCGACCATCCCGCCGTCCGCTTCGACCACCCACCGCGCCGCCGCGGCCATCTCCTCCGGACTGCGGCCCAGGACCAGCAGGTTGTGGCTGTCATGCGCCCACGTCATCGCCACCGCCCCGCGCTTAAGCGCCCCGCGCACGAGGCCGTACCCGACCGTGCCCGCCCGGCCGTGCCGCTCGAACACCGCCGCCAGACACAAGTCGGAGGCCGGCCAGTCGAGGAACCCGTCGCGCGCGGCGAGGGTCACGGTCTCCGCGTCGGTGTACGTGGAGTCGGGGCGCATGGCCATCACGCGCACCGCCGCCGACGTCCCGGGGGAGGACAGGCGGAACCGGCCCGGGTCGGGCGGGGCGATGCGCACGGTGCGCCGGGCGGCCTGCGGGATGGCCGGGGGTTCTATCGGCGCCGTCAGGACGCCATCCTGCGCGACGAGCCGGCCGGCGTGGATCACGACGTCGGCCCGGAAGTCGGCCAGGTCTGCCGTGAGGACGATGTGCGCGAGCTGCCCCGGCGCGAGGGCGCCGCGGTCGTCCAGGCGCATCCGCCGCGCCGGCGCCAATGTGGCGGCGCGGATCGCCTCGAGCGGGTCGAGCCCCAGGCGGATCGCCGTGCGCAGGATGTGGTCGAGGTGGCCGGTCTCCACCAGATCGTCCGCCATCACGTCGTCGGTGACCAGGCACAGGTTGAGGCTGCGGGCCCGCGCCGCCGCCTCGCGCAGCGTGTCCGGGGCGAGCGTCTTGAGCTGCAGCTGCAGCGTAACGCCGCTGCGCAGCCGCTCCACCGCCAGCGCCGGGGTGACGAAGGTGTGGTCGGAGGTGACCCCCGCGGCGACGTAGGCGGCGAGGTCCGGGCCGGTGAGATTGGGCGCGTGGCCCTCGATCACCGCGCCTCCGCGCACCCCTTCCGCCAGGACCTCCGCCGCGCGGCCTTCCTGCGCCAGCACGGCATGGAAATCCATCACCTCGCCCACGGCGAGGACCTCCTCCCACGCCAGCAGGGCGCGGATCTCCGCGGGCCCGATCTCCGCGCCGGCCGTCTCGAGCGCGGTGGCCGGCACGCAGGAGGGCGCCTGGTAGAAGATGTCCACGGGCAGGCCGCGCGCGAGGTCGGCCATGAGGCGGATCCCGGGCAGGCCCAGCACGTTGGCGATCTCGTGCGGATCGGCGACGACGGTCAGCACGCCGCGCGGCGCCACCGCGGCGGCGAAGGCCGGCGGCAGGACCATGCTGCTCTCGATGTGCAGGTGGCTGTCGACGAGGCCGGGGACGGCGTAGCGACCCTCGCCGTCGATCGTCGTCTGCGATGCGACCGGCGTCCCGGGGTCGGTGACGGAGGCGATGAGCTCGCCGGCGACGGCAATCTGCGCGGGGTAGACTTCCGCCGTGACGGTGTTCACCACGCGGACGTTGGTGATCAACAGGTCGGCCGGCCGGCGGCCACAGGCGACATCTACGGCGCGACGCCGGGAGAGGGGATTCGTCCGGGGCATGCGTGCCATGGCATTCGCCCTTTGTCCACCGCGTACCTGCAGGACCTGCAGGTCTCAGCTCGAATACCCCTGATATCTCAGGGATATATCAATGATCTACAGACAGCTGGGACGCACCGGCCTCAAGGTCGCCCCGCTCGTGCTCGGCGGCGGTAACTTCGCCGATCCGACGCCGGCAGAGGAATGTGGGCGTATCATCCTGCGGGCGCTGGAGGCCGGGATCAACGTGATTGACACCGGCGACAGCTACGCGGCCGGGGAGAGCGAGCGGATCATCGGCCGGGTCCTGGCGGAGTCAGGCCGCCGCGACGAGGTTCTTCTGATGACGAAGGTTCACTACCCGGTCGGACCGGCGCAGGGCCCCAACGCCCGCGGCAATTCTCGCCGGCACATCCTCCGCGCCTGCGAGGCCTCGCTGCGACGCCTGCGCACTGAGGCCATCGACCTCTACCTGCTGCACCGGCCGAGCTTCGATATCCCGCTCGATGAGACCCTTGGCGCACTTACCGATCTGGTCCGGCAGGGCAAGGTGCTCTACATCGGAACGTCCACGCACCCCGCCTGGAAGGTGCTGGAGGGCGTCCTGCTCAGCGAGCTGCGGGGGTATGCCCGCTTCGTCGTCGAGCAGCCTCCGTACAACCTCCTTGACCGGCGGATCGAGAACGAGCTGGTACCGATGTGCCAGGCGTACGGTCTCGGCATCTTTCCGTGGGCGCCGGCGGCGATGGGGGTGCTGCTCGGCCGCTACAGCCGCGCGGATGCCCCCCCGCCGGATTCCCGCGCCGTGCTGCGCGGGGGAATCTATGCGGAGCGGGTGACCGAGGCGGGGATCGAGGTCGGCCGGCAGTTCGTCGCGCTGGCTCGGGAGCACGGCCTGCCCCCGGTGCAGGCGGCACTGCTCTGGGTGAAGGACCAGCCCGGGATTACCGCCCCCATCTTCGGTCCGCGGACCGTCGAGCAGCTGGAACAGGTCCTGCCGGTCGCGGAGATGAGCCTGGATCCGGAGTTCGCGCGGGCCTGCGATGCGCTAGTCGCACCCGGCAGCGCGGTCGCCAACTTCCACAACACCTCAGGGTGGATGCGACCGTGGCCGCGATGATCTCGATGGGCCCCGACATGCGACGCATCGTGAGCGAGGTGGTGACGGAGCACGCCCCTCGCTATGTCCGGGCACTCAAGGACCTGGTCGCCCTGGGGCGGGAGGGGGAGACGGCGATCCAGGCGCATGTCCGGGACCGTCTGTGCGCCCTCGGCGCGCAGGTAGACCTCATCGCCTACGACCCCCGGCAGCTTTCGATACCTTACGAGTTCGTCGCGCCGGACCTCGTTGCGCCCGGGCCGCGGGCCAGCGTGGTGGGGATCTTTCGCGGTGCGGGGGCGGGACGCTCGTTGCTCCTCTTTGCCCATCCTGATCTGGAGCCAACCGACGGGCCGGGGGGCGGCCAGCCCCCGCCGTTCCGGGCCGTGCCGGACGGCGGCCGGATCTTCGGTCGGGGCGTGGCCGACGACCTGGCCGGTTTGTCGGCGATGTGCTGTGCGTTGGAGACAGTAAGAGCGGCTGCCGCCGACCTCCCCGGAACGGTCGTCCTCGCCAGCGCGCCGAGCAAGGGTCACGCCAGGGGCATCGTCCCCGTTCTGGACCGCCTGCCGCCCCTCGACGGCGGCCTCTACCTGCATCCGGCCGAGTCCGGGGAGGGGCTGGCGCAGCTCAAGACCGCGACCCCGGGCACCCTGCGGTTCCTCGTCCACATCAGCGGCCGACCGCCCGACACGCTCGAACCAGACCACACGCCCTTTGCCGCCGAATCGGTCAATCCCATCGACCTCGCCACCACCATCGCATCCGCCGTGCGGCGCCTGGCCGATCAGACCGGGCTCGCCGGCGTGAGCGCAGCGCTCACCTATCTGGCCGCGGGGTCGCGGGAGCGCCTGCACCGGGTGCCGGTTGTCGCAGAGGTCGGGATGACCGTGGCGTTCCCACCTGCCGTCCGCCTGGCGGCGGTGCGCGCCGCCGTGGAGGGCGCGATCCGCGACCAGCGGCTGACGCATCCGTGGCTGGCCCACCATCCCCCGACGCTGCGCTGGTTGAGCGGGACGGCGGGTGCGGCCGTCGATGAGGCCGACGACATCGTCCATCTGACCGTGACCGAGACCGCGGGGGTGACCGGGCGCGCGCCGACGCGCTACGCGCGTCACGCCTCGAGCGACATCCGCCACCCGATCCTGCACAGGGGTATCCCGACGGTCGGTCTGGGACCGCGGGCGGGGAGCCTCGGGCAGGCAGGCGGGATCGGCGAGTGGGTGGATCTCGGGGAGTACCTGCAGACGATCACGATCACCGCCGCGGTCATCCTGCGCTGGTGCGGGACGTCCGCGGTCGCGGCGAGGTGAGCACGGTAGGTCGGGCCCGCGAGGCCTGAACGCAGGGGAGAGGGGGCCATAGGCGATGAAGGGAACGTGCATCCGGACGGCTGTGGTCGTGCTGCTCCTGGGGCTGGTGGCCACGACGCTGGCGGGGGCGGGGCAGGCGCCGAAGTACCCGTCGGCGCCGGCCGTGGCGCCGCCAGTGGTGCTGCAGGCCGGCAAGCTCATCGCCGCGACCAACGCCACCATCCCGCCCTATCAGTTCGTGGACGCGCAGGGGCGGCTGCAGGGGTTGCGGATCGAGCTGGGCAACGAGATCGCCCGCCGGCTGGGCCTGCGGATGGAGTGGGTGAACATCGAGTTCGCCGCCCACATCCCCGGTCTGCAGGCGGGACGCTGGGATGTCAGCATCACAGGGATGTTCTACACACCCGAGCGGGCCAGGATCCTGTACATGCTGCTCTACGAGCTCCAGGCCATCAGCATCTCCGTACCGCGCGGCAACCCGCAGCGCATCGCCAGCACGCGGGACCTGGCGGGGAAGCGCGTCGCGGTCGAGATCGGCGGCTACGAAGAGCGCAACATCAGGCGGATCAACGACGAGCAGGTGGCGGCCGGGCTGCCCTCGATGGACATCCGGGTCTTCACCACCTTCGCCGACGCGTACCAGGCCCTGCGGGCCGGGCAGGTGGATGCGGTCGTCAGCGTCGATGCCACGGCCAAGTTCTACCAGGACCGGGGCGACTTCGATCGAGCGGCCTCCGGGATCGCCGGATCCCCCGCCACCCTGGGCTTCCGGTCCAAGGCGCTGGCGCTGGCGGTCCTGCGCGTCATGAACCAGATGCGGCGCGACGGCTTCTACGACGCGCTCTTCGACCGGTATGGGGTGACGAAGTGGCCGACCCCCCTGTTCGAGGTGCGCGGCCCGGATCTGTAGGCGGGGAGCGGGTAGGAGGGGAGCGCGATGCCCGGCTGGGACTGGGGCGCGGTCGAGCGGTACCTGTTCAACCCCTATCTGCTGGGCGGGGCCTGGACCACGGTGTGGCTCTCGGTGAGCGTCATGCTCCTGGGCCTCTTGCTCGGCCTGGTGGCGGCGCTGATGCGCCTGTCACGATGGCGCCTGCTTCGGGAGATTGCTTCATTCTACGTCTGGCTGATGCGCGGGACACCCCTGCTCGTCCAGCTAATCATCATCTTCACGGGGCTTCCCCAGCTCGGCCTGCGGCTCACCGTCGTCCAGTCCGCGCTGCTCGGCTTTTCCCTCAACGAGGGCGCCTACCTGTCGGAGATCATCCGGGCGGGAATCATCTCGGTGCCGCGCGGTCAGTTCGAGGCCGCCCGCGGCCTGGGCATGACCTACGGCACGATGATGCGCGTGGTCATCCTCCCCCAGGCGGCCCGGGTCATCATCCCGCCGCTGGGCAACAACTTCAATGGACTGCTCAAGACGACGTCGCTCGCCTCGGTGATCTCCATGGAGGAACTCCTGCGCCGGTCCCAGATGCTCATCCAGCTGGAGTTCCGGGTCCTGGAGATCTTCACGGTCGCGGCGCTGTACTACCTGGTCTTGACCAGCCTGTGGGGGCTCGTGCAGCGCCGCATCGAGACCCGGTTCGCCCGCGGATACGCCGCCGTCCGGGCGCCGCGGGCGGGAGAGCCGTCCCACTCCACCCCGGTCCATTCCGGCGAGCAGGCCCTGCTGGAGCAGGATCAGCGGTGAGGGGATGCGCATGAGGGACCCGGGGGAGCCGCTGGTCGAGCTGGCCGACGTCCACAAGTTCTTCGGCGACCTCCACGTGCTGCGGGGCGTCACGACGCAGGTGCGACGCGGGGAGGTGATCGTAATCATCGGGCCGAGCGGCTCCGGCAAGAGCACGTTGCTGCGGTGCATCCATCAACTGGAGCGCATCGACCGCGGCTGGATCAAGCTCGACGGCGTGACCCTGGGGCACCCACAGCGGGACGGGCGCGTCCTGCCGCTGCGCGAGGGGGAAGCCGTGCGGCACCGTCGGCAGATCGGCATGGTTTTCCAGCAGTTCAACCTGTTCCCGCACATGACGGCGATCGAGAACGTGATGGCCGGGCCCGTCCACGTACTGGGGGTTCGACCGGACGAGGCGAGGCGGGAGGCGAATCGGCTGCTCACGCTGGTGGGGCTCCCGCACAAGGCCCACGCCTATCCCGACCACCTCTCGGGGGGGCAACAGCAACGCGTCGCCATCGCCCGGGCCTTGGCCATGCGTCCTAAGCTCATGCTCTTCGATGAGCCCACCTCCGCGCTGGATCCGGAGATGATCAAGGAAGTCCTGGACGTGATGCTGGATCTCTCCCGACAGGGCATGACGATGATCGTCGTCACGCACGAAATGGGATTCGCTCGGGCGGCCGCCGACCGCATCGTCTTCATGGACGAGGGCCGGTTCGTGGAGGAAGCCCCGCCGACGGAGTTCTTCAGTCGTCCGCGGAGCGATCGCACGCGGCAGTTCCTGAGCAAGATCCTGCACTGATGGGGACCGTGGCGATTCACACCGTGCTTGGTCCTATCCCGCCCGAGACGCTCGGGCCGACCCTGATGCACGAGCACGTCCTCTGCGACTTCTACCGGGTTACGGGCAACCTCGATCACCTTCTCAACGATGAGGACCTGGCTGTCGAGGAGCTGACGCGCTTGACGGCGGCCGGCGGGCGGGGGCTCGTCGAGTGCACGACCCTCGACCTGGGCCGCAACGAGGCTGGCCTGTGCCGGATCGCCCGGCGCACGGGGCTGCAGATCGTCATGGGGACGGGCTGGTACCGACAACCGTACTATCCGCCGGAGATCGATCGGGCTACGGTAGAGGTCCTGGCGGAGCGGATGATCGCCGACCTGCGGGGTGAATCGAGCGGCGCCATCCCGGCCGGCATCCTTGGCGAGATCGGAGCGGATCGCGACTACCTGACCGCCCAGGAAGAGCGCGTGCTGAGAGCCGCGGCGCGTGCCCAGCGCGCCACCGGAGCCCCAATCACGACGCACGCCTCGATGTACCCGGTCGGCGTGCGGCAGCTGGCGCTGCTGCGTGAGGAGGGGGTGGACCCCGAGCGGGTCGTCATCGGTCACTGCGACACCTACCTCGATCCGGCGTACCATCGCCGCGTGCTGGAAACCGGCGCCTACGTGCAGTTCGACACGGTCGGCCGCCGGCACATCAACCCCGACGAGCGGCGGGCTGACGCCCTGACGGCGCTGATCCGGGAGGGCTGGGTGGAGCGCCTGCTGCTCTCCAGCGACCGATGCTATCGCTCCGACCTCCACGCATTCGGGGGGCCCGGTTATGACGTGGTGTTCGACCAGTTCTTCGCGCTGCTCCGGGCTCGGGGGATCGGCGAGGATGAGTTGACCGTGATGACCGTGGAGAATCCACGGCGGGTCCTGGCATGGTAGCGCCGGGGCGGGGAGGGCAAACGGTGCGCGCCGGTCGGACCGGCGTCCGGCAGACGCGTCGGCCCCGGCCCGGGCGATCCGGGAAGCCGCCAGGCCTGTTCAGCGATCAGGCCTATGAGCGGCTCAAGGAGATGATCCTGACGATGCAACTGCGCCCGGGCCAGATGCTCACCGAGACAGAGCTCGGAGCGCAGCTGGGATTGGGACGGATGCCCGTCCGTGAGGCGTTGCAGCGACTGGCGCAGGAGGATCTCGTTACCATCATCCCCCGCAAGGGTTCGTACGTTGTTCCGCTACAGCTCTCCGATCTGCAGCAGATCTTCGAGCTCCGTCTCGCTCTGGAGGGTCTCTCTGCCCGTCTGGCCGCCGAGCGCATTACAGATGAAGAGCTGCGACAGCTCGAGGAGTTGATCGAGCGCCATCGGGACGTCAACGAGGGCGCCGCAGCGCATGTCCGGGTGGACCGCGCCTTTCACCTGGGCGTGGCGGCGGCGACCCGCAACGAGTACTTGGTCCGGGCTGTGGAGCGTCTACTGAATCTGGCCCTGCGGTTGTTGTACATGTCGGGCAGTCCCATGGCGCGTGTCGGGGAGATCCTACCCGAGTACCGGTCCATCCTGGACGCGCTGCGCCGGCGCGACGGCGACGCTGCGCGCCGAGCGATGGAAGCCCACATTGAGGAGTTCCGCGACAAGGTACGTCATGCCATCTGAGGATGGAGGGGGTTATGCCATCGATGAGTCTGGAGTTCGAGCGCGGCGGGGTCTTCGTGGCGCGGCTGCTGGAAGAGGAAGCGCCACGGACCTGTCGGGCGATCCGGGATCGCCTGCCGTTCGCTTATCGCTTCCACCACAGCATCGTCTCGGGGCAGGCGCTGGTGACCCTGCCCCCGGATCTCAACATCGTACCGGAGAACCAGCGGGTGGCGGGGATTCCGCCGGGGACGCTCAGCTTCCTGGTGCGAGACGAAGCCCGCTTGGTGCCCGCTGAGATCTACATCGCCTATGGGATCTTCATCTCGCGCGGTCTTACCCTCGACATGAAGCAGCCGGTCAACGTCTTTGCCCGCATCGAGACAGATCTGGAAGCGCTGGCGCAAGTGGGCCGGCGTGTCCTGATGGAGGGCGCCGAAGAGGTGCGCTTTTCGCTGGTGGGCGGTTAAGGTTCTCCCGGGCCGGTACTTCGCGCTTGTACTGCCCACGCATCCGGCCGGGCGGTGGGTCCCTGATCTCCGCGGCGAAATCCAGGAGCGTGGCCGGTCGTCGCAGCGTCCTCTTCGCCTGTTCGCTGTTGCAGTTCCTCGTCATCGGCGCGCAGTACACGTTTCCGGTCCTCTACCTGCGGATCGTCGAGGAGTTCGGGGCGATGCGGGCCGCGGTGTCGGGGGTGCAGTCCACGGTCTTCCTCGTCGAGACGGCGGCGTTCGTCGGTGCGGGGCTGCTCGTGGACCGCTACCGGCCGCGGCAGATGATCACGCTGGGGCTGGCGCTGATGGCGGCGGGTCTGGGCGCGGCGGCGGGCGCGCGGGCGCTGTGGCAGCTGTACGTGACGTTGGGCGTGATCGCGACGGCGGGCGCGCCGCTGGTGAAGATCGGCGTGGCGATCGTGCTCACCGAGGTCTTCGCGCCGCGGCGGCGCGGGCTGGCCTTCGGGTTGGCCTACGCGGCCAACGGGCTGGCGGAAGCGGCGTTCTTTCCCGTGGTCGACGCGCTGGCGCGGGCCTGGGGGTGGCGGGCCGCCTACGGCGTGATCGGCGCCGCGCTGGCGCTGGTCGGGCTGCCCGCGGCGCGCGTCATCCT
>DATLZI010000244.1:0-3306 GCA_035574075.1 bacterium | reverse complement strand
GGGCGGGAAGCACAAGCCGTTCTATCGCCTGGTGGTAGCCGATTCCCGGGCCCCCCGCAGCGGGCGGTACATCGAGGCGATCGGCTACTACAACCCGACCACCGACCCGTCCACGGTGCAGATCGACGAGGCCAAGGCTCTGGCCTGGTTGCGCAAGGGCGCGCGTCCCTCGGACACCGCCCGGGCGCTGCTCGAGCGCACCGGCGTGCTGGCGCGGGCGGCGAAGCCCTGAGGGCGGGGCGGTGGAACCGGAGGAGGCGCTGCGGCAGCTCGTTGAGTTCCTCGCCCGGTCGCTCGTCGACGACGCCGGCGCGGTCCAGGTGCGCGCGGCGCCGGCGGCCGAGGGGCAGGGGGTGCTCATCGACCTCGCCGTGGCCCCGGCCGACGTCGGCAAGGTGATCGGCCGCGGCGGCCGGGTGGCCCGGGCCCTGCGGTCGGTCGTGCGGGCCGCCGCGCTGCGGCACCGCGTGCGGGTGGTGTTGAACATCACGAGCAACGCGTAGGAGGCGACGATGGGCATCACGATTACCCGGCCGGTGGTGATCAAGGCCGTGGTCACGGAGAGCTTCAAGCGACTGTACATCCAGGATCTCGAGGAAGCGATCAAGCGCGTGGACGCCGTCGTGCAGCAGATCGACACGCAGATCCGCCGCTCCGAGCTGGAACGGCAGCTCTCGCCGCAGAGCCGGGCCGTGCGCCAGCAGCTCGAGCTGGAGCGCGCCCGGCAGGAGGCGACGAAGGCGGAGCTGACGATCCGGCTGCGCGAGGCGCAGGACCTCGTCCTGAACTCCGAGTTCCCGCAGGGTACCGTGGAGAGCCTGGTCGAGGTCTCGGTGGGCGACAACCTCTTCAACAAGCTCGGCCGCGCTGAGCTCGTGGTCAAGGACGGCATCATCATGGAGATCCGCGAGGAGGGATAGCGATGCCGGCGCCGCCGCTCGTCGTCGTCGGCCGGGTGATCCGACCGCACGGGGTGCGAGGCGAGATGCGGGTGGCGCCGGATACCGACTTCCCCGAGCGCCTGACGATGCTCGGCCAGGCGGTGCTGATCGTCGAGGAGCGGACCGAGCCCGTGCGCATCGAGGCTGTCCGCCGGGCGGGGGACGCCGTGCTGGTGAAGATCGCCGGGATCGATACCCCGGAGGCGGCGGCCCGCTGGCGCGGGGCGGCCCTCGCCGTGCCGCGGGAGCTGGCTGCGCCCTTGCCCGCGGGCCGGCACTACGTCGGCGAGGTGCTGGGCCTGCGCGTCGAGACGGAGGACGGAGACGCGCTGGGCACGGTGGCGGAGATCCTGCGCACGCCGGCGCACGACGTCTACGTCGTGCGCGGCGCGCGCGAGATCCTCATCCCCGCCATCGCCTCCGTCGTCCTGCGGATCGACCCCGCCGCGGGCCGGATCATCGTCCGGCTGCTGCCGGGACTGCTGGAGGACCGCTGATGCGCATCGACATCGTGACCATCTTCCCCGAGGCGTTCACCCCGCTGTCGATCTCGATGATCGGACGGGCGCGCGAGCGGGGCCTGCTCGACGTGCGCCTCTGGAACCTCCGCGACTTCGCCCCCGACCGCCACCGGCAGGTGGACGACGCGCCCTACGGCGGGGGAGCGGGGATGGTGATGAAGCCGGAGCCCTTCTTCGCCGCGGTGGACGCCATCCGGCGGGAGAGCGAGCCGTCGCGCATCATCCTCACCTCGCCGCAGGGTCGCCTGCTGACCCACGCCCTGGCGGAGCAGCTCGCCGCGGAGCCCCACCTCGTCCTGCTCTGCGGCCACTACGAGGGAATCGACGAGCGGGTGTGCCGCGGGCTGGCCACCGACGAGATCTCGATCGGCGACTACGTGCTGACGGGCGGCGAGCTGGCGGCGATGGTCATCGTGGACGCCGTGGCCCGCTTCGTGCCCGGGGTGGTGGGCGATCCGGCTTCCGTCCGGGCGGACTCCTTCGCCGAAGGGCTGCTCGACCATCCGCACTACACCCGGCCGCCGGAGTTCCGCGGGATGAAGGTGCCGGAGGTGCTGCTCTCGGGGGATCATGAAGCGATCCGGCGGTGGCGCCGGGCGCAGCGGCTGCGGCGGACCCTGGAGCGGCGACCGGATCTCCTCAAGCGCGAGGCGCTGAGCCCGGAGGACCGCCGCCTGCTCGACGAAGCCGACCTGGATCTGGCCTGAGCAGCGCCGCGGCGAGCATCGACCGCGTGCGAGGCGCGTGCTATAATGGCACGCCGTGGGCGAGGTCCCGGCACTGCGGAGGCGATCGGTATGGACAGGGCAGCGGTCGTAGAGCGCGAGCAGCTGAAGAGCAAGATCCCCGTCTTCACCCCGGGCGACACGGTGCGCGTGCACCTCAAGGTGGTGGAGGGCGGCCGCGAGCGCGTGCAGGCCTTCGAGGGCGTGGTCATCGCCCGCAAGGGCGGCGGCCTGCGCGAGACGTTCACCGTGCGGCGGATCAGCCACGGCGTAGGCGTGGAGCGCACCTTCCCGCTGCACTCGCCGCGCATCGAGCGCATCGAGGTGGTCCGCAAGGGCAAGGTGCGGCAGGCGAAACTGTACTACCTGCGGGGGAAGATCGGCCGCGAGGCGCGCATCAAGGAACAGCGCTAGGCCCGCGGTCGCCCCGTCGTGGAGATCTTCGACCGGCTTCCGCTCAGCATCCCGAGCCTGATCCTCATCCTGGCCGTCGTGCTGATCATTGCCCGGCTGGTCGTCAGGCGCACCTACGCCATCCCGCCCACCGTGCGGCGCAGCGTGGTCGAGACCCTCGACGCCAGCATCTTCGCCGCGCTGCTCTCGCTGGTGATCATCACCTTCGTCGTCCAGGCCTTCTACATCCCCTCCGGCTCGATGGAGCCGACCTTGCAGGTGGACGACCGCATCCTCGTCGGCAAGTTCAACTACCGCCTGGGGGCGATCCGGCGCGGCGACGTCATCGTCTTCCACTATCCACTCAACCCCGGCAAAGACTTCGTGAAGCGCGTCGTGGCGCTGGGCGGAGAAACCGTCGAGCTGCGCGACGGCGTGGTGCTGATCGACGGCACGCCGATCCCGGAGCTGTACCCTACGGCCCTCGCCGGGGGCGACCGGGCCTGCACCAGCAACTACGGCCCGCAGAAGGTGCCCGCCGGGCACCTCTTCGTGCTGGGGGACAACCGCTGCAACAGCGAGGACAGCCGCTTCTTCGGCTTCGTCCCGGTGGGCAACGTCGTCGGCAAGGCCCTCTTCGTCTACTGGCCGCCCCAGCGCATCGGCCTCGTCCGCTAGCCCCCGCCGCGCCGGCGCAAGGCGACGCCGCCTGGACCGCGAACTCTT
>DATLZI010000243.1:0-2499 GCA_035574075.1 bacterium | reverse complement strand
ACGACCAGCGTCAACAACGGCATCAGCGGGCCCAGGCCCATGCCCAGGACAATCATCCGCCAGGTCACCCCCCAGCGGGTAACCGTTGGATCCATGCGGGCCAACAGGGCGAAGCCGACGATGGCGACCACCGACCCAAGCAGCATCACGCTCTTGTAGCGGCCGACGCGGTGCACGATCTGGGCGGAGGTCATCGCGCCCAGGACGACGGCGAGCGTAAGGGGGATGAGGGTGCCGCCCGCGGCCGTGGCCGAAACGCCGACGACGTTGACCATGAAGAGCGGCAGGAAGAAGACGGCCCCCATGAACGCCGCGCCCATGAGCAGAGAGGCCACCGCTCCCACGGCGATCGTGCGCACGCCGAACAGCTCAAGCGGCAGCACCGGCGAGGGCGCGCGGCGCTCCGCGGCCAGGAAGAGGACGCCGGAGACGGCGGCCAGGAGCAGCAGGGGGAAGGTCGCCTTGTCCAGCGTCAGGGCGAGCAGCAGGGGGACGACCGTCGCGATGAGCAGCGCGGCGCCCGCCCAGTCAACCGGGACGCGTCCGCCGCGCGTCAGGCGCGGCATCTTCGTCAGGATGATCAGCAGCGCCACGGCGCCGATCGGGACGTTGACATAGAAGACCCAGCGCCACGACGCCGTGTCCGCGAGGAACCCGCCCAGGGTCGGGCCGATCACGCTGCTCAACGCGAAGACCGCGCCGAACAGGCCCTGGTAGCGCGCGCGCTCGGCCGGCGCGTACAGGTCGGCGGGGACGGCGAAGGCGGACGAGGTCAGCGCCGCGGCGCCAACCCCCTGCAGGATGCGGAAGGCGATGAGCTGCAGCATCGAGGCGGCCAAGCCGCACAGCGCAGAGCCGAGGAGGAAGACCACGATGCCCGCGGCGACGACGGCGCGCCGGCCGTACTGGTCGGAGAGCTTGCCGCACACCGGGACCATCGCTGTGCTCGCCACGAGGTATCCGGTGGAAACCCAGGCCAGCAGCGGGATCCCCGCCAGATCGGCGACGATCGCCGGCAGCGCCGTGGCGACGATGGTCTGGTCGAGCGCAGCGAGGAACAGGCCGGCGAGCACCCCTGCCAGGATGAAACCCTTCGTGCGCCCGGGGAGGGCCGCGATATCTTCGGCGCGGTGCACCGCCGGGGCCGACGCGGTGGACATAGGGTGCATTCTCCGCCCGACCGATGGTGGTGTCAAGGCCGTCTCGCACACGACGAGCGGCAACACGACGAGTACTCGAACGGTCCCTGCCGCGTCGAATTTCCCCAACCTGCGAGAAGGGAATCCAGCTATTCGCTTATCTGGCTATTCGCGGTAGGAGAATGTAACCAGCATAGTTAATATTCCTGTCATATAGCGTTGTAATAAGTAACCAGCAAAATAATTTCGTCGGGTAACCATCTGCCAGATTGCCGATCATAGATATACTAGAGTCTATCTATTCCATTGCATCGTTCATCGCTGCGGAGACACTGGATTCGTGGATCCTGGACGCCGCCGGCGAGGCGTATTACCCGTCGCTGGACGATATAGCCGTGGCGTCAGAGCTGCGGGAGGCCATCCTTGGATGGATCGCCGCGGGTCCATATCCGCCTCCCAGATCCGTTGAGACCATCAACCGGGCATCGCGGTCGTTGCCCGCGCGCATCGTCATCGACGCGGGCGGAGCCACGACGCTCGAACCAGCGGCCAGATCGCCTCTCGAGCAGGCCTTGACCCGGGTTCTCATCGCCGTCTACGAGATCGTTGCGGCGGGGCTCTGGCCCCGTCTGAAGATCTGTGCCAACCCCGACTGCGGCCGCGTCTTCTTCGATCGCTCGAAGAACCGTTCGGGTCGATGGTGCGAGATGGCTTCCTGTGGGAACCGGCTCAAGGCCCGGCGGCACAGGGCCCGGAAGAGAACAGCTGGAACCTGACCCTCAACCCAGCAGCAGGTCGAGCAGCCGCTGCAGGTCCTCCTCCGAGTAGTAGTCGAACGCCACCTGACCCCGGCTCCTCGTGCCGGTAATGGAGACTTTCGTGCCGTACCGCCGGGAGAGGTCCTCCTGGAGGCTGCGCAGGTTCGGATCGCGGGCCGGCGGACGCCGGCGTATTTCACGTGGAATAGTGGCCCGGGCCAGCTGCTCGGTCGCGCGCACCGACAGCCCCTTCCGCTCGACCTTCTCCCACAGCCGCAGCATCGCCGATTCGCTGCCCGCGCTCAGGATGGCCCTCGCGTGTCCCTCGCTGATCCGCCCGGCCTCGAGACTGACCTGGATCGGGGCGGGCAGCTGCAGCAGGCGCAGCGCGTTGGCGACCGATGGCTGACTCTTGCCCACCCGCTCGGCGATCTCTTCCTGGGTGAGCCCGAACTCCTGCATCAGCCGCCGGTAGGCGCGGGCCCGCTCCAGCGGGTTGAGGTCCTCGCGCTGGAGGTTCTCCACCAGAGCGAGTTCGAGCGCTTCCTGATCGGTGAGGCTCCGCACCACGGCGGGGATCGTGCTCAGTCCCGCCGCCTCCG
>DATLZI010000242.1:0-8422 GCA_035574075.1 bacterium | reverse complement strand
GGTCCCCACCCAGCGCGCGCCGAGCGCCTCGGCCAGGCGGCGGTGCGCCGCGCTGCGCGTGACCACCGACACCTCGCAGCCCCAGTGCCGCGCGACCTGGATCGCCAGGTGCGCGGAAGCCCCGAACCCGAACAACCCGAGGTGCGCGCCCGGCGTCACCGCGGCCAGGCGCAGCGCGCGGTAGCCGATGATCCCCGCGCACAGCAGCGGCGCGGCCCCGATCGCGTCGAAGCGGTCCGGGATCTCGTAGACGAACGCCGCGGGCGCGGTGAGCCATTCGGCGAAGCCGCCGTCGACATCGTACCCCGTGAACTGCGGCCGCTCGCAGAGGTTCTCGTCGCCCCGGGCGCAGGCCGCGCACGTCCCGCAAGCCCGGTGCAGCCAGGCCACGCCGACGCGCCGCCCGACCCACGAGGGCGGGACGTCGCATCCGACCTCGACCACCCGCCCCACCGCCTGGTGGCCCGGGATCACGGGGAGGCGGCGCGGCGGCAGCTCGCCCCGGGCGAGATGGAGATCGGTGTGGCAGACCGCGCAGGCCTCCACACGCACGAGGACAGCCTCCGGTCCCGGCGCGGGCCGGGGCACCTCCTCGGCCACGAGCGGCGCGCGCTCGATGGGCGCGGGATGGTGCAGGCGCATCGCCCGCATCAAGGGGCCTCCCCCGGGCGGGTCGAACTCTGCCCCTCGGTGCGCCTCTCGCTCGTCGTCGCCATCCTGATCGTGACGTTCGCTGCGGCCTGCAGCCGTCCCCCCGCTCCGGCGCTCGTAGAGTACCGCGACGAGCAGCACGGCTTTGCGCTGCGCCACCCGGCGCCATGGCGCCGGGATCCCGCGGCGGCGGCGGGCGAGGTGCGGTTCGTACCCCCCGGCGAGGTGCGCTCGCCGGGGGAGTTCATCAGCGTCTTCACCGTGCCCGCCGACGGGCCGCCCACCGAGGCGGTGTTGCGCCGGGTGGTCTTCGGTCTGCTGCCCATCCACGGCGTCTCCGGGTTCCAGCAGGATCCCCGCACCACGCCGCGGGCCCTGTGGCACAAGTTCGAGGTCGCCGGCACGACGAGCGGGGTGGAGTGGGCGTCGGTGGGCGTCGCCGTGGGCACGGCCGAGCGCACGCAGGTCGCGATCTGCGCTAAACCCCTGGCGGCGTGGCGCGAGGGTCAGAAGGTCTGCGACGAGATCATCCGCAGCTTCCGCCCGAGCGGCTGATCAACCCACCGGGGCGCGGTAGCGCCGCAGCGCCTCGGCCATGCGCCGCAGCCCTTCCGTGATGTTCTCCACGCTGTTGGCGTACGAGAAGCGCAGGTAGCCCTGCCCGGCGTCGCCGAACGCCGTCCCGGAGAGACAGGCCACGCCGGCCTCGTTGAGCAGGTAGTCGGCCAGCGGTTTGCTCTGCGGATCGATCCGCCGCGTGTTGGGGAAGGCGTAGAACGCCCCGACCGGCACCGTGCAGGTGATGCCCTCGATGGCGTTCAGGCCGCGGACGATGACGTCCCGGCGCCGCCGGAACTCCGCGACCATCGCCTCGACCGGCGCGCGAGGGCCGCGCAGGGCGGCGATGCCGGCGAGCTGCGTGAACGCTGCCGCGCAGGAGTTGGAGTTGACCATGAGCTGGGCGATGCGCGGGGCGAGGGCCCGCGGCATCACGCCGAAGCCCAGCCGCCAGCCCGTCATCGCGTAGGCCTTCGAGAAGCCGTCCAGCAGGATCGTGCGCTCCTTCATCCCCGGCAGGCTGAGGATGCTGTGGTGCGGTGTGTCGTACATGATCTGCCAGTAGATCTCGTCCGCCAGGACGTAGGCGCCGGTGCGCTGGGCGACCTCGGCGATCGCGGTGAGGTCCTCGCGGGTCAGGGCCGAGCCGCACGGGTTGTGCGGACTGTTCAGGACGATGAGCCGCGTGCGAGAGGAGGCCAGCTGCCGCAGCTCGTCGGGATCGATCCGGAAACCGCGCTCCTCGCGCAGGACGAGAGGCCGGGGCACGCCCCCCGCGAACCGCGTCACGGACTCATAGATCGGGTAGCCAGGGTTCGGGTAGATCACCTCGTCGCCCGGGTTGACCAGGGCGAGGATGGTGAAGAACATGATCGGTTTGCTGCCGGGGGTGATCACGACCTCGTCCGGGTGCACGGCCACCTTGCGGGTGCCCTCCACGTGCTCGGCGATGGCCTCGCGCGCCTCGAGCAGCCCCGCCGCCGGCGTGTAGTGCGTCGCCCCGTCGCGCAGGGCCTTGATCGCCGCCTCCTTGATGTGCTCCGGCGTGTCGAAGTCGGGCTCCCCGATCTCGAGGTGGATGATCGTCTTGCCCTGGCGCTCCAGCGCGCGGGCGCGGGCCAGCACCTCGAACGCCGTCTCCGTACCGAGCTGGGCCATCCGATCAGCGAGTCGCAGGTCCATGGTTCCTTCCTTCCATCTGGAGGCCGTCGCCTCCTGTGATGCGCGTGCCCGTCCGGCCGGCGAGCGCCGCCGGGATGTGCTCGGGCGACGTGATCAGCGCCTCGCCGCCCGTGGCTTCGACGAACTGGATCGCGGCGAGGATCTTCGGGCCCATGCTGCCGGGCGGGAAGTGGCCCTGGCTGAGGTAGTGCTTCGCGTCTGCCACCGTGATGCGGTCGAGGGCCCGCTCCTCCGGCCGGCCGTAGTGCAGCGCCACCCGCTCCACGGCCGTGGAGATGAGCAGCAGGTCGGCGCCGATGGACTGGGCGAGGAGCGAGGAGGCGAGGTCCTTGTCGATCACCGCCTCCACCCCCTCCAGCGCGCCGTCCGGCCGCCGCACCACGGGGATGCCGCCGCCCCCGGCGGCGATGACGACGATGGACTGGAAGACCAGGCCCTTAATGATCAATCGCTCCACGATCTCCAGGGGCATGGGGGACGGCACGACCCGCCGCCACCCCCGGCCGGCGTCCTCGACCATCTGCCAGCCCCGCTCGGCCTGCAGCCGCTCGGCCTCATCTTTTTCATAGAACCTGCCGATAGGCTTGGTAGGACGATGGAAGGCCGGGTCGTGCCGGTCCACCACCGTCTGCGTCACCACGGTGGCGATGCGCTTGCGGATCTGCCGCGCGCGCAGCTCGTTGCCCAGGACCTGCTGGATGAGGTAGCCGATGGATCCCTGGGTCTGGGCGCCCAGGACGTCCAACGGCAGCGGCGGGGCGACCTTCGCGGCCAGCTCGCTGCGGAGGAGGTTGAAGCCGACCTGGGGGCCGTTCCCGTGGGTCAGGACGATGTCCCAGCCCTGGCTGAGCATCGCGGCAATGTGCGTGGAGGTTTCCCGCAAGGCCTCGATCTCGCCGGCCAGGCTGGGGTGCTTCTCGTCCTTGATCAGGGAGTTGCCGCCGATGGCGACGACTGCGACAGGCACGAACGCTTGTTTCGCGGTCCGGAGGGTCCTCCCTCCGGGACGGCACCGTTCTTGCTCGCCGTGATAGGTGGGAGACCCCCCTGCCGGGGGTGAACTGCGCGCACTAGGCTCCGCGGCCGATCACGCGGCGCGGAGCACATCTGGTCGGGAGGAAGCGCGCGTCATGCGCGTATCGATGCGGTTCGCAGTGGCCGTCTTGATCGTCACGGTGTCGATGTCCAGCCTCGCCCTCGGAGTGACCGGTCCGGTCGCCGCGGAGAGTCCCCAGCGGTTCCTGCTGCTCGGCGGGGCCGGCTTGCCGGCGAACCTGGAGATGCTGGTGGCCTCCATCGGCGGGACGTTGATCTACGAGTTCGGCGAGATCGGCGTGGCCGTCGCGGAGAGCAGCGAGCCGGCCTTCGTCTACGCGGCGCAGTCGCTGCCCGGCATCCAGGCCGTCGTCCCGGACGCGCTGGCCTCGGTGGGGATCGAGGCCGCGGCGGGCACGATCTCCGGCGAGGGCGCCTTCGAAGAGACCCTGTCGGGGGAGGCGGCTTCCGGCGAGGTGACCTTCGCCGCCCCAGTGCTGCACTCGTCGCAGTGGAACCTGCGCGCGATCAGGGCGCGGGAGGCCTGGACCACGACGGGCATCCTGGGCGCGGGCGCGGTCGTCGCGGTGGTGGACTCGGGGATCGATGCGAGCCATCCCGCCTTCGGCTTGGCGCCAGCGGGGCAGGTCTTTGCCCCGCCATTCAGCCGCAGCTTCGTGTCAGAGTTCGCCGACCCGAACGACGCGGTGATGGACAAGGCTGAACACGGGACCCACATCGCCGGAATCATCGCCGCCCGAGCGGGTACTGTCGGTGTGGCGCCCCGGGCCAAGCTCGTCTCGATCAAGGTCTTGAAGTGGAATGCGCTGGCCAGGCGCGCCGAGGGCCGCGAGAGCGACATCCTCGCCGCTATCCTGTACGCCGCGAACCTGATGACGCCGGACGGACCCGTGGACATCATCAACATCAGCGCGGGCTTCACCTTCACGGTGAACGGCCGGGAGATCGCCCAGCAGCTCGCCGCGCTCAACCGGGCGATCAACTACGCGCACCAGAAGGGCATCGTCGTCGTGACCTCGATCGGCAACGGCGGCAGCAACCTGAACCTCAACGCGAACGAGGTCAAGGCGCCAGCGGAGATCCCCCACGTCGTGGCCGCCTCGGCGACGGGGCCGCTCACGCTGGGCAACACGCCACTCAGCGGCCCGGACACCTTCGCTTCCTTCAGCGACTACGGCCGCGCCGTCTACGTCGCCGCGCCGGGCGGCAACGTCCTGGTCCAGGGTCGACAACTGCTGAACAACCCGATGGCCGACTGGGTGCCGGGGCCCTGCAGCCGGCAGTCGGCGGTACATGCCAGCTGCGCCACATCGCTCCCGATCCTCTCCATGGCGGGCACGAGCCAGGCGGCGGCGCATGTTTCGGGCGTGGCGGCGCTGATCGTCAGCCGCTTCGGCGGCACCGCGTCGGCGGAAACGGTCCGCGCCTTCCTGAAGGCCAGCGCCGTGGATCTCGGCAAGCCGGGGCGTGATCCGCAGTACGGGTTCGGCCGGATCGACGCGCTCCGCGCCGTGACCGTAAGCCCCTAGGAACGGTCAGCGGGCCGCGGACGCGCGCAAGCGGATCCGGTCACCCACAGGACCGGAAGAAGGGGAGGTCAGCGCTGACCTCCCCTTCTTCGTGCTCCCCTGCTACAATGAAACGTCGTGGCAGGCGCGCGCGTCATCGCCTTCGGTCTCGGCCCCATCGGCGTCGGCATCGCTGAGGTCGCCCTGGAGCACGGCCACCAGATCGTGGGCGCGGTGGACATCGACCCGGCCAAGGTCGGGCGGCCCCTGGCCGCGTTCGTCCGCGGCGCGGGGGAGGTCTCTGTCGAGAGGGCGATCGATCCGCTGCTGAACGCCGGCGCGGACGTCGTCCTGCACTCCACGCAGTCCCGCATCGACCAGGTCATGCCGCAGCTGGTGCCGTTGCTCGACGCGGGGCTGAACGTCATCTCCACCTGCGAGGAGCTGGCCTATCCCTGGTACCACCACCCCAAGGAGGCGGCGCTCCTCGACGGCCTGGCCAGGGATCGCGGCGCTCGTCTCGTCGGCGTGGGAATCAACCCCGGCTTCGTCATGGATGTCCTGCCTGTCGTCCTGGCCGCGCCCTGCCGCCGCGTGGAGCGCATCACCGTGGAGCGGGTCGTGGACGTAAACGTGCGCCGCCTGCCCCTGCAGCGCAAGGTCGGCGTGGGGCTGACGGCGGAGGCCTTCCGGCGCGGCGTGCAGGAGGGGACGATCGGTCACGTCGGCCTGCCGCAGTCGGTGGCGATGATCGCCGCCGCGCTGCGCTGGCCGCTCGAAGCGATCGAGGAGACGATCGAACCGGAGATGGACGCCGCGCGGGCCGTGCGTGGCCTGCACCAGGTCTGCCGCGGCCGGCAGGGCGGCCGCGAGGTGATCACGCTCGATCTGACCATGGTCGCCGACGCGGACCGCCCGCGCGACGTCGTGCGGATCGAGGGCACTCCCCCGATCGCGATGGAGATCGCCGGCGGCATCCCCGGCGACCTGGCCACCTGGGCAATCGTGGTCAACGCCATCCCCCGCCTGCTGGCCTCCCGCCCCGGTCTGCTGATCCCCACCCAGCTGCCGGCGGCCACCTGAGCGCGCGGCGCTTCCCGTAAACTTCCACCAGACTTCTCGTCGGAGACAGGCCGCCGGTCGTCTTCCTCTGCCGCGCAGCGGCCGCGCAGCAGGAGTGCGCTGCGCGGCGACCGAATCCGGCCTGTATCTGCCGCTTTCGCTCTCCACGCTCCACAACCGCAGACGCGCATATACCGTCACTCCGAGGGGGTGGGCTGGTGAAGCACATCGTGCGCAGGATTGGAACCGTCTTGGCCCTGCTGACCCTCCTGGCCGTGACCGTCATCCCGGCGGGAGCAGGCGGCCGGGCCAGCGACGGCCCGACGGCCGCCCAGGGATCGCACGACTACGTCATGGTCCGGTTGGCCGATTTTCCAACGGCCTCCTACCCGGGCGGGATCCCCGGGCTGGAGCGGACGAAGCCGCTGCCCGGCCGCAAGCTCGACCTGGGCTCTAACGCAGCGCGGGCCTACGGGCGCTACCTCGCCGACAAGCGCCAGGCGTACAAGGGGTGGCTGGCGAGCAACGCGGGCCGGGCGCAGGTGGTCCGCGAATTCTCCGTGGTCTTCAACGGGCTGACCGTCAGGCTCAACGGCGAGCGGCTGGAGCGGCTGGCCGAAGGCCCGGGCGTGGCGGCGGTCGCGCCCAGCGCCTTGTACCGGCCGGCGATGACGATCAGCACCGGCCTGATCCGCGCCGCCGCCGTGTGGCCGGCTGCCGGCGGGCGCTCGAACGCGGGCGCGGGGATTAAGGTGGGGATCATCGACACCGGCATCCGTGACGACCACCCCGCCTTCGATTGCAAGGGCACGATCCCCCACAAGGTCTTCGCCAGCGGGGAAGCCGCGCCGCCCAACAACCGGCCGGTGATCGTCTTCAACCACGGCACCCACGTCGCCGGCACGGTGGCCGGCTGCGTGATGGACCTGACTGGGCCGGAGCCCCTGGCCCAGGGCGGACCCACGGAAGGGACCTGGAGCGGGGTCGCTCCCGGCGCCGAGCTGCACGACTACAACGTCTTCCCGGGCTTCGGCGCGGGCTTCCGCGCCTTCGGCGGGTCGGCGTTCAGCCACGACATCTGCGCCGCTCTGGAGACGGCGGTGGCGGACGGGATGGATGTCGTGAACATGAGCCTGGGCGGCGGGGTGCAGGGCCCCCACGACTTCCTCGCCGAGTGCACCAACGGCGTCGCCGACGCCGGCGTCGTGCCGGCGGTGGCCGCGGGCAACTCCGGTCCCGGCGATAGCACGGCAGAATCCCCGGGCAGCGCGGCCGGCGCCTTCACCGCCGGCGCGAGCACCAATCCCCACTTCGTGGGCATCCCGGCGACGTTCGGGAGGAAGACCTTCGGCGCCGCGCTGGGCGACTTTGAGAACTTCGGCCTGATCACGGCCCCCTACACCCGGACGACGCCGGCGAACGGCTGCACGGCGATCTCTCCGGCGCTCGCCGGCAAGATTGCCATCATCGACCGCGGCGCCTGCAGCTTCACCACCAAAATCCGCAACGCGCAGGCTGCCGGGGCGGTCGGGGTCCTCGTCGTGAACAACGTGGCGGGCGATCCCGTGGGAATGGCGCACGACGGTACGGAGCCCAAGCCCACGATCCCGGCCGCGATGCTCGGCAAGGCGGAGGGGAGTCGGGCCTCGATCGGGGACAGCGGCACCGTCACCGTGGACGGCACCGCGCCGCGTGAGTTCATCACCCAAAACGCCGACATCATCGCCGGCTTCTCCAGCCGCGGGCCGACGCCGTTCACCTTCCTCGTGAAGCCCGACGCCACGGCGCCCGGCGTGAACGTCTTCTCCGCCGTCTTCGACGAGATCACCGGCGACCTGGGCTGGGCGTACTTCCAGGGCACGAGCATGGCCACCCCGCACTTCGCCGGGGCGGCGGCGCTGCTCAAGGCCCTGCATCCCACCTGGTCGCCCGCGGACATCAAGTCGGCGCTCACCAACACCGCCGACCGCGTGGTCACCGATCATGTCAACGCCGCCCGCGATCCAGGGCCCCTGGCCCGCGGCGGCGGCCGGATCAACGTTGAAGCGGCGCACGGGGCGGACCTGCTGCTGGAGCCGGTGAGCGTGAGCTTCGGCCGCTGGCTGGGCAACGTGGACGTGCAGGCCCAGCGCAGCGTCGCCCTGAGGAACGTGAGCGGCGGCGATCTGACCTGCGGCGTCGACCTGACCGGCCCGAAGGTCGTCCGGGCCTCGCCGACTTCGTTCAACATCTCCGCCGGCGGGAGCGCTACCCTGACCCTCACCCTGGACGCCGGGCGGTCGGCCGGCAGCGGAGACTACTTCGGCGATCTGGAGCTGGACTGCCGCGGGACAACGGCCCGCGCCGTCTGGTGGGTGCGCATCGACCGGCTCGCCAAACCCTAGGCGGAGCGTCAGACACCGCGC
>DATLZI010000241.1:0-2440 GCA_035574075.1 bacterium | reverse complement strand
AGCCCGCCCGCCGCGCCCGCCGGGCCCGGCCGCGGGCGGCGGCGCTGCGCGAACGGCACCGCTAGTCTCCGGTGGCGCGGGCCTACGTCGGCACCTCTGGCTTCAGCTATCCTGAGTGGCGCGGCTCGTTCTACCCTGCCGGTCTCGGCGGCGATGAGCTGCTGGCCTACTACGGCCGCATCTTCTCCACCTGCGAGATCAACAACACCTTCTACCGCCAGCCCGCCGAGGCGGTGCTGGCGGCGTGGGCGGCGGCGGTGCCGCCGGCGTTCCGCTTCGCGATTAAGGCGCACCGGCGGATCACCCACATCAAGCGCCTGGCCGACGTCGACGGAGACCTCGCCGTCTTCTACGAGCGCGTGCGGCTGCTGGGCGATCGGCTGGGGGTGGTGCTCTTCCAGCTGCCCCCCACGCTGCGCTACGATGAATCCCGGCTGCGGACGTTCCTGGCTCAGCTGCGGCCGGGGGCCGACGTGGTGATCGAGTTCCGGCATGACTCCTGGCGGCGGGACGAGGTGTACCGCCTGCTCGCCGACCATCGAGTGTCGCTGGCCGTCGGCGAGACGGATGAGACGGCCCAGCCTCGCCTGGCCGTCGGTCCCATCGCCTACCTGCGGCTGCACAAGTACCGCTACACCGACGACGAACTGGCCGAGCGCGCGACCTGGCTGCGGGAACAGCTGGCCTCGGGGCGGGACGTCTACGCCTACTTCACGCACGAAGAGGGGACGCCGGGCCCGGCGTACGCGCAGCGGCTGATGGTGATGCTCGCCCCCTGACGACGATGTCCCTCGAGACCTACCGCCGGAAGCGGCGGTTCACCCAGACGCCCGAACCCGCGGGGGGTCCGGCGCGGCCGGGCCGCAAGCGGCGTTTCGTCGTGCAGGAACACCACGCCACCCGCCTGCACTGGGACTTCCGGCTGGAGATGGGCGGGACGCTGAAGTCGTGGGCGCTGCCCAAGGGACCGACCCTCGACCCCGCGGAGAAGCGCCTGGCGGTGCCCGTCGAGGACCATCCCGTGGAGTACCTGGACTTCGAAGGGGTGATCCCCAAGGGTAACTACGGAGCCGGCACGGTGATGGTTTGGGACCGCGGCACCTACGAATCGCTGGAGGGCCCGCCAGAGGAGGGCTGGGAGAAGGGTAAGCTGACCGTGCGCCTGCAGGGGGAGAAGCTGCGCGGGGAGTTCCACCTCGTGCGGACCCGCCTCGGCCGCGAGACGCAGTGGCTGATGTTCAAGAAGCGCGACCGGGACGCCGTGCCGGGATGGCGGATGCCCGCGCCGTCGGTCTCCGTGAAGACCGGTCGCACGATCGACCAGATCGCCGCCCAGGAGACACACCGCTGGCAGCGCAGCCAGCCGGCGGACGCGGGACGGAAAGCGGGCGGCCGAAAGGCCGGCTCGCGCGCCGCCCGGCGCCGCTCGGCGCCGGAGCAGGCCGCCCCTCCGAGGAAGGCCCCGCTGAGGGCGTTGAAGCTGGACCGTCCGGGGACGGATCCGTTTCCCGAGGAGATCAAACCCACCCTGGCCACGCCGATCGAGGCGCCGTTCGACGACCCGCGGTGGCTGTTCGAGGTGAAGTGGGATGGGATCCGCGCTCTGGCCTACGCGCGCCATCGGGGCAGCGAGCGGCAGATCACCATCCGCAGCCGCGGGGGCCACGTCGTCAACGACCAGTTCCCGGAGATCGTCGCGGCCCTCTACGAGCTCGACCTCCCGAACGCCGTGCTGGACGGCGAGATCGTGGCCCTTGATCCCGCCGGCCGGTCGTCGTTCCCCCTGCTCCAGCAGCGGGCCGGCCTGCCGCCCGCGGATCGGCCGCCCATCGCCTACTACGTCTTCGACCTCCTCTACCTGAACGGCCACCTCCTCACCGACCGGCCGCTGCGCGAGCGGCGGGAGGCGCTCGCCGCGGTGCTGCCGGCGCATCCCCTCGTCCGCCTCTCCGAGGCCGTGCCGGAGAGGGGGCGGGCCTTCTACGCCGCGGCGAAGGACCTGGGGATCGAAGGCATCGTTGGCAAGCGCGCCGACCGGCCCTACCGGAGCGGTCGACGAACGACCGACTGGGTGAAGCTCAAGATCAGGCAGGAGCTCGACGCCGTGATCGGCGGGTTCACGCGGGGGCGGGGCGCGCGGGCCGGAACGTTCGGCGCGGTGCTGCTCGGCGCCTACGTCGGCGATCAGTTGCGCTACATCGGCCACTGCGGCGGCGGGTTCACCGACGCCGAACTGCGGCGGGTGCACACCCTCCTGCGCCAGCGGGTCACCAGCGTCTGTCCATTCGACACCGTCCCCCGGTCGAACGAGCGGGTGACGTGGGTCAGGCCGGACCTGGTGGCGCGCGTGGCCTTCCTCGGTTGGACGGCGGACGGGATGCTGCGCCTCCCGGTCTACGAGGGGATGCGCGAGGACGTCGCCGCGGGCGAGGTGCGGATG
>DATLZI010000240.1:0-2176 GCA_035574075.1 bacterium | reverse complement strand
TGGGGCTCATCGCGCTGATCGCCGCGCTCCGGGCCAGCGAGCAGTGGGAGACGGCGCTGCGCTTCCAGCACGCGGTGCCCTTCGGCATCACGGACCCCATCTACGGCCAGGACCTGTCGCTGTACGTGTTCGCGCTGCCCTTCTGGCGCCTCGTCCACGGCTGGGCCACGGCGCTCGTCACCGGCACGCTCGTCCTCACGCTGCTCGTGTACGTGCTGCAGCGGAGCCTGGTCCTGACCACGCGCGGGCCCCGCCTGGCCGGCGGCGCGCGCACGCACCTGCTCCTCCTGGGCGCGGTGCTGCTGGGGCTCCGCGCCGTCGGCTTCTGGCTGGACCGCTACGAGCTGCTGCTGTCGCCGTCCGGCATCGTCTTCGGCGCCTCGTACACCGACCTGCACGCCTCGCTGCCGGTGCTGGGCGGGCTCACCGTCCTCGCCGCCGCGGCTGCCGTCGCCTGCGTGGTCCAGATCACCCGGCCCGGCATGCGGATCGTCGGGGCCGCCCTCGTGGTGCTCGCCGCCGTCTGGCTGGTCGGGCTCGGCCTCTATCCCACCGTCCTCGAAAGGTTCCGCGTGGCGCCCAACCAGCTCGCCGCCGAGCGGCCGTTCCTCGAGCACGGCATCCGGATGACGCGGCAGGCCTACGGGCTCGACCGCATCGACGAGCGCGAGTTCCCCGCCGACGAGACGCTGGACGTCCAGGCGCTGGCCCGCAACGAGGCGACCATCCGCAACATCCGCCTGTGGGACCACCGCCCGCTCCTGCAGACCTTCGCGCAGCTGCAGGAGATCCGCACCTACTACAAGTTCCGGGACGTCGACAACGACCGGTACCGGGTCGACGGCGAGTACCGCCAGCTGATGCTCTCGCCCCGCGAGCTGTCCTACCAGCACGTGCAGGGCGGGTGGATCAACGAGCACCTCACGTACACGCACGGCTACGGCGTGGTGGTCGGGCCGGTCAGCCGGATCACCGCCGAGGGGCTGCCCGAGTTCTTCGTCAAGGACATCCCGCCGCGGTCCTCCGACGGCTTCCCGGCGATCACCCGCCCGGAGATCTACTACGCCGAGCTGGCGAACGAGTACGTGATCGTCCGCACGCAGTCCCAGGAGCTGGACTACCCGCAGGGCGACCAGAACGTCTACACGCGGTACCAGGGCCGCGGCGGCGTGCCGATGTCCTCCTGGCTGCGCCGGCTCGCCTTCGCCGCCCGCTTCGCCGAGCCGAAGATCATCCTCTCGAACGACCTGACCGCCGAGAGCCGCATCCTGATGCACCGCAGCGTCCGGCCGCGCGTGCAGCGGATCGCGCCGTTCTTCCGGTTCGACGCCGACCCCTACCTGGTGGTCACCGCCGACGGCCGGCTCGTCTGGCTCATCGACGGCTACACGACGACCGACCGGTACCCGTACTCCGAGCCGGTGCGGGGGATGGGCAACTACATCCGCAACGCCGTGAAGGCCACGGTCGACGCCTACCACGGCACGGTGACGTTCTACCTGGCGGACACCGAGGATCCGATCGTCCGCGTGTACGCGGCCGCGTTCCCCGGCCTGCTCAGGCCGCTCGAGGCGATGCCCGAGGACCTCCGCGCCCACCTGCGCTACCCGGAGGACTTCTTCGCGATCCAGGCGCGGATGTACGCCACGTATCACATGGGGGATCCGCAGGTCTTCTACAACCGCGAGGACCAGTGGGCGATCCCGCGCCGGGTGATCGAGGGGCGCGAGCGCGAGATGGAGCCCTACTACACGATCATGCGGCTGCCCGGCGAGGCGCGGGAGGAGTTCATCCTGCTCACGCTGTTCAACCCCGCGCGGCGCGACAACATGATCGCGTGGCTCGCCGCCCGGTCCGATCCGCCGAACTACGGGCGGCTGATCGTCTACAACTTCCCGAAGCAGAAGCTCGTGTACGGGCCGCGGCAGATCGACGCGCGGATCGACCAGGACCCGGTCATCTCGCAGCAGCTGGCCCTGTGGAACCAGCGCGGCTCCACGGTCATCCGGGGCTCGCTGCTCGCGATCCCGATCGACCAGTCGCTCGTGTACGTGCAGCCGCTCTACCTGGCCGCCGCCGAGCAGGGGGCGCTGCCCGAGCTGCGCCGCGTCATCGTCGCGTACGGCAACCAGATCGCCATGGAGCCGACGCTCGAGCAGTCGCTCGGCCGCATCTT
>DATLZI010000239.1:0-3320 GCA_035574075.1 bacterium | reverse complement strand
GAAGGCGCCGGCGGTTTCGTCGCCGCCTCGTCGACCTCGCGGGCGGACCGCACGCCGCAGGGCGCCTTCACGGTGCGGGTGCCGGCGGCGCGGTTCTCCGCCGTGCTCCTCGAGGTGGAACGTCTGGGCACGGTGGAGTCCCGGCGCGTCAGCGGTCAGGATGTCACGGAGGAGTTCGTCGACCTGCAGGCCCGCTTGCGGAACCTGGAGCGGCACGAGAGCCGCCTGCAGTCGTTCATGGACCGCGCCACGCGCGTGGGCGACCTGCTGGCGATCGAGCGGGAGCTGGCCCGGGTGCGCGGCGAGATCGAGGTCCTGACGGGGCGGCTGCGCTTCCTCGAGCACCAGGTCGCGCTGGCCACGGTCGAGGTCGCGCTGCGCCAGAAGGCGCCGGCGGTGGGCGGCCGCCTGTGGGACGCCGGCGCGACGCTGGAGCGGATGGCGGCCGCCTTCCGGGCGACGCTGCGCCAGCTGGCCGCCGCGTTCGAGGCGGTCGCGGTCATGGCCGCCGCGCTCCTGCCGGTCGGCGTGCTGGGGGCCGTCGTCGTCGGGATCGTCCGGCGGTGGCGGCGGGCGCGCGCCCTCTAGGGCCGGACTCGGGGTGAGGCCACAGGTCAGGGCGCGGGGCGGCGGCGGGCATGAGCGCAGGGGGGGTGTGGCGATGACATTCACCGCCGCCTGGCGCACTACCGCGTGGGTGCTGCTCGTCCTGCTCGCCCCGGCGTCCCTGGCCGGCGCCTCCCCATCGCATCCCGCGTTCGTCACGCCGACCTGGGGCTACCTCAGCTCGGGCCAGGGATGGCGCCTCGACCCTCTGCGTCCCGCGGTGTGGGAACATCACTGGGGCATCGACATCGCCGCGGAAGTCGGCACGCCGGTGCTGGCCAGCGCTGCGGGCACCGTGGTCTATTCCGGATGGTACGCGGGCTACGGACGGACGGTGTACCTCGACCACGGCGGCGGCTGGACGACGCTGTACGCGCACCTCAGCCGGGCCGCCGTCGTCGTCGGGCAGCGGGTCGAGCGGGGTCACGTCATCGCATCTGTGGGCGATAACGGACGCAGCACCGGGCCGCACCTGCACTTCGAGATCCGCCGCCACAACCTTCCGCTGGATCCGGTGCCGCTGCTCGCCCGCTAGGGGGACCTAATCCGGCGCGGGCATCACGGGCCGCGCGTCCGCCGCGCGCAGGTCCGCGGCCTGGATCAGGCCCACCCCACAGGCGATCAGCGCCGCGCCGGCGATCTGCCACGCGCCGAGCCGCTCGTCCAGGAGGAGGTACGCGGCGAGGCTGCCCACCACCGGCTCGACACTCGCGGTGAGGCTCGCCGCGCTGGGAGAGATCGCCCGCAGCCCGGTCAGGAACAGCCAGAAGGGCAGGACCGTCGCGAAGACGACGATGACCGCGAGCACCGCCCACGTCGCGGCGTCGTGGCCGCGGTAGGCCTGCCAGGGCGGGACGAGGACGCTCCACAGCAGCGCGCCGCTGCCCAGGGCGTAGAGGAGGGCGGTGGTGGAGCCCACCTGCCGCACGCGCCCGCGGCCGAGGATGGAGTAGACGCCAAACGCCACCGCGGAGAGCAGACCGGAAGCCAGTCCGAGCGGGCTGATCCGGATGCCGCTTCCGCCGCCGACGAGGCTGTAGCTGCCAGCCACGGCGCAGGCGATCGCCGCGGTCTTCGCGGGGCCCAGAGGCTCGCCCTCGACCGCCCGGCTGTAGAGGGCGACGAAGATCGGGGCGGTGTACTGCAGGAAGATCGCCGTCGAGACGTTGGTGAGGCTGATCGTGAAATAATAGAGGAACTGCGTGCAGGCGGTCACCGCGCCCAGCAGCGCGAGCATCGGCAGCTGCTCGCGTCCGACGCGCAGGGGCCGGCGGCCCGCCAGCAGGACCGCGAGCAGCAGGGCGAAGGCTGCGGTCAGCCGGATCTCGATGACGGTCCAGGGCGGGATCTGGCGGTTGAAGAGCGTCTTGGCCAGCACGCCGGAGATGCCCCACAGCGTCGCGGCTGCGGCGACCGCGAGAAAGCCCCGCCACGTCCGGGCGCGCGCGCTCACGCCGCCGCCGGGAAGGCCAGGACGAAGCCGGCCAGCATGTCCGCGCCGGACGTCTCGCCGAAGGCCATCACCCCCCGCGCCGCCTCCTCGACCTGGCCGGCGGAGCCTTCGGCCAGCGCGTCCCGCAACCTGTGCCAGGCCTCGCCCGCCTCGCCGCGCGATGCGGCCTTAAGGTAGGCCGCGCTCAGCCGCGTCGTCCGCCCGACGGCCGAGCGGGCGATCGCCCGGCGCAGGCGGGCGGCCCCGCCCCCCCGGATCATCGTCAGCGCCGTCATCGCTCCGACGAGCGCGTCATCTCCCGACGGGGTCAGGCCTGGGCCCCGTCCGGCCAGGCGACCCGCGGCTTGACGCAGGAGCGCGTCGTCGCCGCGCCGCAGGGCGTCGGCCAGCTCCTCGAGCGGCTTCGCCGGCTGCCGGCCGGCCAGGCTCTCCGGCGGGGCGTCGCGCAGGACGCGCTCGATCACCGTCAGGCGCGCCAGGGCCGCCGGCAGAGCGGGGGGATCGAACGGATGGAGCTGCGCCGGCCAGATCGTCGCGCCGTGAAGCTCGAGCGCCACGGCCGCGCCCGCGGGGACGTCCGTGAAGGCGACGCCGGAGGGCGGGGCGACGACGAGGTTCAGGGGACCGTTGAGGAGTTCGGGCGCGACCGCGGCGACGAGCGTTCCGGCGTGCTCGAGGTAGCAGGCCCGCTCGAAGGCGGCGACGAGCGCGGCGGTGGTCGTCGCCTCGAAGATCCGTCCGGCCGGCCCCCGCACGGCCAGGGCTCGCGCCGCGCTCGAACCGACCGACCGGACGCGCAGGGTAAGCGCGGCTCCGGTCACTGGCGGCCGAGGAGCGGCGCGGCGGCGCGGATCGCCTCCACGATGCCCTGGTAGCCGGTGCACCGGCAGAGGTTGCCGGAGAGCACCTCGCGGATCTGCGCGGCGGTCGGATCGGGCGTCTCGCGGAGGAAGGCGAGCGCGCTCATCAGGATGCCGGGCGTGCAGAAGCCGCACTGCAGGCCGTGGTGGTCGCGGAACGCCTCCTGCAGCGGGTGCAGCCGCTCCGGCGTGCCCAGCGACTCCACGGTGGTGACCTCCGCGCCGTCGGCCTGCACCGCGAACAGCAGGCAGCTGCGCACGGCCTGGCCATCGAGGAGGATGGTGCAGGCGCCGCACACCCCGTGCTCGCAGCCCAGGTGCGTACCGGTGAGGCCGACATCGTCGCGGATGAAGTCGGCGAGCGTCTTGCGCACCTCCACCTCGGCGGTGTGCCGCACGCC
>DATLZI010000238.1:0-3129 GCA_035574075.1 bacterium | reverse complement strand
GGACGACCGTGATCCGCCACCCCGTGACGCCACGCGCCGCCTGCGCGATCCTCCTCCTCGCCCTCGCCCCGCCCGCCGCCGCCCAGACCGGCAAGATCACTGGGGTCGTCACGGACCAGCAGACCGGCCAGGCGCTGGCCGGCGTCCAGGTCTTCCTGGAAGGCACCGGCCGCGGCTCACTCACCGACCAGAACGGCCGCTACTTCATCCTGAACGTGCCGCCCGGCACCTACACCGTCGTGGCCCAGCTCATCGGCTACGCGACAGTGCGCCGTGAGAACGTGCTCGTCTCGATCGACGTGACCCGCACCGTGGACTTCGCGCTCCCCAGCCAGGCCGTCGCCGTCCAGGGCGTCGTCGTCCAGGCCGAACGGGTCCCGCTGGTCGAGGTCACCGCGACCGGCGCGTCCGACAAGCTCTCCCTCGACGACATCACCTCCATCCCCGTCACCGACATCAACCAGGCGCTCGCGCTCCGCAGTGGGTTCCTCGAGGTGCCCCAGAACACCGACGTCGTCGCGTTCACCGAGGAGGCCCGCGGGATCAGCCCCGTCCGCATCCGCGGCGGCCGCCAGGGCGAGACCCTGACCCTCATCGACGGCGTCCCGATCAACAACTTCGTCTTCGGCGGGCCCGCCTTCCAACCCACCCCGTTCGGCGTCCGCCAGCTCGACTTCATCCGCGGCGGCTTCGAGCCCCAGTACGGCAACGCCCTCTCCGGGATCATCAACATCGCCACCCGCGAGGGCGGCACCCAGCTCGAGGGATCCCTCGACTACCGCACCACCCGCATCGCCGGCGCCCTCGGCAGCCGGCCGGACGAGCTGGAGAACAAGCACATCTTCCAGGGCTTCATCTACGGACCCGTCCCGGGCACCGGCAACCGCCTCCGCTTCGCCTTCGCCGGCCGCGAGGAGCGCGGCGCCAGCCGCGTCCTCGAGTTCGACGACGAGGCCTTCGACCCCAAGTACTTCACGCCCCAGTTCGGCTTCAGCCAGCCCCACACGAACGACCTGTGGCGCGGCTGGCGGTCGTTCGGCTTCGACGACCAGCGCGACCTGTTCGGCAAGCTGACCTTCTACGCGAACCCCGCCGCCAAGCTCAGCTTCACCGCCATCGACTACCAGCGCCAGACCGAGCCCTTCCTCTTCGACTACCTGCTCGCCGAGGGGAACCCCGTCGACCTCTGCACCGCGCTCTACCGCAACCGCGAGCTCTGCCAGCGCGCCTACGGCGGCTCGCGCATCGGCGACCTGGTCAAGGGCTCCATCCGCCAGGACCGCCGCCTCTTCTCCCTCCGCTGGGACCACACGCTCGGCCGCACCTTCTACTGGGCCGTGCTCTCCCGCTTCGACCAGAGCCGCGAGACCTGCAACTGGTACCAGGGCGTCTGCCTCGAGGCACGCTTCGCCAACCGGAACTTCACCGAGAACTTCCAGGCCCCCGGGATCACCGTGGACTTCCCCGCCGCCGGCACCGCGCCGATCTTCGGCGGCGAGGACCTCGAGACCACCATGGCGCGCTTCGACATCCAGAGCCAGCTCACCGACCACCACAACATCCAGGCCGGCATCTTCTACCAGGGCCACGACCTCCGCTACCTCGAGCAGCGCGACCGCGGGATCAGCGACGTGCTCGTCGTGCCCCAGCGCTACAGGGCAGAGCCCTGGGACGCCGCCGTCTACTTCCAGGACAGGATCGAGTACGACTTCATCACCGTGAACCTCGGGTTCCGCTTCGACTTCGGCGAGGCCAAGGGGCTCTTCTTCGCGAACCCGCTCGACCCCACGAACGGGACCACCGCCTTCGACGTCTGCGACGCGCCCGGCCGCTGGCAGAACGTGCGCATCCGTCGCTTCGACGCCAGCGCCGGCCACGCCGTGGAGGAGGTGCTCTCCGCCAACCCGGCCTGGACGCGCCAGCTCTGCGCCGAGAACCGCGACACGCTCAGCCGCGCCGCGCTCATCGCCACCTCGGACGACTTCACCCGCGCCCGCCGCCGGAGCCAGTTCTCCCCGCGCATCAGCGTCTCGATCCCGGTCACCGAGGGCGGGCGGATCTTCGCGAACTTCGGCCGCTACAGCCAGAACCCGCTGTACAACAACCTCTACCAGGGCACCGGGATCGGCACGGAGGCCGAGGGCACGCCCCAGGGACCCCAGCTCTTCTCCCCGAACTTCAACGTGCCCTTCGTCGGCAACCCGAACCTCGTCATCGAGGAGACCACCGCCTACGAGATCGGCTACCTCGCCGAGCTCCTCGACAACTACGGGCTGCAGATCATCCTGTTCAGCAAGGACCAGAACGGGCTCACCGGCGTGCGGACCGGCGGCGTCGACGCCCGCGGCCAGCGGATCTTCGACGAGGGCGTCACCTACGGCACGAACACACCCTCCTACCCCGTCCTGGTCAACCAGGACTTCACCACCGTCGTCGGGATCGAGGTCGGCATCCGCCGCCGCCTGACGAACTACTGGGGCTTCGACCTCAACTACGCCTTCTCCCGCGCCACCACGAACGCGGCGCCGCCCGAGCGCCAGTTCGAGCGGTTCCAGGAGGGCGACCCGGAGTCCTTCCGCGAGCTCCCCTCCGAGATCGATCAGCCCCACGTCTTCAACGGCACCGTTCGCTTCCGCGTGGGCGAGGACTCCCCGCTCGGCGGCCCGCTCGGCCACGCGATCCGCAACGCGACCCTGAGCTTCGTCGTCCGCGCCGCGAGCGGCCTGCCCTACACGCCCACCGCCCCGGGCGCGCAGGCCCTCGGCTTCAACCCCGACCGCCGCGAGATCAACTCCGGGCGCGCCCCCGCCACGCTCCGGATCGACGTCCTCGGCCAGAAGGAGTGGCGCGTGCGCAACCTGCGCTACACCGCCTTCGCCCAGGTCACGAACCTCACCGACCGGCTCAACTGCATCCAGGTCTCGCCCGCCACCGGCCGGTGCGACGCCGGCGCCTTCGACTTCCTGCGCCGCCGCGTCGGCAACCCGGTGGGGGAGGGGACCAGCAGCACCCAGCTCGACCGGCCCCAGTGGATCGGCGAGCGGCGCAGCATCCTGGCCGGCCTCCGGGTGAGCTTCTGATGCGCCCCCGCACGGACCCAGGCGCCCCACAGCCCCGGGAGACAGACCC
>DATLZI010000237.1:0-2584 GCA_035574075.1 bacterium | reverse complement strand
CCTGCCGGAAGCGGAGCAGGGCCTGAACGTCGCGCGCATCGCCGCCCTGCGCGCCGGGCTGCCGCACACCGTGCCCGGCCAGACGGTAAACCGCTTCTGCGCCTCCGGACTGCAGGCCATCGCCATCGCCGCCGAACACATCATGGCCGGCTTCGCCGACGTGGTCGTCGCCGGCGGGACAGAAAGCATGAGCCTGATGCCCGGCCAGACCGGCCACACCTTCGCCCCCAACCCGCATCTCGTCGAGCACTGGCCGGAGGTGTACATGTCCATGGGGCTCACCGCCGAGCACGTCGCAGCGACCTACGGCGTCTCGCGCCAGGACCAGGACGCCTTCGCCCTGCGCAGCCATCAGCGCGCGGCGGAAGCGATCCGTGCCGGGCGCTTCACGGACGAGGTCGTGCCGCTCACCGTGAAGCGCTGGGTGACCAACGGCGCGGGCCGTCCCAGCGCGCAGATCGTAACCTTCCAGACCGACGAGGGCGTGCGCACCGACACCTCGCTGGAAGCGCTGGCCAAGCTGCGCCCCGTGTTCAAGAAGGACGGCACCGTCACCGCCGGCAACTCCTCGCAGACCAGCGACGGCGCGGCGGCGGTGGTGGTGATGGCGGAGGCCACGGCGCGCGCCCTGGGCGTGGAGCCGCTGGCCATCTTCCGCTCCTTCGCCGTCGCCGGCGTGGCCCCGGAGCTGATGGGCATCGGCCCCGTCGAGGCTATCCCCCGGGCCGTGCGGCTGGCCGGCATCCGTCTGCAGGACGTCGGCCTGATCGAGCTCAACGAGGCCTTCGCCGCCCAGACGCTGGCCGTGATCCGGGCCCTGGCGCTGGACGAGTCGCTCGTCAACGTCAACGGCGGCGCGATCGCCCTGGGCCACCCGCTGGGATGCACGGGGGCGAAGCTGACCGCCTCGCTGCTCTACGAGATGGCCCGCCGCCAGGTGCGCTACGGCATCGTCACGATGTGCATCGGCGGCGGGATGGGCGCCGCGGGAGTGTTCGAGCGACCGTAGAGTGCCGCCCGAGACCACGGAAGGGGGAGACACGCGATGGACGCCAAATCGTTGACCGCGCCGGTCGCCGGCGGAAGCTTCTTGATCGGCGAGACCGCCCCGGCGGACGTCTTCACCCCGGAGGACCTCAGCCCGGAACAGCTGCTCGTCCGCCAGACGGTGCGGGACTTCGTCGAGCGCGAGCTGCTGCCCAACCTCGACCGGATCGAGGAGAAGGATTGGACCCTGACCCGCCGCCTGCTGCGGCAGCTCGGCGAGATGGGCATCCTCGGCATCGAGGTGCCGGCGGCCTACGGCGGAAGCGAGCTGGACAAGATCACCGCCGTCGTCGTCGCCGAGGAGCTGTCCTGGGGATCCTTCGGCGTCACCTACGGCGCGCACACCGGGATCGGCATGGAACCGATCCTCTTCTTCGGCAGCGAGGCGCTGCGGGCGCGCTACCTGCCGAAGATGGCGCGCGGGGAGCTGATCGGCGCCTACGCCCTGACCGAGCCGACCGCGGGCTCGGACGCGATGTCGATCCGCACCAAAGCCGTGCGCGCCGCGGACGGACGCTGGGTGCTGAACGGGACCAAGCAGTTCATCTCCAACGCCGCCATCGCCGACGTCTTCACCGTCTTTGCCAAGGTCGACGGCGAGCACCACAGCGCCTTCATCGTCGAGCGGGGCACGCCGGGACTGACCGTCGGCGAGGAGGAGCACAAGATGGGCATCCGCGGCTCCTCGACGGCCTCGCTGTTCCTGGAGAACGTCACCGTGCCCGCTGAGAACCTCCTCGGCGAGGTCGGCCAGGGCTTCAAGATCGCGATGAACATCCTGAACATGGGCCGCTTCAAGCTGGCCGCGGCGCTGGTCGGGGCCTGCCGCCACGTGCTGCCTCAGGCTATCCGCTACGCCGGCGAGCGGCAGCAGTTCGGCCGGCCCCTCACCGCCTTCGGCCTGATCAAGGCGAAGATCGCGGAGATGGCTGTGCGCACCTATGTCGCCGAGTCGATGGTCTACCGCACCGCGGGATTGATCAACGACGCCCTGGGCGGGGTGCACGGCGATCCAGCCGAGGCGATGCGCGCCCTGGAGGAGTACGCTGTGGAGTGCGCGATGAACAAGGTCTACGCCTCGGAGGTCCTCGACTTCGTGACCGATGAGACGGTACAGATCTTCGGCGGCTACGGGTTCATCGAGGAATACCCGGCCGCCCGGGCCTACCGCGACGCGCGGATCAACCGGATCTTCGAGGGCACCAGCGAGATCAACCGGCTCCTCACCACGGGGATGCTGCTGCGGCGCGCGCAGCGCGGCCGGCTGGGCCTGATCCCGGCGGCTCTCGCCGTCGCCCAGGAGTTCCTCACCCCCGCGCCGGGCGAAGAGCCGCAGCTGGGAGTGCTCGCCGAGGAGCGCCGCGCCGTCGCCAACGCGAAGAAGATCGCCCTCTTCGCCGCCGGCGCCGCGGTGCAGAAGTACCTGGAGGCGATCGACGAGCAGCAAGAGGTCCTCGCGGCGATCGCCGACCTGATCATCGAGACGTACGCGATGGAGAGCGCGCTGCTGCGCGCCCTGAAGACGGTCGAGCGGCGG
>DATLZI010000236.1:0-4812 GCA_035574075.1 bacterium | reverse complement strand
TGAGCACGACGCAGATCTACACCCACGTTTCCCGTGACTGGCTGAAGCGCGTCTACGACCAGGCCCACCCCAGGGCCTGACGGCGGCGCGCGGAGAGCGGCCGGGCCAGGGCAATCCGTTCCCCTGCCTCTGCGGTTTGTGTTATACTACGGCGGGCTGTTTGGACAGGAGGGCGCGCCCCGGGCCGTGTTGCCGGGGCGAGGTCGTCTATCACACACGCCGCTCCGAGCCCGGCCGGGGTGCCGGAACGGTCCGGCCGGGCGATGACGGCGGCGGAGGGACGCAACCACAAGGGAGGCTAGACCTTGCCCGTCGTGACGATGAAGCAGTTGCTCGAAGCCGGGGTCCACTTCGGCCACCAGACCCGCCGGTGGAACCCCAAGATGGCGCCGTTCATCTTCACCGAGCGCAACGGCATCCACATCATCGATCTGCAGAAGAGCGTGCCCCTCATCGAGGAGGCGTATCGCTTCGTGCGCGACACCGTCGCGCAGGGCGGAACGTGCCTCTTCGTGGGCACGAAGAAGCAGGCCCAGGACGCCATCCGCGAGGAGGCGACGCGGGCCGGGCAGCCGTACGTGGCGCAGCGTTGGCTCGGCGGCATGCTCACGAACTTCCAGACCATCCGGCGCCGGGTGGAGCGGCTGCGCGAGATCGAGGACATGCGCGACCGCGGCCTCCTGGAGGTGCTGCCCAAGCGCGAGCAGGCCCGGTTGCTCGAGGAGCTGGCCCGCCTGGAGAAGTACCTCGGCGGGATCAAGACGATGTCCCAGCTGCCGAGCGCGGTCTACGTGGTGGACACCCGCAAGGAGCACATCGCGATCATGGAGGCCCGCAAGCTGGGCATCCCGGTGGTGGCGATCATCGATACGAACTGCGATCCGGACGAGGTGGACTACGCCATCCCCGGCAACGACGACGCCATCCGGGCGGTGCGGTTGATCACCAGCCGCATCGCCAACGCCGCGCTGGAGGGGCTGGAGGAGCGGCGCAAGCGCGAGGTGGTGGAGGAGGCGCCAGCGGAGGCGGTCGAGCCGGCGGCGGAAGAGGCGGAGACCCTGGAGGAGGGCGTGCCGGACCTCGAGGCCGGGGCCGACGTCCTCGGCGAGATCGAGCAGGTCCTGCCCGCCGAGGATCTCGAGGAAGTGGAGCGATAGATGGAACGCCAGACGGTCGAGATCACCACCGACCAGATCAAGGCGCTGCGCGCCCGCACCGGCGCCGGGATCGTGGACTGTCGCAACGCCCTGCGGCAATCCGGCGGGGACGTCGAGCGGGCGGTCGAGATCCTCAAGGCGAAGGGCCTGGCCACGGCGCAGAAGAAGGCCAGCCGGGTCGCGGCGCAGGGATTGATCGAGGCCTACATCCACACCGGGGGCAAGGTCGGAGCGATCGTCGAGGTGAACTGCGAGACCGACTTCGTCGCGCGCACCGACGAGTTCCAGAAGCTGGCCCGCGATCTGGCGATGCAGATCACGGCCACCGCCCCGCGCTACGTGCGGCGGGAGGAGATCCCGGACGAGGTCATCGAGGAGCAGCGGCGTCTCTTCGCGGTGGAGGCGGGGGCGAGCGGCGAGGCCCTGGAGCAGCGGCTGGCGCGCTGGTATCAGGAGGTCGTCCTCCTCGAGCAGCCGTTCATCCGTGATGAGCGCCGGACCGTGCGCGACCTGATCACGGAGGCGGTTGCCCGCATCGGCGAGAATATCCAGGTCCGGCGGTTCGCCCGGTTCCGGATCGGCGAGTAGGTCCGGGCCGGCAACGGAGGCGGGAGTGATGTCCTCCGCGGCACCGGCGCCGAAGTACCGGCGCATCCTCCTCAAACTCAGCGGCGAGGCCCTGGCGGGTGAGGGCGGGCAGGGGCTCGATCCTCTCGTCTTGCGCCTCGTCGCCGGCGAGGTGCGGTCCGTGGCCACCGCCGGGGTGCAGGTGGCGATCGTCGTCGGCGGCGGCAACATCGTCCGCGGCAGCGACGTGAGCGCCCGCCTGGGCGTGGAGGAGGTGACCGCCCACCACATGGGCATGCTGGCCACCGTGATCAACGCCCTCGCCCTGCAGGACATCCTGGAGAAGGAAGGACTCACCACCCGCGTGCAGACGGCGATCGAGATGCACCAGATCGCCGAACCCTTCATCCGCCGGCGGGCGATGCGCCACCTCGAGAAGGGGCGCGTCGTGATCTTCGCCGGCGGCACGGGCAGCCCGTACTTCACCACCGACACCGCGGCGGCGCTGCGCGCCATCGAGATCGAGGCCGACGCCCTGCTCATGGCGAAGAAGGGCGTGGGCGGGGTCTACGACAAGGATCCCCGCCGCCATCCCGACGCGGTGATGTTCCGTCGCCTGGACTACATGGATGTGCTCAACCAGGACCTCAAGGTGATGGACGCCACGGCCGTGGCCCTGTGCAAGGATAACGCCATGGACATCATCGTCTTCGACCTCGCCCCCGGCAACGTGCGCCGCGCTGTCCTGGGCGAGGATGTCGGCACGCTGGTCACCGCCTCCCCGGCGCGATGATCAACGACATCATCGCCGACGCCAAGACGCGCTTCGCCAAGGCGATCGAGGCGACACGGCACGAGTTCGCCGCCCTGCGCACCGGGCGGGCCAGCCCCGCGCTGCTGGAGCAGGTCCGCGTCGAGTACTACGGCGTCCCCACGCCGATCAACCAGCTGGCCACGATTACCGTGCCCGAGCCGCGGCTGCTCGTGATTACCCCCTGGGACAAGAAGGTCGTCAAAGAGGTCGAGCGCGCGATCCTGAAGAGCGAGCTGGGCCTCGTCCCCTCCAGTGACGGCACGCACGTCCGCGTGCCCATCCCGCCGCTCACCGAGGAGCGGCGCAAGGAACTGGTCAAGGTCGCCCACCGGCATGCCGAGGAAGGGCGCGTGGCGATCCGCAACATCCGCCGGGAAGCCAAGGAGATGATCGAGGAGCTGGAGGAGGCCGGCGACATCTCCGAGGACGACGCCAAGCGCGGGCTGGACGAGCTCCAGAAGCTCACCGACCGGGCGATTGCGGAGATCGACGCCCTGCTGGCGGCTAAGGACAAGGAGATCATGGAAGTCTAGCCGTGGCCGATGTCGTGGGGCTCGAGCTGGAAGAGGCGCGCCGCCGCCTGGCGGCGGCCGGCCTGAGCGTGCGCTCGGTCACGGAAACCCGCCCGCCGCACCCCGTGGAGCTGATCGGTCCCCTGCGGGTGGTGCGCGTCCGCCGCGACGGCGCCGCCGTCGACCTGGTCGTGACGCACGAGCGCTACGTCCCGCGCAGGAGCTGAGGACGCTGGTGCTCGATCCGGCGCGCCTGCCTGGGCACATCGCGATCATCATGGACGGCAACGGCCGCTGGGCCGCGGCGCGATCCCTGCCGCGAGCCGCGGGGCACCGCGCCGGTGTCGAAGCCGCCCGGCGCACCTTCCGGGCCTGCCGCGAGGTGGGCGTGCGCGTCCTCACCCTGTTCGCCTTCTCCACGGAGAACTGGCGGCGGCCGACGGACGAGGTGGAAGCGTTGATGCAGCTGCTGGCGACGACGGTGCGGGAGGAGGCGGCCGAGCTGGTCCGCGGCGGCGTCCAGCTGCGCGTCAGCGGCGACCTCAGCGTCCTCGATCCCGACGTGCGGGCGGACGTCGAGCAGGTCGTGGCGATGACCCGGGTGCACGAGGCCTTCATCCTCAACGTCGCCTACAGCTACGGCGGTCGGGCGGAGATCGTGCAGGCCGCGCGGCGCATCGCGGCCCTCGTCGGCGCCGGGAAGCTGGGAGCGGAGGAGATCACGGAAACGCTCTTCGCCGACCACCTCTACACCGCCGGGCTGCCGGATCCCGACCTGCTCATCCGCACCGGCGGCGAGCAGCGCCTCAGCAACTTCCTCCTCTGGCAGCTCGCCTACACCGAGCTGCACTTCACGCCGGTGCTGTGGCCCGACTTCGATCGGCCGCACCTCATCGAAGCCCTGGCGGACTACCAGCAGCGCCGCCGCCGCTTCGGCGGCGTCGAGGGCACCTAGCGTGGCTCGGGCCGCGGCGGAGCGCTTCCAGCGCGCCGCCCTGGGACCGCGTCTCCTCACCGCCGCCGTCGGGCTGCCCGCCCTGCTGGGTGCGCTGTGGGCCGGGGGCCTGTGGTGGATCGGCGTGACGGCGCTCATCGGCCTGCTCGGGGCGCGGGAGTACGCGCGGATCCGCGGTCTCGAGCCGCGGGCCGGCGCGGCGCTGCTCGGGCTGGGCAGCGCGCTCTACGCCCTCACCGTGAGCGGCGGCCGTCTCGCCGTCGCCGCGGTGCTGACGGTCTGGGTGGCCGTGGTCGTCATCGAGACCGCCAGCCGGTTAGCCGCGGCGGGGCAGGGAGCCCGCGTGCTGGCGGGACCCGCGGCCTGGCTGCTGCTCGGGCCGCTCTACCTGGCCGCGCCGCTGGCGGTGCTCGTCCGCTGGCGGTTGGAACAGCCGCCGGGGTCCCTCCTGAGCTTCTTCCTCATCGTCTGGGCCAACGACACGGCGGCGTACTGCGTGGGGATCGTCGCCGGCCGGCGCCGCCTGGCGCCGCGCATCAGCCCCGGCAAGAGCTGGGAGGGGGCGGTGGCTGGCGTGGCGGCGGGCGCGCTCGTCGCCGCGGCGCTGTCCCGCTGGCTCGGCCTGGCCGCTGCTCCGGCGGCGCTGTTCGGTGTGGCCGTCGCGGTGGCTTCCCAGCTCGGCGATCTCCTCGAGTCGGCGATGAAGCGCGCGGCGGGGGTGAAGGACTCCGGGACCGTCCTGCCCGGCCACGGCGGCATCCTCGACCGGTTCGATGGTGTCTTGCTGGCAGCGCCGGTCGCCTACGT
>DATLZI010000235.1:0-11337 GCA_035574075.1 bacterium | reverse complement strand
CCCGCCACATCGCCCAGGCGGTGCGCGCGCTGCTGCCGGTGCGCGGTGCGGGGCGGCGCTGACCGCGGTTTGACGGCGCTGCGAAGTCCTCGGTAGCATCGCCCTGCGGGAGGACATCGACGCGTCCTCGCCGTACCCACTGATGGAGTCGCCGCGAGGAGGCACGCGTGCCGGAGAATCCCAGCCCCACTGAGTTCCGTCCCAGCGCCGCCACGCCGCTAGACCGAGCGCTCGAGATCATCGACGCCCTGCCGGGCGGCGGTGTCCTGCTGACCAAGGTCGAGGATGTCCTGAACTGGGGACGGGCGGCCTCGGTCTGGCCGCTGACCTTCGGCCTGGCCTGCTGCGCGATCGAGATGATGCAGTTCATGGCCACGCGCTTCGACGCCGATCGCGTGGGCATCATCCCGCGCGGCACGCCCCGGCAGGCGGACTGCATCATCGTCGCCGGACGGGCGACGATCAAGATTGCCCCGATCGTGCGTCGGTTGTGGGAGCAGATGCCCGAGCCGAAGTACGTCGTCTCGATGGGGTCGTGCGCGACCTGCGGCGGGCCGTTCTACTACGACAACTACTCGATCTTGAAGGGCATCGACCAGATCATCCCCGTGGACGTCTACGTGCCGGGCTGTCCGCCGCGCCCCGAAGCGCTGTACGAAGGCTTCCTCAAGCTGCAGGAGAAGATCCGCCGGGAACCGTTCCTGCGCCGGCGGATCGCCGCCGCGGCGCGGAGCGGAGCCTAGGATGGCCCTGCGCACCGAAGAGCTCATCCTGAACATGGGGCCGCAGCATCCCAGCACGCACGGTGTGCTGCGCCTGATCGTCACCCTGGACGGCGAGAACATCGTCGATGCGCAGCCCGACATCGGCTACCTCCATTCCTCCGTGGAGAAGATGATGGAGGCCCGCACCTACCTGCAGAACATCGCCCTCGTGGATCGCGGGATGGACTACCTCGCGGCGATGGCCAACGAGGAGGTCTGGGTGCTGGCCGTGGAGCGCCTGGCCAAGATCGAGGTGCCGGAGCGGGCGAAGTACATCCGCACGATCATGCTCGAGCTACAGCGCATCAGCAGCCACCTCATCTGGTGGGGCACCTTCGGCATCGACCTGGGCGCCTTCACCGCGTTCCTCTGGGCGATGCGCGAGCGGGAACGCATCATGGATCTCTTCGAAGCCAGCACCGGCGGCCGCCTGCACCACGTCTACTTCCGCCTCGGCGGCGTGAACGAGGATCTGCCGCCCGGCTGGACGGAGCGCTGCGCGGCGTTCTGCGACGACTTCCTCAGCCGCCTGCCCGAGTATGACGAGCTGATCACCGGCAACCCGATCTTCCAGGCCCGCACGAAGGGCGTCGGCGTGCTGCCGCTGGCCAGCGCCGTGGCGATGGGCGCCTCCGGACCGGTGGCTCGCGCCTCCGGCCTGGCCTACGATGTGCGCAAGGCGCACCCCTACGAGGTGTACGATCGGGTGGCGTTCGACGTGCCGGTGCGCACGGCAGGAGATTGTTTCGCGCGCTACGAGGTGCGCATGGAGGAGATGCGCCAGAGCGTGCGGATCATCCGCCAGTGCCTGCAGGCGATGCCGGAGGGCGAGATCCGCAGCAAGGTGCAGGTCAACGTGAAGGTGCCGAAGGGGGAGGTCTACGCCCGCACGGAGTCCCCGCGCGGCGACCTGGGGATCTACCTCGTCTCCGACGGCTCGGATCGGCCCTACCGCGTGAAGATCCGGGCTCCCGCCTTCAGCAACCTCTACGCCCTGACCGAGATGATGAAGGGCTGGAAGGTGGCGGACGTCATCGCCATCCTGGGGAGCATCGACATCGTGTTGTCGGACGTGGACCGATGAGCCTCTCCCCGGCGGGGCCCAACGGCCGGAAGGGCTACCTGGAGCAGGCCTGGACGGCGGCGATCGGCCTTGTCACTGGTCTGCGCGCGACGCTGCGCACGATGTTCGAGCCCAAGGCCACGGTGATCTATCCGCTGCAGAAGGTCGACGTCAGCCCGCGCTGGCACGGGCTGCTCGCCCTGCCGATCGACCCCGAGACGGACAACGACAAATGCATCATCTGCTTCCAGTGCGAGCGGGTCTGTCCGGATCGCTGCATCCACATCGAGGCCACCGGCAAGGGCAAAGACCGCGTCCTGACCCGGTTCGACATTGAGATGGACAAGTGCTGTTACTGCGGGCTGTGCGTGGAGGTCTGTCCGACGGAGGCCATCGTCTTCATCCCGCACTACGAGGCCAGCACGTACAACCGCGCCACCTTGCTCTACACGCTGGACGACCTGCACCGCGCCGCGCCGAAGGAGCCGATCGCCACGGGCGTGGTGAAGGTGCGCGGAGGAGGACGATGAGCTGGGCGCTGGCGGAGCGGCTGCGCGACCGCTTCCCCGAGGTGGAGCTGTTCCCGCGGCCCGGCGAGGAGGAGCCCCCGGCTGGAGCCCCCGAGGACAGCGGCACGGGGCCGGCGCGCCCGGCGGTCCGCCGTCCGGCCCATGACGCGCCGCCGGCGTACCTCACGCCCGGGGTGATTGTGCCGCGCGAGCGGCTGCTCGACGTCTGCCGCGTCCTCGCGCGCGAGCCGGGCTTCGGATTGCACTACCTCTCATTCGTCAGCGCCATCGACCAGATCGCCGCGGGGCAGTTCGAGGTGCTCTACCACCTCTACAGCATGGAGACGAAGGAGGAGCTGGTGCTGAAGGTTCGCCTGCCTCGCGAGCGACCGGCGCTGCCCTCCGTGACCGGGATCTGGGACGGCGCGAACTGGCACGAGCGCGAGACCTACGATCTCTTCGGCATCGTCTTCGAGGGTCATCCCAACCTCCGCCGCATCCTGATGACGGAGGACTGGATCGGCCATCCCCTGCGCAAGGACTACGTCTACCAGGATCCTCCCTGGTTGGTCGAGGCGGCGAAGCAGCGGCAGAAAGACCTCGAAGGCCTGGGGCTGGGCGAGCGCGCCTGACGGCGTGCCGGTTCCGAGAAGGGAAGGAACGGCGCCGCCGTTCCTTCTGTCTTTATTGAACCTTTACACGGGAACCCTACCGTAGGGGGACATGGAGGACGCGGTGCGAGCGACCGTGCTCGTGATCGAGGACGATGCGAAGATCGTCGAGTTGCTGCGCCTCTACCTGGAGCGGGAGGGCTTTCGGGTGGAGAGCGCCGCCGACGGCCAGGCCGGGCTGGAGGCCTGCGAGCGCGCACGGCCCGATGCGGTCATCCTCGACCTCATGCTGCCGGGCCTGGACGGGATCGAGGTCTGTCGGCGGCTGCGCGCGACCTCCGAGGTGCCGATCCTCATGCTGACGGCGCGGGTGGACGAGGTGGACAAGCTGCTCGGGTTGTCCCTCGGCGCGGACGACTACGTGACGAAGCCCTTCAGCCCGCGGGAGGTGGTGGCCCGCGTGCGCACCATCCTCCGCCGGGTCACCGCCGCGCCAGCGGCCCGCCTGTTACGTCGGGGAGAGCTGGAGATGGACCTGGACCGCCACCGCGTGACGGTCGCCGGCCGGGAAGTTCCGCTGACCAAAGTCGAGTTCCTGTTGCTGCAGGCGCTGCTGGAGCGCCCCGAGCACGTCTTCACGCGGGAGGCGTTGCTCAACCGCATCTACGCCCGCCACGAGGCGGCCGTCGTGGACCGGGCCGTCGACGTCCACGTCGGCAAACTGCGCGACAAGCTGGGCGACAATCCCCAAGAGCCGCGGTTCATCGCCACGGTGCGCGGCGTGGGGTACAAGCTCCGATGAACCTCTTCTGGCGGCTGCTCGGGATCAGCGTCCTGGTCGTGGTCGTGGCCGTAGGCGTGACCGCGGTGACGATCGACCGCGTGGCCGATGCGGTCTTCGCCGACCTGATGCAGGAGTTCCACATCACGACCGATATCCTGGCCGGCCTGTTCAGCGCGCAGCTCACCCGCTCGCTGGTGATCACAAGCCTCATCGCCGGAGGAGTCGGCCTCCTGCTCAGCGCGGTGCTGTTCCGCGCCGTGACCCGGCCGCTGCGGAGCGTGATGACGATGGCCGGGCGCCTCGCCTCCGGTGATTACGCCGCGCGTGCGGACGGCGGTGGGGTCGTCGAGTTGGCCCGGCTGGCGGATTCCCTCAACCGGATGGCCGAGGCGCTGCAGACGCTCGAAGCGCTGCGCAAGGACCTGGTAGCCAACGTCGCGCATGAGTTGCGTACGCCGCTCAGTAACCTGCGCGGGTATTTGGAGGCGGTGCGGGATGGGCTCACCACCGCCTCGCCGGAGACCCTGGGGATGCTCCATGAGGAGGTGATGCGGCTCGTCCGGCTGGTCGACGCTCTGCATGAACTGTCGCGGTTCGACGCCCAGCTGGCCCGGCTGCGGATCGGCCCTGTCGATCTGCCCCGCGTGGTGGAACGGCAGCTCGCCCTGCGCGAGGCCGAGTTCCGAGCGAAGGGGATCACGGTGCGCTCGGCGGTCGAGCCCGGCCTCATCACGGGCGACGGCGACCTTCTGGCGCAGGCGGCGGCGAACCTCGTGGACAACGCGCTGAAGTACACGCCCGCCGGGGGAACGGTGACGGTCCAGGTGAGCCGGAGCGACGGCCAGGTCAAGCTCGCCGTGACCAACACCGGCGGGGGGATCGCCGCCGACGATCTGCCCTACATCTTCGAGCGCTTCTACCGCGGCGAGAAATCCCGCTCACGCGAGTGGGGCGGGGCGGGCATCGGGCTGGCCATCGTCAAGGAGGTGGCCCGCGCGCACGGCGGGGCGACGGGGGCCACGAGCTCCGGCGGCGCAACCACGATTTGGTTCACGCTGCCGGGTTGAACCGCAGCTTTCCATTGTGAAATCTTCACAGAACTCCCGTAGGGTGAGAACCACCTGACGTCCGACGGGAGGGGTGAACGTGCGGCGGCGGTGGCGGATCGCGGTGTTGGTCCTCCTGGTGGTCGGAGTCCCGATCGCCTGGTATCTTGGCTCTCCGCTGTTTCTCAATCGAACGGTCAGCGAAACCTTCGCCCCGCAGGAGCACGCGCTCGCCGCCGGCCGGTTCACCGCCGCGGATAGCTTTCACCGGGGCTCGGGCATCGCGCGCCTCGTCCAGACGGCATCGGGTCACGAGGTGCGCTTCGAGGAGTTCCGCGTCACCAACGGACCGGACCTCTACGTCTACCTAGCCGTTCACCCGCAGCCGCGGAGCCGGGCCGACGTGGATCAGGGATTCGTCACGCTGGGCCGCCTGAAGGGGAATATCGGCCCGCAGAGCTATGCTCTCCCCGCGGCTCTCGATCGTTCGCGCTACCGCTCCATCGTCATCTACTGCCGGGCGTTCCACGTCGTCTTCGCCACCGCCGAGCTGGCAGCGCCGTAAGCGAGGTTTACCAGATCTTCATCCGCCGTTTGTCCTGCGTTGACATCCCTCCCTCATGCTGGGACCCAAGCACAACGTCCAAGGAGGGATGCGGATGTTCAGGATCGTGCGCTGGATGGCAATTCCCGTCGTCCTGGTCGTGGCTGTGGCGGCGTACGGCGCGATGATGGAGGGGCCGGCGGACCGGGAGCTCGCTACGGCGACCACCCACGCCAAGCTGGCCGCCACGCAAAGCACGCTGGCGGCGACCGAGCAGCACCTGCATCACGTGCTCAACTGCATCGAAGGGAAGGACGGCAAGAACTACCTTCCCTCATCCGGCGACCCCTGCCAGGGGATGGGAAAGGGCCTGCTCGCCGACCTGCAGGGAGCCGGCATGGCCGGCGGCCACGCTCTGCCGTACGTCGAGATCGCGCAGTCCGTCGCGACGTGGGGCATCGCCCAGGGGATGCGCAAGGACTTCGCGCGCGCCAAGGCGGCCGCCCAGCTGACGCAGACGGCGCTGGAGCGGGCCACGGCGAACTTCAAGTGATTTGAGGTATACTGGAACCGGAATGTCCCGTTCGATCCGATCGGGATTCATCGCTGGGATCGTGGCCGGGGGGATCGCCACAACGGCGATCTACCTCGGCCTCTTCACCTCGGGCATTCCCGCGGTCGCCCTGGCCCTGTGGGACCGGATGCTGAGGGTGATCCCGATGGAGCTCTTCGCCTACTTCATCGTGCGATTGAAGTTTGCGGCGAAGCCGTCCGCCTTCTGGGGGATGCTGGTCGGCGCCGTCGCGCTCTGGGGGGTGCTGGGTGCGCTGCTGGTCAGGGTGCGGCCGATCCTCCGGGTCATCCTGGCCTGGACGATCTCGGCCGGCACGCTCGCCCTCCTGACGTTCGGGCCAGCCGCCGCCCTACTGGCCGCCCGCCGTCAGGCGTCGGGCGCAACGGACGGCAGCCCCGTGCTCGTTGCGCTGGCCATCGCCGGCTACGCCGCGCTATTTGCGCTCGTGTACGCGGCGGCCCTGGGCCGGCCGCCGCGGGCTGTTTTGGCGTCCGCGAAGAACGGCGTGACACGTCGTGAAGTGCTCAGGCGCGGTTTGATGCTCGCCTTCGCCGCCGCCAGCACCACCGCCGCACGATGGCTGGTCTCGGTCGGCGACGGGGCGCGCGCGTTCGCGCAGTCGATCTTCGCCCGGGTCAAGGATCTTCCCCCGGAGATCACGCCGAACGACCGCTTCTATGTCGTGAGCAAGAATCCGCCGGGGTTCGACCCGGTCCTGAACGCCGACCGCTGGTCGCTCGAGGTCGGCGGGCTGGTGGCGGGACCGCTCAAGCTCAGCTACGAGCAGATCCGCCTGTTCCCGGCCGTCGAGCAATTCCAGACGTTGGAGTGCATCAGCAACGAGGTCGGCGGCGACCTGATCAGCACCGCCCGGTGGAAGGGCGTGCGGCTACGCGACATCCTCCAGCAGGCCGGGGGGCCCGGGGCCAAGGCCGTGAAGGTCGCCTTCCGCTGCGCGGACGGGTACACCGAGTCGATCCCCATCGCCGACGCGCTGAGTCCGACCACGCTGCTGGCCTACGAGATGAACGGCGCACCGCTGCCCCCCACGCACGGCTTCCCCGTGCGGCTCCTGGTGCCGGGGCTGTTCGGGATGAAGAACCCGAAGTGGATCACCCGGATCGAGGTGGTGGACTACGACTTCCAGGGATACTGGGAGCGCTCGGGCTGGAGCGACGAGGCGGTGGTGAAGACGATGTCCAAGTTCACCACGCTGCCCCGCACGGTGCCGCCGGACGAGGTGGCCCTTGGTGGCGTCGCCTACGCCGGCGATCGGGGCGTCCGCGAGGTCGAGGTGAGCGCCGACGGGGGGAAGACCTGGCAGAAGGCGGAGGTGAAGCCGGCACTGGGCCCGTTCACCTGGGTGCTGTGGGCGGCGCTGTGGAGGCCGACCGGACCGGGAGAGTACACGTTGAAGGTCAGGGCCAAAGACGGCGGCGGGGTGCTGCAGACGGCGAGGGAGGTGCCGACGCTGCCGGACGGCGCGTCGGGGTATCATACGCTGCGGGTCCGGGTACGCAAGTAACACATGTAGTATGTCACGGGGGCGGGCCTTCCCGAGGTGGAGCGCCGGTCCGGACATCGAGCGGTCCTCGGAAGGAAGGGGTCGGAACCACCCGAACACAACTGAAGATCTGCTCCATCCTACGGCCGCATCGCGAGCCCGACATCTCCCTCCACCACAGCGTCGATCCCTGCGGAGGGTGGGACGGGGCGCGGAGCGGTGCCCATGAGGCGCAGGAATGCCCGAACCGTATGATGTGGTGATCATCGGCGGCGGCCCCGGCGGCTACGTCGGAGCCATCCGTGCCGCCCAGCTGGGGCTGCGCACCGCGCTGGTCGAGCGCGACAAGGTGGGCGGCACCTGCCTGCACGTGGGCTGCATCCCGACCAAGGCGATGCTGCACTCCGCTGCGCTCCTCGAGCACCTCAAGGACGCCGCCGACCTCGGCCTGCAGGTGGGGTCGGTGGCCCTGGACTACGCCGCGGTGCAGAAGCGCAAGGCGCGCGTCGTGGAGACGCTCCATAAGGGTACGCAGTTCCTGATGCGCAAGAACAAGATCGACCTCTTTAGCGGTGCGGGGCGCTTCCTCAGCCGGGAGAAGATCGGCGTGGCCCTCGCCGACGGCTCGGAGACCGAGCTCACGGCGCGGCAGGCGATCATCGCCACCGGCTCGGCGCCGCGCAGCCTGCCCGGCATCGAGATCGACAACCGCCGCATCCTGGACAGCACCGGCGCCCTGGCGCTGGGCGCGCCGCCGAGATCCATCGCCATCCTCGGCGCGGGACCGGTGGGCGTGGAGTTCGCCAGCCTCTTCCGCGCCTTCGGCAGCGAGGTCACCGTGATCGAGTTACTGCCCACCCTCGTGCCGCTGGAGGACGAGGAGATCGGGCAAGCCCTGGAACGGGCCTTCGCCCGACGGGGGATCAAGGTGCTGACGGGCGCCACGGCGCGCAGCGCCCATGTGGCGGGCGAGCGGGTCACGGTGACCGTCGAGCGGGGGGCGGAGACCCAGACGCTGGAGGCGGAGTACCTCCTCGTCGCGGTCGGACGCGCCCCGTTCACCACCGGGCTGGCTCTGGCGGAGGCGGGCGTGGCCGTGGAGCGGGGGGCGGTGGTCGTGGACGAGCACCTGCGCACCAGCGCGCCGACGATCTACGCCATCGGCGATGTGATCACCGGCCAGCGGCCCTACCGCCTGGCCCACGTGGCCAGCGACGAGGCGATCGCCGTCGTCGAGCGCATCGCGGGCGCGCCGGCGCACCCCCTGGTCTATGACGCTGTGCCGCGGCCCACGTACTCCTTCCCGCAGGTGGCGACGATGGGGCTCAGCGAGCGGGCGGCCCGGGAACAGGGGCGCGCGGTCAAGGTGGGGCGCTTCAACTTCCAGGCCAACAGCAAAGCCGTGATCGAGGGCGAGCGCGAGGGGTTCGTGAAGGTGGTCACCGACGCCAAGATCGGCGAGATCCTCGGCGTGCACATGATCGGACCGGCCGTGACCGAGCTGCTCGCGGCGGGCGTCGTGGCGCGCGCCCTCGAGGCCACGGTGGCGGAACTCGGCACGGCGGTGTACTCGCATCCCACGTTGTCCGAGGCGCTGCGCGAGGCCGCGCTGGACGCGATGGGGCGCGTCATCCACACCTGAAGGAGGGCGGGCGATGGGCGCGATGGAGGCCAAGGCGACGACCACGGCGGCCCGACATCGGCAGCTGGGCCTCAGCGATCAGGATGTCCTCGAGATGTACTACTACATCGCCCTGGCCCGGGGGCTGGACGAACGGATGTGGGCCCTGCAGCGCGCCGGGAAGGCGATGTTCGTCATCTCCGGTCCCGGCCACGAGGGCTGCCAGGTCGCCGCGATGTGGCCGATGGACCGCGCCCGCGACTGGTTCGTGCCCTTCTATCGCTCCATCGCCGCCTGCCTGGTCAAGGGGATGACCCCCACCGACATCCTCCTCGGCCTCTTCGCCCGGGCCACCGATCCGAGCAGCGGCGGCCGCCAGATGCCCGGTCACTACGGCCACCCGCGCGTGAAGATCCTCAGCACGAGCAGCCCGGTGGGCACGCAGTACCCGCACGCCGTGGGCATCGCCTACGCCGCCAAGCTGCGGCAGACGGGCGAGGTGACGATGACGGCGATCGGCGACGGCGGCACCAGCCAGGGCGACGTGCACGAGGCGATGAACTGGGCTGGCATCTACCGCCTGCCCGTCCTGTTCGTCGTGGAGAACAACGGCTACGCCATCTCCGTGCCATTGCACAAGCAGGTCGCCGGGGGCAGCATCGCCGCGCGCGCCGCCGGCTACGGCTTCCCCGGCGTGGTCGCCGACGGCAGCGATGTGTTGGAGTGCTACCGGGTGGCGAAGGAAGCCTACAATCGGGCGAAGCGGGGCGAGGGGCCGACGTTGCTGGAGTTCACGGTGCCGCGGCTGGGCTCCCACAGCAGCGATGACCAGCAGGAGCGGTACCGCACCAAGGACGAGATCGAGGCCGATCGGGCGCGCGATCCGCTGCGCGTCTTCGGCGCCTACCTCGAAGGGATAGGCCTGCTCACCGCACAGCGGCGGGCGGAGATCGCGGCGCGCGTCCGCCGGGAGATCGACGAGGCCACCGACGCCGCGGAACGGGCGCCCGACCCCGAACCGGCTAGCGCCGCCCGCTACGTCTTCTTCGAGGAGGGGTAGGCGATGGCCGAGCTGCGCTACATCGACGCCATCAACCAGGCTCACCACGAAGAGTTCGCGCGGGACGAGCGGGTCGTCATCCTGGGCGAGGATGTCGGACGCAAGGGCGGCGTCTTCGGCGCCACCGCCGGCCTGCTGGAGAAGTACGGGGAGGGACGTGTCATCGACGCGCCCCTCGCGGAGTCGTCGATCGCCGGCGTGGCCATCGGCATGGCGGCGAACGGCCTGCGGCCGATCGCCGAGTTCCAGTTCGCCGACTTTATCCACCCCGCGTTCAACCAGATCGTCAGCGAGGCGGCGCGGCTGCGCTATCGCTCCAACAACGCCTTCGGCTGCCCGGTGGTCTTCCGCGCCCCCTGGGGAGGGTCGCACGGCACCGCCCTGTACCATTCCCAGTCGATCGAGGCGTTCTACGCGCACGTGCCCGGGCTGAAGGTGGTCGCGCCCTCCACCCCGGCCGATGCCAAGGGGCTGCTCAAGGCCGCGGTGCGCGACCCCGATCCGGTGCTGTTCCTGGAACACAAGCGCATGTACCGCCTCGTGAAAGGCGAGGTGCCCGACGGCGACCATCTCGTGCCGATCGGGCCCAGCGTCGTGCGGCGGCCGGGGCGTGACCTCTCGCTCTTCGCCTACGGCTGGATGCTGCACGAAGCGCTGCAGGCCGCCGCGACGGTGAGCGCCGAGGGCATCGACGTCGAGGTGGTCGACGTCCGCACCCTCGCCCCGCTGGATCGGGAGACCGTCCTGCGCTCGGTGGCCAAGACGAACCGCGCCCTGATCGTTTACGAGGACAACCGGTTCGGCGGCTACGGGGCGGAGCTCGCGGCGCTGATCGCGGAAGAGGCGTTCTACGACCTCGACGCGCCGGTGATCCGCCTGGCCGGCCCCGATGTGCCCGGCATCCCCTTCGCCAAACCGCTCGAGGAGTGGTTCTCCATCGACCGCACCAAGATCGCCGAGGCGATCCGCCGCCTGGCGGCGCTGTGAGCTGATCCGGGAGGCGTGGTCATGCCCACCGAAGTGCTGATGCCGCAGCTCGGCGAGAGCACCTACGAAGGCACGATCGGCAAGTGGTTGAAGCGGCCGGGGGAGCGCGTGGAGCGCTTCGAGCCGCTGGTGGAGATCATCACCGACAAGGTCAACGTCGAGATGCCGGCGCCCTTCAGCGGCACGCTGGCCAAGATTCTGGTCGAGGAGGGCGCCACCGTGCCCACCGGCACGCCGATCGCCCTGATGGAGACCGAGGAGGCGATCGCC
>DATLZI010000234.1:0-6794 GCA_035574075.1 bacterium | reverse complement strand
GAAGGAAGGTAGGCAGAGCCGCCATGCGTGCCACGGCGGCCTCCGCGCGCGCGGCGAGGGGGGCGAACGGGCGAAGCAGCAGGGCGATGACCCCGAAGACCGCCTCGCCGACGACCACCGACGGGTTGCGGGTGAAGTGCGGGGCGGAGGCCTCCCACTCGAGCACCTCCAGCGCGGCGGCGGCGAGGTGGCGATCCCCCTCTTCGTCCACGGTCGCCGGCTCGTCCGGCAGACGGGCAAACCGCCGGCGCAGGTCGGCGATGACCGCCCGGGCTTCCTCCCGCCCGGACGCCGACCAGTCGGGGAGCCGATGGTCATGATCGTGGACGCCGATGAACGTCGCGCTGACCGGCTGCGCGCGGTAGAACCAGGCAAAGAACTCGTCGAGCAGGGCGGCCAGCCGCGGCGCAGGGGTCATCGCCGCGGCAGGGGCAGGCTCACCCAGCGCCGCTCGCGGTGCGAGAGCTCGACGGCGTTGATCACCTCCTGCACGCGCGCCCCGTCCTCGAAGTTGCCCTGGTTGCGGCCGGTCCCGGCGAGGATCTCGTCGATGAAGTCGCGGATGAGGTTGGCGTAGAAGAGCGAGCGCCACGACTCGCGCGGCGTCCCCCCGGCCGGGTAGAACCGCTGGGGGATCTCCACCGGCCGGAACTCCACCTGGTCGGCCGTGGCGACGCGCATCGTCTCCGCCACGCCGAATTCTTCCACCGCCCGGCAGATGATCGCCCCCTTGCTGCCGTAGATGCGGGCCTCCACGCCCGGATAGTTCCCGATCGTGACGAACGACGTTTGGATGGAGCCCAGGGCGCCGTTGGCGTACTCCACGAGGTGGATGTCGCCGTCATCGATGTTCATGCGCATCATCCGCCCCGTGGCGCGCACCATCCGCTGGGGGATGAAGTTGCGCATCGTCCCCACGCAGGCCGCGTAGGGCGCGCCGACCCACCACATCCCGATGTCGATGATCGGGGCGCCGTAGCCCTCCAGGGAGGAAGTCTGCAGGACGGACGGGTCGGCGGTGTGGTCCACCTGGCGAAGGGGCGTGGCCGGATCAAGCCACTGCGAGTTCTGCTCGTAGCCGTTGAAGAAGAACGGCTGGCCGACGAACCCCTCCTCGATCAGGGCGCGCGCGTACTGCATCCCCGGCGTGTAGCGGAAGGTCAGGCCCACCTTGGTGAGCACCCCCTTGCGCTGGGCGAGCTCCGCCGCGGCCAGGGTGTCCCGGAAGTCGTAGGCCACCGGCTTCTCGCAGAGCACGTGCTTGCCCTCCGCCAGCGCGGCCAGCGCCAGCTCGTGATGGGTGGCGGACGGCGTGGCGATATCGATCACGTCGAGGTCCGGCCGGGCCACGACGGCCTGCCAGTCGTGCTGGGCGTCGGCGATGCCGAAGCGCGCCGCGGCCTGTTCGGCCCGCTCGGGGACGACGTCGCACACCGTCGCCACCTCGCAGCGCGGATCGCGCTGCCAGCCGGGGATGTGCGCGGCCAGGGCCCAGGCGCCTGCCCCCAGCACGCCCACGCGCAGTGTCGCTCTTGCCATGCTCAGCCTCCTCAGGCCCGCAGCCGCGGGTCCAGTGCGTCCCGCAGCCCGTCGCCCAGGAGGTTGATCGACAGCACTGCGGTCATGATGGCCAGTCCCGGGAACGTCGTCATCCACCACGCCACGCGCAGGTAGTTGCGGCCTTCGGACAGTAGCGCGCCCCACTCCGGGGTGGGCGGCTGGATGCCCAGGCCCAGGTAGCTCAGCGCCGCGCCGGCGATGATCGCTCCCGCCACGCCCAGGGTGCCCAGGACGATGATCGGCGCCACGGTGTTGGGCAGGATGTGACGCCCCATGATGCGCCGGTTCGTGCAGCCGATGGCCCGCGCCGCGTCGACGAACGCCTGCTCTCTGACGGCAAGGACCGTCGCCCGCACCACCCGCGCGAAGTTGGGCGCGGCGGAGATGCCCACGGCCAGCATCGCGTTGAGGAGGTTGGGGCCGAGCACCGCGACGACGACGAGCGCCAGCAGGATGCCGGGGAAGGTCAGCATCAGATCCACGAGCTGGGTCACCACGCGATCGACCACGCCGCCGTAGTAGCCGGCGAGCAGCCCCAGCGGCACCCCGAGGAGGATGGCGATCGTCACCGAGACGACCCCCGTCTGCAACGAGATGCGCGCGCCGAACACGATGCGCGCGAAGAGATCCCGACCGAGGACATCGGTCCCCAGCCAGTGCCGCGCGCTCGGCGGCTGGAGGCGATCGAGCGGGTTCATCGCCAGCGGATCATAGCTCGCCAGCAGCGGCGCGGCGGCCGCCGCCAGGATGAGGAGCATCAGGATCGTCCCGCCCAGCAGGGCGCTCCGGGACCGCCGCAGCCGCCGCAGGACATCGGCCCACAGGGGGCGCGCCGCCGGATGAGGCGCGGCCGCGTCAGTCGAAGCGGATGCGGGGATCGAGGTAGGCATAGGAGACGTCGACAAGCAGGTTGATGACGATGTAGCCCAGGGCGATGAACAGCACCGTGCCTTGCACCACCGGGAAGTCCTTTGTGGCGATCGCGTCCACGAGCAGCTTGCCGACGCCGGGGCGGGCGAAGACCGTTTCCGTGATCACTGCGCCGGAGAGCAGGGTGCCCAGCTGCAGCCCCATCACCGTGACCACGGCGATGAAGGCGTTCTTCAGCACGTGGCGGCGCACGACGATGGTTTCAGGCAGCCCCTTCGAGCGCGCGGTGGTGACGAAGGGCTGGAAGAGCACTTCCAGGACGCTCGACCGGACGAGCCGGGCCAGCGTCGCCGAGGAGACGAACCCCAGCGCCACGGCTGGCAGGACCAAGCGACTCCAGCCCCCGAAGCCGGTCGCGGGGAACCACCCCAGGCGCAGCGAGAAGACGTAGATCAGCAACGCGGCCAACCAGAAGATCGGCATCGAGACGCCGGCCAGGGCGACGAGCATCGCCCCGGCGTCCAGCCAGGTGCCGCGCCGCAGCGCGGCGAGCACGCCCAGCCCGAGGCCCAGGATCACCGCGACGGCGAACGCCGCCAGGGCCAGCGCGGCCGATGAGCCGACGCGGTAGCGCAGCTCGTCGAACACCGGGGTCCGATTGTGGATCGAGCGGCCGAGGTCGCCCCGCGGAAGGCCCTTCACGTAGTCCAGGTACTGCGCAAGGAGCGGGCGGTGCAGCCCCATCTGCCGCCGCACCAGCTCCAGCCGTTCGGGCGTGACCGGCTGATCCCCGAAGAAGATGATCGCGGGATCGCCGGGCACGAGGTGCAGCATGAGGAAGACGACGACGGACGCGGCGACCATCGTCGGAACCGCCAGCAGCAGACGACGCAGGACGAAGGACAGCATCGGCCCCGAAATCCGGGAGCCGGCGGGCGCGCCCGCACGGCTCCCGGCGCGAGTCGGTCAGCGCTGCAACCGCGCGTTGAAGAAGTAGGGGTAGTTCCCGCCCCAGTCTACCCACACCCCGCTGAGGGCGCGGTCGTGCGCGTACAGCGACGGCGGGTCGGCCAGGTAGACCATCACCGCGTCGTCGATCACCTTCTGTTGCGCCCGTACGACGAGGTCCTTGCGCTTCGCGGGATCGGCCGTGGCGTCGATCTGCTCGATCAGACGGTCCATCTCCGCGCTGCGGTAGTTGTTCCGGTTCGTCCCGCCACCGGCGTTGCGGGAGTGGAACAGGATGCGCAGCATCTGGCCGGGGTCGGTGCCGGTATCCCACCAGAACTGCAGGTTGTGCCGGCCCTGGCGCACCGCGTCGAGGTAGGCCGGGCGGGCCAGGACGTTGAGGTTGACGTCGATCCCCACCTGCTTGGCGTTGGCCTGGATGAACGAGGCCATCTCGATGTTCTTCTGCGGGCTGGTCTGCAGGTAGAACTCTAACCGCAGGCGCTCGTTGCCCTTCACCCGGATGCCATCCGGTCCCACCCGCCAACCGGCCTCGTCCAGGATGCGCCGCGCCTGATCCTGGTTGAAGGGCACCTTGCGGCAGGTCTCCGGATCGAAGCCGAACATGCTCGGCGTGAGCGGGCTGCAGGCCGCCTTGAAGACGCTGTTCCACACCGTGCGCACCAGGCCGTCCTTGTCGATCGCGTGCATCATCGCCCGCCGCACCGCCAGCTCGTTCGTCGGCGCCCGGCCCTGGTTCATCATCAGGGACCAGCCGGAGCCGGCCTGCGGGATCTCCAGCAGCACCTTGTCGCGGGACGTCTTGAAGCGCTGGTAATCGGTGACGGGCACGTCCTCGATGAAGAGCGTCTCGCCCGTCTCCAGCGTGGCCACGCGCGTGGCTTCCTCGGGGATGATGCGGTAGACGATGCTCTCCAGGTAAGCCCGGCCCTGGTGGTTGAACCCCGGCGCCCCCCAGGCGTAGTTGGGGTTGCGGATGAGGCGGACCTCGGCGTCGGTGCGGTAGGACTGGAGCATGAAGGGGCCGGTGCCGACGAAGACCACCCGGCCGAAGTCGGCCCCGTACCGCCGCACCGCCGCCGGCGAGATGATGCCGAGGTAGGGCGAGCTGGCCCCGTTCAGGAACGAGGCATGGCCGCTCTTGAAGCGCACCCGCACCGTGTACTTATCGAGGATGTCGGTGCCCTCGTAGGGCCCGATGAACGAAAAGGCCGTCTGCGCGCGGGTGTTGGGGTCCACGATGCGGTCGAAGGTGACCTTCACCGCCTCGGCGTCGAAAGGCGTGCCGTCGTGGAACTTCACGTCCTGGCGGAGCTTGAAGGTGTAGACGGTCGCGTCCGGCGACACCGTCCATGCGGTGGCCAGCCCCGGCGCATAGCGGCCGGGACCTACCGCCCAGACCAGGGGATCGACGATGTGCAACCCGATCCGGCCGACCCGGGTGAACGTCGTCGTCGTCACGTCCAGAGTGTCGAACCCGCCTGCCATGCCGTAGGTCAGCGTGCCCCCGCTCTGCGCCAGGACACGCGGCGTCCCCGTCCAGCGCGGCAGCACCTGGGAAGCGGCGAGCGCCCCCACGCCGAGGCCCGCGCGCTTCAAGAACTCGCGCCGCTTGATGCGGTCCATGCCGTCGGTTCCTCCCTCCCCTTCGGGAATATGGCAGTGTATTTCGCGCCGGCGGCGGTTCTCCACCTGCACCAGGGAAGCGGCAGCGATCTGCGAAGACCTCCGACATCACGCGGAGGAGGCGGCGCGATGCTCGACCGAGGAAGTACAGTGCTCATCACCGGCGCCGCGCGGGGCCTGGGCTGGGGCATCGCCCGCGCCTTCGCCCGGGCCGGCGCGCGGGTGTGCGTCACCGATGTGAACGACGAGGAGCTGGCCCGCTGCGCGGCAGACCTCGCCGCGGACGGCGCCGAGCACCTGGCCATCCACTCCGACGTGGCCGATCTGGAGGCGTGCCGCGAGGCCGTGACACGCATCGTCGCGCGCTGGGGCCGCCTCGATACCGTCGTGCACAGCGCCATCTACATGCCGCTGATCCGGTTCGAGGCGCTGACCCCCGCGGAATGGACCCGCCAGCTGGCCGTGGGATTGACCGGGATGTTCAACTGCGCGCGCGCCGCCTGGCCGCAGCTCAAGCGGCAGGGGGGCGGGCACCTCATCGGGATCGCCAGCGGCTCAAGCCTGCGCGGCTACGTCGAGGAAACAGCGTACTGCGCCGTGAAGCACGGGCTGGAGGGCTTCGTCAAGGCGCTGGCGCTGGAAGCGCGCGCCGACCACATCGCCGTGAACACGATCGGTCCGGGGGCGCCGATCAAACCCACCCGGATGACCTGGGCGGAGTACGATCGCGCGCCCGCCGAGCAACGGGCGCAGTGGGCCGATCCCGTCGCGCTCGGCGCCGCGTGGGTCTGGCTCGCCGCGCAGCCTCCGACGCGCTTCAGCGGCTTCCGCTTCGACGCCGCTCCGCTCGTGCGCACCATCGCCGCGGAAGGACCCGACTTCGCCTTCGCCCCGGAGAAAGTCACGCTCTATCCCGACGACTTCCGCGCGCGCGAGGAGTGGTACCGCCAGTACGCCGCCTGAGTCCGGGCCCTGTGGCGCGCGCGGCCGGGACGACGCCGGCGCGGCGGCAGGACTTGTGGAGAACGGCGCCGGACTCTGTCCGCCAGGGGTCATCGGCGTGAGCAGCATCTGGTCCCCCAAACTGTCCCCGCCGCCACTGCGCGGCGTCACGCTCCACCGGCCGCGGCTGTACGCCCGCCTCGCCGAGGCGCTCGGCGGGCCGGTGACGCTCGTCGCCGGGGAGGCCGGATTCGGCAAGACCACGCTGGTGGCCGGCTACCTGCAGACGGCCGATCGGCCAGCGGTCTGGTACCGGATCGATCCTCTGGACAGCGACCCGGCGTTGTTCGCGGGGTCGTTGCTCCAGGGGCTCCGCGCGCGGGTGAGCCGGTCTGCCTGGCGGCGAGCGCAGCGCAGCCTGTCGCTGGCCACGGACTGGCCCGCCGCGATCCGCATCCTGCTCGGCGCGATCGCGGCGGTCTATGACGAGTTGATCGTCGTCCTCGACGATCTGCACCTGCTCGACCATCCCACCCTCGACGAAGGACTCCGGGCGCTGGTGGAAGGCCTGCCGCCCCAGGTGCACCTGGCCTTCCTCACCCGGCGGCGGCCGGCGCTGCCCCTGGCCCGCTGGAGGACCCAGGGGGTGCTGAGCGAGATCACGACCGATGATCTGCGCTTCACACCGGCCGAGCTGCGCGCGCTGCTCGTCGATCTGCACCATCTTCCCCTGACCGATGCCTCCGTGCACCTCCTGGTCGCCAAGACGGAAGGGTGGGCGGCGGGGGTGACCCTGGCGCTGCACACCGCGCTGGCGCAAGGTCCCA
>DATLZI010000233.1:0-7988 GCA_035574075.1 bacterium | reverse complement strand
GGTGGTCCCGGATCGCGCCGCGCGGCGGATCGCCGCGCTGCCGCGCGTCGCCGAGGCGGCGGTGACCGTCGGCCTCGACGGGCGCGTCACGCTCTTCGTCCGCGAGCGCACGCCGCAGGTCGCCGTGCCCCATCGCGGGGGCTACCTCATCCTGGACCGCTCGGCGATCGTATTGGATGTCGCGCCCCGTCCCGGCCGCCTGCCCGTGGTCAGCGCCGAGGGGTTCGCTCCGGCCTGGGTGCGGGCGGGCAGCCGGCTCCCCGACCGGCGGATCGACACCGCGCTGCGCGCCCTGGAGGATCTGCCAGAGGGGGTGCGGGCGGCCGGGATGCGCCTGCGCGTGACCACCGACGAGGAGGTCGTCCTCGTCACGCCCGACGGCATCCCGGTGCGGCTCGGCGCGGCGCGGGGGTTGCCGCAGCGCGCCGCGCTGCTGCCCGATCTGCTGGACGCGCTGCGGGCCCGGCGCCTGGCCGTGGAGTACCTCGACCTGCGCTACGCCGGCAGCGTGGTGCTGAAGCCCCTGGCCGCGGAGAGGGCAGGAGAACGCCCCTAGGGGTGGAATGTTGGCCCAAGATATAGAGGAAGGTGCGTCCGGATCCTACCAGATGTAGCGGGGACGGCGGCGGAGAGCTGGTGATCGGAATGTCGTCGCGCAAGGACCACATCGTCGGGCTGGACATCGGAACCACCAAGGTCTGTGCCGTCGTCGGGGAGGTTGACGAGGACGGCGACGTCCAGATTTCCGGGGTCGGGCTGGTGCCGTCCACCGGCATCCGCAAGGGCATCGTCGTCGACCTCGACGCCACGACGCGCGCGATCGAGGAGGCGGTGGACCGCGCCGAACGGATGGCCGGGATGAAGGTCAGCGCCCTCTATGTCGGCGTGTCCGGCGAGCACATCGCCTCCACGAACTCCCGGGGGGTCGTGGCGATCAGCCGCGGCGACCACGAGATCGCCTCGGCCGATGTGGAACGGGTCGTGGAGGCGGCGCGCATGGCCGCGCTTCCCGCCAGCGACCGCGAGATCGTGCATCTTCTGCCGCGCGGCTTCGTCGTGGACGGCCACGACGGGGTGCGCAACCCCGTCGGGATGTACGGGGCGCGGCTGGAGGTGGAGGCGCACATCGTCACCGGCACCTCCACGGTGCTGGCCAACCTGATGAAGTGCGTGCAGCGGGCGGGGCTGGAGGTCGAAGAGGTCGTCCTCGAGCCCCTCGCCTCCGCCGAGGCCGCCCTCACGCCGGCGGAGCGCGAACTGGGCGTGGTCATCGCCGACATCGGCGGCGGCACCACCTCGCTGGGCGTCTTCGCCGGCGGGGGACTGACCCACACCGCGATCCTGCCGATCGGCGGGCACCACATCACCAGCGACATCGCCGTGGGGCTGCGTACGCCGGTGGCCGAGGCGGAGAAGCTGAAGATTCGCTTCGGCGCGGCCACCGCGGCGGAGGCCAGCGAGGGCGAGCTGATCGAGGTCTTCAACGTCGGAGACCGCGAGCCGCGCATCCTGCCCCGGCGGGTCCTCTGCGAGATCATCGAGCCGCGCCTCCTCGAGATCTGCAACCTGCTGCGGCTGCAGATCCGGCGCAGCGGGTACGCCCACCTCGTGCCCGCCGGCGTGGTGCTCACCGGCGGAACCGCGCTGCTGCGCGGCATCACGCGGTTCTTGAGCGAGAAGATGGAGTTGCCCGCCCGCATCGGGCAGCCCGACGCCGTGGGGGGGCTCACCGACGCGGTGAGCAGCCCGATCTACGCCACCGGCGTGGGGCTGGTCCTCTACGGTGCGCAGCACCGCGGCACGCGCCTGGCGCGGCACGCCAACGGATCTGGCTTCTGGAGCCGGATGCGCGGCTGGGTGCGGGAGATGGTCTCGGGCGCCTGACCGCGCGGCGCCGGAGCGGCAGGGCGCGGTGAAGGGCCGCACGGTGGACAGGGGGGAGCGGACGATGGCACATCTCGATCGCGATCTGCGCAGGTACGCGGCGATCAAAGTCGTGGGCGTGGGAGGCGGCGGCAGCAACGCCGTGAACCGGATGATCAGCGCCGGGCTGCGCGGGGTGGAGTTCATCGCGATCAACACCGACGCGCAGGCCCTGGCGATGAGCAACGCGGACAAGAAGATCCACGTCGGCAGCAAGATCACCAAGGGCCTGGGCGCGGGCGGCGATCCCGAGGTCGGCCGTCAGGCGGCGGAGGAGAGCAAGGAGGACCTCGTCGAGGCCCTGGAGGGCGCGGACATGGTCTTCGTCACCGCCGGGATGGGGGGCGGGACGGGCACCGGTGGCGCGCCCGTTGTCGCGGAGGTGGCGCGTCAGCTGAACGCCCTGACCATCGGCGTGGTCACCAAGCCGTTCGGCTTTGAGGGCCGGCGGCGGGCGCAGGCCGCCGAGGCCGGCGTGGTGCGGCTGAAGGAGAAGGTCAACACGCTGATCACCATCCCCAACGATCGGTTGCTGCAGATCATCGACCGCACGGCCACGGTGATCGAAGCCTTCCGCACGGCGGACGATGTGCTGCGCCAGGGCGTGCAGGGGATCGCCGATCTCATCACCGTGCCGGGGCTGATCAACCTGGACTTCGCCGACGTGCGCACGATCATGCACGAGGCCGGCTCGGCGCTGATCGGCATCGGCGTAGGCACCGGCGAGGACCGCGCCATCCGCGCCGCCCAGGCGGCGATCAGCAGCCCGCTGCTGGAGACGTCGATGCAGGGCGCGCGGGGGGTGCTGATCAACGTCACCGGCGGGCTGGACCTGGGGCTGCTCGAGGTCAGCGAGGCGGCGCAGATCATCAAGGAGGCCGCCGATCCGGAGGCCAACATCATCTTCGGCGCGGTGATCGACGACAAGGTGGACGGCGAGGTGCGCATCACCGTCATCGCCACGGGGTTCGACGCGGCGCGGCCCAAGGAGGAGTCCGCGCGGCGCGAACCGGAGGAGATCGACAACGGCGTGAAGACGCTGATGGACGACCTGGACATCCCGGCGTTCCTGCGGCGGCGCTAGGCCGCGGCGGGCGGGTCCGATCTGCCAGGGGGGCGATGCGCCCCCCTGTTCGTTTGGGCGTCCGCCTCCTAAGATGAGAAGGTCGATGGATCTCGAGCTGATGTGGCGGGTCGAGGAGCTGCGCCGTCTCGCCGCAACCGAGTTCATGGTCGGCGAGGTCGTCCTGGACGGCGCTGCGCCAACGTTCACCGTCATCCCCACCGCCGACATGCGCGCGCGCTTCCTCGCCCTGCGGACGCGGGCCGCCGCGCTGGGCTACCTGCCGCTGCTGCGCCGCCGCGGCGGCCGCACGGTGCTGGCGTTCATCCCCCGGCCGCCAGCCGAGCCCTGGCGGTGGGGGGTCAACCTCGTTCTGTTCCTGGCCACGCTGGGCACGACGTTCCTGGCCGGCTACCTGCAGAGCGCCGGGCTCAGCGAGTTCGGCTTCCCGGGGTCGGCGGTCGGCAGCGGGCTGGCGTTCTCCCTGTCGCTGATGGCGATCCTCGTCACCCACGAGATGGGCCACAAGGTGGCCGCCGTGCTGCGCGGCGTGGACAGCTCGCTGCCCTACTTCATTCCGATGCTGCCGCCGATCGGCACGATGGGCGCCGTGATCATCACCCGCACGCCGTCCCCCAACCGGGACGCCCTGATGGACGTGGCGGCGGCGGGGCCCATCGCCGGGTTCCTGGCGGCCATCCCCGTCCTGCTGCTGGGCGTATCCCGATCCCTGGTGATCGATCCCCGCGGCTTCCAGGGGATCAGCTATCCGGATCCACTCATCCTGCAGTGGCTGGTGCAGGCCATCCTCCATCCGCCGGAGGGCATGGTCGTCCTCGGCCATCCGATCCTGTTCGCCGGCTGGATCGGCCTGCTGGTGACCAGCCTCAACCTGCTGCCGGCCGGCATGCTCGACGGCGGGCACGTCGTGCGCGCCCTGTTCGGTCCGCGCATCCACACCGTCACTTCCTGGCTCGCCGCGGCCATCGCGGCGTACTTCGGCTACTGGCTGATGGCCCTGCTCATCCTGATGCTCATCCGCCGCGGGCATCCCGGCCCGCTGGACGACGTCTCGCCGCCCAGTCCGTCGCGCATCGTGGTGGGCGTCCTGCTGCTGGCGATCTTCGTGCTCAGCGCCGTGCCGTTGCGCATCGCCGTGCTGCCGTGAGCGACCGCCGTCTCGCCTGGCCGGGGGCCGATCTCCGGCGGCGTTGGGGCGCGCAGGCGCGCGTCATCGGCGCGGTCGCCCGCAAGGAGCTCCTGGAGACGATCCGCGACCGCCGGACCGTCATCGTCGCGCTGCTCCTGCCGGTGGTGATGATGCCGATCGTGACGCTGGGCATCCCCTTCCTCGCCCAGCGCCAGCAGCGGGAGCGGGAATCCGCCCCGGCGGGAGTGGCGGTAGAGAACGCCGCGGCGGCGGCGCCGATGATCCAGCTCGGGATCCGGGAGACGCTGATCCGCGTCGTGCGGGTCGCCAACCCCCGGCAGGCGCTCGCCGACGGCGAGGTGCAGGCCGTGCTGGTGATCCCGGCGGACTTCGCGCGGCGGATCGCCCAGGGGTCGGTGGAGGTGACCGTCCTGTTCGATGAGGGGGACGCGGCGTCGGTGGCGGCGCGGCAGCGGGTGGAGGCGATGGTCGCCCGCTACGGCGCGCTCATCGCGGAACGCCGCCTGCGGGCGCGGGGCCTCAGCCGCGCGGAGCTCGAGCCGATCCGGGTCGTCGCCAGGAACGTGGCGGATGAGCGCCGGCTGGGGGCGGTGCTCCTGGCGGGGCTGCTGCCCTTCTTCATCTCTGTCTGGGCGGTGCTCGGCGGGCAGCACGCCGCGCTCGACCTGGGGGCAGGCGAGAAGGAGCGGCGGACCCTGGAGGCCCTGCTGGTCACCCCGCCGGCCCGCTGGCAGCTGGCCGCCGGGAAGTTCCTGACCGTGGGCGCCGCGTCGCTGGCGGCGGTCCTGGTGGTGATCGCCACGGCCCTGGTCACGCTGCGGCTGGGAGCCCACTGGGGCCTCAGTGAGCTCCGCCGGGCCGCCGTGGTCATCTCCCTGGGTCCGGCGGCGCTGTTGACCGTGGTGGCGGTGGCGCTGGTGGCCTTCCTGAGCGCCGTCCAGCTGGTCCTCTCCGTCTACGCCAGGGGCATCCGCGAGGCCCAGCAGTACTTCACCCCCGTCTACCTCCTCCTCTCCCTCCCGGCGATGGCTGCGCCCTTCCTGGAGGGGTGGGGGAAGGTCGCTGCGACCTTCGCCATCCCCGGCCTGAACGCCGTGTTCATCTTCCGCCAGCTGCTCCTGGGCACCGCCTCCTGGGGCCATCTAGTTCTGACCCTGGTCTCGCTGGGGGTGTTCACCCTGCTCGCCCTGGGGATGGCGGTCTACCTGCTCCAGCGGGAGGCCGTCGCCGTCGGTTCCTGAGCTAAGAGGCCGCCCGGACCCGTCCCGACCAGCAGGGGGCCGCGGGAGCCGTCAGCGGCGTGGCAGGGGGTCTATTTGGCTCATTGACACCCCACAGGTTGAGGCATAGAATCTGAAATTGCTCTACATCTTGTGGAGCAGGAACCTGCCCTCATGAAGTGCCCCTACTGCGCTCACGAGGAGAGCAAAGTCCTCGACTCCCGCCCGGTGGAAGACGGAACAGCCGTCCGGCGGCGCCGGGAGTGCCTGGCCTGCAGCCGCCGCTTCACCACCTACGAGCGGATGGACCATGTGCCGATCATGGTCGTCAAGCGCGACGGCCGGCGGGAGCCCTTCGAGCGCAGCAAGATCCTCAAGGGCCTCGTCTCGGCCTGCGGGAAGCGTCCGGTCAGCATGGACGATCTGGAGCGCATCGTCGCCGAGGTCGAGCGCGAGGTGCTGAACCGGGGAGACCACGAGGTCAGCACGATGCAGATTGGCGCGCTCGTCATGGAGCGCCTGCGCCGGCTGGACGATGTGGCCTACGTCCGGTTCGCCTCCGAGCACCGCCGCTTCCGCGATGTGGACATGCTGATGGAGGAAGCGGAGCAGCTCAAGGAGCGCAAGCGGCGGGAAGAAGAGCTCCGCGACCAGGTCCCGCTGCTCGTCGACGCCGGCCCGGGCACAGCCACCCAATAGGATCGGCACCACCGCCCCCGGGCCCACCGCCCCGGGGGGCGGATTCATGATCTGCGAAGGGGGGAACGTCGTGGACGCCGAGGCTTCGACCACCACCAGATCCACTTCCGATCTCCCGCCTGAGACGCTCGAGTACTTCGGCGGCGACGAGCTGCGCGCCCGGGTCTTCTACGACAAGTACGCGCTGCGCACGCCCGACGGGGCGGTGGTCGAGACCACCCCCCCGCAGATGTGGCGGCGCATCGCCCGCGAGCTGGCCTCCGTGGAGCGCACCAGCGCGCTGCGCGCGGAGTGGGAGGAGAAATTCTACTGGCTGCTCGACGACTTCCGCCTCATCCCGGGCGGCCGGATCATGCACGGCGCCGGCAATCTCAAGCGCGTCACCCTGTTGAACTGCTACGTCATCCCGATCCACGACGACAGCATCGAGGCCATCTTCGACTGGATGAAGCAGGCCGCTCGCACCTACTCCCTGGGTGGCGGCGTGGGCACGGACATCAGCATCCTGCGGCCGCGCGGCGCCGCGGTGAACAACGCCGCGCGGAGCAGCACCGGCTCGGTCTCCTTCATGGAGCTGTTCTCCCTGACCACCGGGACGATCGGGCAGTCCGGCCGCCGCGGGGCGCTGATGATCACGATCGCCGACCGCCATCCCGACGTGCTCGACTTCGTGCAGGTGAAGCGCAACCTCAGCCGCGTGCGGTACGCGAACATCAGCGTGCGCGTCAGCGATGAGTTCATGCGCGCCGTGGAGACGGATGGGGAGTTCACCCTGGCCTTCCGCAACGAGCGCGCCGACGTGCGGCGCACGATCCGCGCCCGCGAGCTGTGGGCGGAGCTGATCCGCGGGGCGCGCGACTACGCCGAGCCGGGCCTGATCTTCTGGGATACCGTCAAGCGCTGGTCGACCTCCGAGTACAACGGCATGGAGGTCATCACCACCAATCCGTGCTCGGAGATCCCGCTCGAGCCGTACGGCAACTGCTGCCTGAGCAACGTCAACCTGGCCTGCTTCGTCAGCGACCCCTTCGCCAGCACGGCGCGGGTGGACTGGGAACGCCTGGAACCCGCCCTGCGCTACACGACGCGCTTCCTGGACAACGTCCTGGACTACAACGCCGACAAGCATCCGCTGCCCGAGCAGCGCGAGGCCAGCCTGCGCTCGCGCCGCATCGGCGTGGGGTTCACCGGCCTGGGCGACATGCTGATCAAGCTCGGCCTGAAGTACGACACGGACGAGGCGATCACGTTCGTGGACAAGCTCTTCGGCCGCATCAAGCACATCGTCTACGACGAGAGCGTGAACCTCGCCCAGGAGAAAGGCGTCTTCCCGGCGTTCGATCCGGAGCGCCACCTGCGCTCGCCCTTCATCCAGGCCCTCGCCCCGCAGCTCGTGGAACGGATCCGCACCCACGGCCTGCGCAACGTCGCGCTGCTCACGGTGCCGCCGGTGGGCAGCGGCGCGGCGCTGGCCGGCGTGACCAGCGGCATCGAGCCGATCTTCGACCTGGTCTACGTCCGCCGCTCCGAGTCGCTCTCCCAGGAGACCTTCAAGGTCTACCACCCCCTGGTGCGCGAGTACATGCGGCGGTTCGAGGTGGACCGCGAGAGCGAGCTGCCGCCCTACTTCGTCACCGCGCACCAGATCAAGGCCGAGATGCGGGTGAAGATGCAGGCCGCGATCCAGAAGCACATCGACCACTCGATCAGCAGCACCGTCAACCTGCCGAAGGAGACGCCTGCGGAAGAGGTCGAGCGGATCTACTTCCTGGCCTGGAAACTGGGCTGCAAGGGGATCACGGTCTATCGCGAGGGCAGCCGCGAGGGGATCCTCCTCACCGAGCAGCAGGCGCAGGCCACGGGGACGGGGCTCGCCGCGCCGGTCCCGCAGCTCGCGGCGGCTTCCACCCCG
>DATLZI010000232.1:0-2606 GCA_035574075.1 bacterium | reverse complement strand
CCGGCGGTGACCGTGTGACCGTGACGCTGCTCGACGATGCGCTGGCCGGGTCGCACCAGGCGCTCGGCCGCCTGATCTCGCTGGTCGAGGACGGCACGCCGGAAGGGCGGGCCCTGCTGGCCCGCCTGCATGGGCGGACGGGCGCGGCGCACATCGTCGGCGTGACCGGCGCGCCCGGGGTCGGGAAGAGCACCCTCGTCGACGCGCTGATCCGCACGCTGCGCGGGCAAGGCCGCACCGTGGCAGTCGTCGCGGTGGATCCGACGAGCCCCTTCACGGGCGGGGCGCTGCTGGGCGACCGCATCCGCATGCAGGATCATGCCAGCGATCCGGGCGTGTTCATCCGCAGCATGGCGACGCGGGGCAGCCTGGGCGGGCTGGCGCCGGCGACCGCCGACGTCGTGCGCGTCCTGGACGCGGTGGGATACCAGGTCATCTTCATCGAGACCGTGGGCACCGGCCAGGCCGAGGTCGACGTCGTCGGCGCGGCGGATACCGTGGTCATCGTCCTCGTCCCGGGCATGGGGGACGCCGTGCAGACGATGAAGGCCGGGATCATGGAGATCGGAGAGATCTTCGTCGTGAACAAGGCCGACCAGGGCGACGCCCACCGCACGGTGACCGAGGTGCAGATGATGCTGGCGCAATCGGCCCGGCGGGGAGGCTGGACCGTGCCCGTGCTCCCCACGGTGGCCACCGTCGGCGAGGGCGTGGCGGCGGTCGCCGCGGCCGTGGCGGAGCATCGGCGCTGGCTGGAATCCTCGGGCGTCCTCGCCGAGCGCCGGCGGGCGCGCGCCCGGGCCGAGATCCTGCGCCTCGTCGAGCGGCGGGTGCGCGAGCGCGTCCTGGCCGCCGGGCGCGACGGCCTGCTGGAGATGCTGGTAGAGCGTGTCCTGGGCGGGGGGCTCGATCCCGATGCCGCCGCCGAGGAGCTGGTGGGGCGCCTGTGAAGCTCGACCACGTCGGTATCGCGGTGCGCGACCTGGAAGATGCGGTGCAGCTGTACGCCGGGGCCTTCGGCGGCCGCGTCGTGCACCGGGAGGAGTTGCCCGACGAAGGTGTGCGGCTCGCCTTTGTGGAGACAGGCGGCGCTCTGCTCGAGCTGCTGCAGCCCCTGCGAGACAGCGGGCCGCTGGCGAAGTTCCTCCAGAACAGGGGGGAGGGCCTGCACCATCTGGCCTTCGAGGTTTCGGACATCATCCGCGCCATCGCCGAGGCCGGCGCGCGCGGCCTGCGGCCTGTCGGCGACGGCCCGCGGCTGGGTGCCCGCGCCCGGCTGATCGCCTTCCTCCATCCGGCGGCCGCGCACGGCGTGCTCGTCGAGCTCGTGCAGCGCGCGCCCTAGCCCTTGCCGGCCCGCGCCGGCGTCTGTTAGAATGAGCGTTGTTTCCGGCATCACGAGATCGCGCGACGCATCCCGCTGGCTGTCCGGTTCACGCCGTCCGATCACCGCTCCGCAGGGCCCTGACCCTGTCGGCCTGGCACAATCGAATCCGTTCGGAGGTGGAGCGTGGCGGGACGCATGCCCCTGACTCCGACCTTCCCTGAGAGGTCAGACATCACCGCGCACTACCCGGTCCGTCCGGGCGCGATCAGCGCCCTGATCCTCATCCTCGGGCTGGGCGGCGCCGCCGCCGCCGGCGGAGGCACCGCGCTGCTGCGCGCGGAAGTGGCCATCGCTGTCGCGGGGCGCGTCACCCACCACACGACGTTTCAGCGCACGGTGGGGGGCGCGCTGCGCGAAGCGGGCGTGCGCCTGCGGCCGGGCGACGAGGTGCAACCGGCGGTGACCGCCCGACTGCACGAGGGCCTGCGCATCGTCGTGCGCTCCGCCGTGCCGGTGACCGTGATCGCCGACGGGGAGACGCATGAGGTGCGCAGCGCGGCGCCCACCGTGGCGGCGATGCTGGCCCGCGCGGGCATCACCCTCTCACCCTCGGACAAAGTCTTCCCCGCGCGGGACGCGCCGCTGTGGCCGGGGCTGCGCGTGCGTGTCGTACGCGTCAGCCACGCCATCGTCAGAGAGCCCGCGATGATTCCCTACCACGTGCGCAGCACCGCCGATCCGCGGACCCCGCGCGGCATCGTGCGGGTCGTGGCCCCGGGCCGGCCGGGCCTCGGCGAGCGCATCTGGCGGATCACGACCGAGGACGGCCGTGTCACCGCGCGCCGGCTGATCGGCTGGCGGGTGATGCGCGATCCGCTCGATCGCGTCGTCACCGTGGGCGCTCAGCAGCTGGTCGCTTCGCGCGGGGAGTTCGCCGGCAAGGAGTACCTCGATCTCGTCGCCACGGCCTACGCGCCGTTCTGCTGCCAGGGGGTGGACGACATCACCGCCCTGGGGATCCGCGCCGGATACGGCGTGGTCGCCGTCGATCCGGCGGTGATCCCCCTGGGCAGCCGCCTCTACATCGAGGGTTACGGCTATGCCATCGCCGCGGACACCGGCAGCGCGATCAAGGGGATGCGCATCGATCTCGGCTACGACACCAAGCGCCAGGCCCTGCGGTACGGCCGCCGCACGGTGCGCGTGTACATCATCCAGAAGGGCCGGCGGCGCTAGGCCCCCGCGGTGGCCGAGCTCGCCTCCCCTGAGGGCATCGCCC
>DATLZI010000231.1:0-7326 GCA_035574075.1 bacterium | reverse complement strand
CGCCGCGCCGTGCTGCGCCAGTGGATCCGGCTGGCGTCGTCGCCGTCGCGGAAATCGCGCACGCCCGCCACCTCGACGCCGGTGCGGGCCGGTCGGAAGAGCGCGGTCGGCTCTTCGCCGGGGCGGCCGGGCAGCGCGACGCGGTGCAGGAGCGTGTAGCGGGGGAGGACGGTGAGGATCCCGGGGACGTCGAGCGCCCGCTCCAGCCAGAACATCCCCGTCAGGCCGCCCGAGCGCACCCTCACCCCTCCGCCGCGATAGACGCCGCGGCGGCGCGCCCGCGCGGCGTACGTGAACGTCAGCGCCCGCCGTCCCAGCACCGGCACCGTGATCTCGACGGGATCGCAGCCCGGCAGCGCCTCGCGGATCTGCAGGAAGAACCGCGGCCAGCGCGCCGGACCGACGGTCACGGTCACGGCGAAGCGCTCGCCCTCCGCCACTTCGGCGGGCATCGTGCGCCGCACGGCCAGCGGCCGCGTCGCGGCGAGCGTGCTGAGCCAGCCGGCGACACCGAAACCGATGAGCAGGGCGGCCACGGCGTAGACCCACCCGGCCTGCAGGTTCACGGCGATGAACAGCAAGAGCGCGATGAGCGCGGCCAGGCCGGCGGCCTCTGGCGTGGGCACGGGGCTACCTCGCGACGACGGGCACGGCCACGCTGCGCAGGACGTGCTGGACGATCGCCGCCGCGGCGCCGCTGCCCACCGTCCCGGCGGCGCCCCGCACCGCAAGGCGGTGGGCGAGGACGGCCGGGGCGAGGTGCTTGATGTCGTCCGGCAGCACGAAGCGGCGGCCGTGGAGGCTGGCCCAGGCCTGGGCCAGCCGCACCAGTCCCAGCGTGGCCCGCGGGCTGGCGCCCAGCACCACCTCCGGATGCGCCCGTGTCGCGCCGACCAGCTCAACGGCATAGGCGACCAGCGAGCGGTCGACGAAAACGTCGCGCACCTCGGCCTGCCAGCGCAGGATCTGCTCGGGTTCGACGACCGGACGCACGTCGTCGATCGGGTGCGCCTGCTGCTGCCGGACGACGACTTCGACCTCCTGCGCCGGCGTCGGATAGCCGAGGGAGGTGGTGACCAGGAAGCGGTCCAGCTGCCCCTCGGGCAGCGGGAAGGCGCCGTGGTGCTCGACCGGGTTCAACGTGGCGATGAGGAAGAACGGCCGCGGGAGCGGATGGGGAGCGCCCTCAATGGTCACGTGACCCTCGTCCATCGCCTCGAGGAAGGCGGCCTGGGTGCGCGGCGTGGCGCGGTTCAGTTCGTCGGCGAGCACGATATGCCCGAACAGCGGTCCGGGCACGAAGCGGAACTCTCCCTGCGCCCCGTCGTAGACCATGCCGCCGGTGATATCGGCTGGCAGGAGATCGGGCGTGGCCTGGATGCGGCGGAACGTCCCGCCGATGGACCGCGCCAGCGTGCGGCCGAGCATCGTCTTGCCGACCCCCGGCACGTCCTGCAGCAGGACGTGCCCGCCGGCCAGCAGGGCGGCGACGATGAGCTCGATCGTCTCGCGCTTGCCGACGATGACCTCCTCGATGCTGGCGATCAGCCGATCCACCGAGGGAAGGGCGCTCATCGGTCCTCCGCCAGGCAGGCGGCGACAAACGCCGTCAGCTGCGCGCTGAAGGCCCGGGTCGAGAAGCGTTCGGCGTGACGCCGGATCGTCGCGGGGTCGAACGCCACGCGCTCAACCGCGCGCATCGCCTCGCCCACGGCGTCTGGCGTCTGCGCCCGGAAGAAGAGCCCCGTCGCGCCCTCGCGCACCGTCTCCAGCGCCCCACCCCGGGCGTAGGCGAGGACAGGGCGGCCGCAGGCCTGCGCCTCGACCGGCACGAGACCGAAGTCCTCGATTCCGGGAAAGATCAGCGCCCGGCAGCGGCGGTAGTAGTCGCGCAGGACGCTGTCCGGAACCTCGCCCACGAACTCCACCGTCGGCCCGGCCAGGGCTTGCAGCCGCGCGCGCTCCGGGCCGTCGCCCACCACGACGAGCCGGCGGCGCAGGCGCGTCGCCGCTTCCACCGCGAGGTCGAACCGCTTGTAGGGCACCAGCCGGCCCGCCATCAGGAAGAAGTCCTCGGGGGGACCCCCGGGCGTGAAGAAGTCGGTGTCCACCGGCGGGTAGATCACGGCGGCCGGACGGCCGTAGAAGCTTCGGATGCGCTCCGCGACGAAGCGCGAGATGGCGACGAAGTGGTGCACGGAGGCCGCGGTCGCCGCATCCCAGCGGCGCAACCAGCCCAGCGCCGCGCGCGCCGCCGGATGCAGCGCAGGCGGGAACGAGGCGAGGTAGGCGTCCCGCTGGTCCCAGGCGTAGCGCATCGGTGTGTAGCAGTAACAGATGTGCGTCGCTCCCGGCGGGACCGCGATGCCCTTCGCGCAGGCGTGGCTGCTGCTGATGACGAGATCGTACCCGCGCAGGTCGAAGGCCCGCACGGCGAGCGGCATCAGCGGGACCAGCCAGCGGTGCCATCCGTCCCGGCGCGGGATGCGCTGCAGCCAGGACGGCCGCACGTCGAGGGCGGCGAAGGCGCCCGGAAGGCGGGACGGATCGAAGACCGTGGTGTACACCGGGGCCTGGGGAAACAGGGCGTGCAGAGCGAGCAGGACGCGGTCGGCGCCGCCGAGCGTGACGAGCCAGTCGTGCACCAGCGCCACCCGCATCCGCTGCGCCTCCGCCGGCGGCCGGCCCGTCCCTGCCGGGCGCACGAGAGCGGCCGGGCCCCCCGCCATCAGTACGCCCCGCGGCCCGCGATTACCGAGGGCAGCGTGCGAGCCAGGATCTGCAGATCGAGGCCCAGCGACCAGTGGTCGATGTAGTACATGTCCAGCCGGACGCGCTGCGCGTAGTCGGGCTCGTGGTGGCGCAGAACCTGCCACAGGCCGGTCAGCCCCGGCTTGACGCACAGCAGCCGCCGCTCCCAGGGGCCGTAGCGCGCCAGCTCGTCCTCGGTGATCGGCCGCGGGCCGACCAGGCTCATCTCGCCCCTCAGCACGTTGAGCAGCTGGGGCAGCTCGTCCAGGCTCGTGCGCCGCAGCCAGCGGCCGACGCGCGTGACGCGAGGGTCGTCGACGAGCTTGTAGGCGCGGGCGAAGCGCGCGCGCAGCGCCTCGTCTTCGGCCAGGCGGGCGTCGGCGCCGGGGATCATCGTGCGGAACTTCCAGGCCAGGAACGGCACGCCGCCCTTACCGATCCGGCGATGACGGTAGAAGATCGGGCCAGGCGAATCCACGACGACGGCCAGCGCGATCGCACCGAGCAGGGGCAGCACCAGAACGAGACCCAGCAGCGCCCCGATCAGGTCGAACGCATCCTTCAGGCGGTGCCCCCATCCGGCCAGCGGGCTGCCCTGCAGGGTGAGCATCGGGACGCGCCCCACGACCTCGACGGCGGCGCCGGTGGCTGCCAGGGTGTAGAGGTCGGGGACTACCGCGAACGGCACGGCCGCCTCCTGGCAGAGGGCGGCGACGTGCATCGCCTCCTCGCGCGCCTCCGGCGGCAGGGCGATGATCACACGCTGGGCGCCGATCTGCCGGATCGCCCGTAGCACGTCGCGCGGGCCGCCGAGCACCGGCAGTCCGTCGACCAGCGGTCCGGCCCGCTCGTCCAGGAACCCCACGGGCCGGTAGCCGACCGCCGGATGCTCTCGCAGCGTCCGCGCCACGGCGCGCCCTTCCGCTCCGGCCCCGACGATGAGCACCGGATGGACGTCGATGCCCCGCCGGCGGGCCGCCTGCAGCGCGCCGCGCACCAGGCCGCGCGCGGCGAGGACCAGGACCAGGCTGAGCGCCCAGGCCAGGACCATCCACAGCCGGGAGTAGGAGAAGCCGCGGTAGAAGAACGAGCCCGCGACCAGGGCCATCATCCCCACGGAGACGGCGCTCGCCACCCTCAGCATCTCCTCGCCGAAGGGCTGGATGCGCTCGCGGTACAAGCCGTAGGCGGCGAAGAGCACCAGCCAGACCGGCAGCAGCGGCGGCAGGACGGCGAAGTACGGCCCGGCCGGAGGCTCGTCGGGGGCGGGGATGACCTCCCAGGTAAAGCGCAGCAGGTAGGCCAGCGAGAACGCCGCGGCGATCATGCTCGCGTCGAGCACGACCGCCAGCAGCACGCGCAGTTGACGGCGCCGCCCCTCGGTCAACATCCCGGAATGCCCCGTTCCTCACTATGCCCCCCGGCCGGGCGACGTAGTCTGGCGCGCCCCCACCGCACAGGGGGCGGCGCGGCTAGCTACGAATCACTGAACAGCCTCGCCCGGCGCCGGCCTGCCCGGCGCGGCGCGGGGGCAAGGACGAAAGTAGACGCGCGGAGCGGCGCGACGGGAGGTCCGACGTGAAGGTCCTCATCACCGGCATCACCGGCTTCGCCGGCAGCCACCTCGGCGACTACATCCTGCAGGCCCACCCCGACGTCGAGGTGCACGGCACGCGGCGCTGGCGGAGCAAAGAGGACGCCGCCGACCACCTCGAGGGTCGCGTCACGTTCCACGAGTGCGACATCACCGATTCGCACAACGTCTACCGGGTCATCGAGAAGGTCATGCCGGACCGCATCTTCCACCTCGCGGCGCAGAGCTACGTGCCCGCCTCCTGGGATTCCCCCGCGGAGACCTTCCACACGAACATCGTCGGGCAGTGCAACCTCTTCGAGGCGATCAAGCACCTGCGGCCCAGCGGCTACGATCCCGTGGTGCAGATCGCCGGCTCCTCCGAGGAGTACGGGCAGGCCGAGCCCCACGAGCTGCCGATCCGCGAGACGAACCCCCTGCGCCCCCTCTCCCCCTACGCTGTCTCCAAGGTCGGCCAGGACTACATGGGCTACCAGTACTGGAAGTCGTTCCAGATCCGCATCATCCGCACCCGGGCCTTCAACCATGAGGGCCCGCGCCGCGGCGAGGTCTTCGTCGTGAGCAACTTCGCCAAGCAGATCGCGGAGATCGAGAAGGAGCTCCGCCCGCCGGTCCTGCGGGTCGGCAACCTGGAGGCGATCCGCGATTTCAGCGACGTGCGCGATGTCGTCCGCGCCTACTGGCTGGCCACCGAGGCCGGCGAGCCGGGCGAGGTCTACAACATCGCCAGCGGCAAGGGCTACGCGATCAAGGATGTCCTGACGATGCTGCTGGCCCTGTCCACCCGCCGCGACATCCGCGTGGAGACGGACCCCCAGCGCCTGCGGCCCTCGGACGTACCGGTGCTGATCGGCGACAGCAGCAAGTTCCGCGCCCTCACCGGCTGGCAACCGACGATCCCGTTTGAGCAGACCGTGGAGGATTCGCTCTCCTACTGGAGGCAGCGCGTATGACCGCAGGTCCCCGGCCAATGCGCCTGCTGGGTGTCGGCGACGCCACGATCGGCGATCTCGAGATCGAGTTTGTTCTCGACACCTTGAAGGCTGGTCGGCTCTCGTACGGTCGGTACACGGCGTCCTTCGAGCAGGAGTTTGCCCGCGAACACGAGCGCGCCTATGCCGTCTTCTGCAACAGCGGCACCAGCGCGCTGCAGGTTGCCCTGCACGCCCTAAAGGAACGGCACGGCTGGGCAGACGGCGACGAGGTGCTTGTCCCCGCCCTCACCTTCATCGCCTCCTCAAACGTTGTCTTGCAAAACCGGCTACAGCCTGTGTTCGTGGACATCGAACCACTGTATTTCGGGATGGATCCGGCGCAGATCGAACAGCATATCACATCGAGGACCCGCGCCATCATGCCGGTCCACATGTTCGGACAGTGCGCAGACATGGAACCGATCATGACCATCGCTCGACAGCATGGGCTGCGGGTCCTTGAAGACTCGTGCGAGGCGATGTTCGTCCGCCACCGCGGTCGCCCGGTCGGTTCCTGGGGAGATGCCGCCTGTTTCTCGACGTACGTAGCCCACCTCATCGTCACCGGGGTAGGCGGATTGGCCTTGACCGACGACCCGGACCTCGCGGTTATGTTCCGCAGCCTCATCAACCATGGCCGGGATGGCATCTACCTGTCCCCCGATGCCAGCCACGTAGACGACCCGGAGCGGTTGTGGGAAGTCGTCAGGCGGCGCTTCTCCTTCGTCCATGTAGGATACAGCTATCGCGCCACGGAGATGGAAGCAGCTCTGGGACTCGCCCAGTTGCGGCGAAAGGATCACATCATCAGCGGCCACCAGCGCAACGCGGCGTACCTCACGGCGGGTCTTCGTCCGTTCGAGGAATACCTCCAGCTCCCCGCGGTACGACCGGGCAGCGAGCATGCCTTTATGATGTACCCGATCGTAATTCGCGATGATCGGATCGCGCGTGACGCCCTCGTCCGACACCTGGAAGAGCGGCGTGTCGAGACCCGTTTCCTGATGCCCCTCCTCGACCAGCCAGTGTACCGCCGCCTGTTCGGCGACCTGGAAGAGCAGTACCCTGTAGCCCGACGGGTGACGCGCCAGGGCTTCTACGTCGGTTGCCATCAAGGGCTGTCACGCGAGGACATCGACTACATGATTGACGTGTTCGCGGAGTTCTTCGCCCGCGCTCCCCGCTAGTGCGTACTGTCCGGCGGATCTTTCGCAACACCGCGCTGATCCTCGGCGCCGATACCTTGCGGCTGCTGATCGCCTTTGCCCTGACGCCGGTCATCGCGCGCGGGCTGGGCAGTGGCGGATTAGGCGTCTATGCATACGTGATGTCGCTCGTCAGCATCCTGGGGGTCGTGACCGACTTCGGCCTCTCTCCCTACTATATCCGCACTGCCCAGCGGCACGATTATCCGCCGCCCGGCTCGGCAACGCTCGGGTTGCGACTTGCCATCAGCCTGACCGCTGCCGCGGCGCTGGCCCTCTACGCATGGCGTTGGGCGGAAGCCACCCTGCGTGTGCCCCTTCTCTTGGGCTCGCTGATCCTCGTCCTGGGCGTCCTGCCTGCACACGTTACCGCGCTCCTCCGAGCCAGGGAGCGTATGACCTTTGACGCCGTCGTGCGGATTTCGGGCGCAGTGATCACGACCGGGGGTGGAATCGTCGCCATCTTGCGCGGCTGGGGGGTGCCGGGGGTGATGGGCGCTCTGGTGGTAGGCGGGGCTCTTCTCACCGCTCTGGCCTGGCGGACGTTCCGGCGGGAGGAACCGACCCTGACCCTCGGCGCACCGGCCCAGGTCTATCGCGAGATCCTGCGAGGAGCCTGGCCGTTCGCCGCCCTGGCCATCCTTGGCGTCGTCTACTTCCGGATCGACGCCGTGATGCTGTTTACGATGCGGGGCCGGGACACAGCCGGACAGTACGCCGCCGCCTATCGCCTGATGGAGGCCGCGTTACTCGTTCCCCTGACCCTGGCCGGCGCGGCTTTCCCCGCCATGGCCAGATACAT
>DATLZI010000230.1:0-7850 GCA_035574075.1 bacterium | reverse complement strand
CCGCCGATCCGCATCCCGCCGGCGCTGCGCTCCTTCGAGCGCGCCGTGCTCGATCTCGTCGGCTAGAGGAGGAGGCCATGGCGATCATCCGCATCCCCACGCCGCTGCGCAAGCTCACCGGCGATCAGCGCGCCGTCCACGCCGACGGTGCCACGCTGGTGGAGGTCGTGGAGGACCTCGAGCGCCGGTTCCCCGGCATCAAAGCCCGCCTCGTGGACGCGGACGGCAACGTCCACGCCTTCGTGAACATCTTCGTCAACGACGAGGATGTGCGCTTCCTGCAGGGGTTGCACACCCCGGTCGAGCCGGAGGCTGAAGTGGCGATCATTCCGGCGATGGCCGGCGGGTGAGCGGCCGCGGGCGCGCGCTCGCGCGGCGGTAAAAGCTCGCTATAGTAAAAGATGCGATGGCGCGCCCGACGGCCCCGGACAACGGACCGCGGCGGCCGGGCCGTCCCCGGCCGGAGGGAATCACCCGGCGGCTTGCCGTCTTTGTGCTCGCATCGCTCCTTGCCGCGGGCTGCGCCAGGCCAGGCGGCGCCACTGCGGTGAGCGTCTTCTTCACCCGCAGCGAGGACGGGGCCGTCGTGCTGGCCGAGGTCGCGCGCACCGTCCCCAGCGGCGATCCCGCCGCCGTGCTGCGAGCGGCCCTCACCGAGCTCCTCGAGGGGCCGACCCCGGAGGAGCGGGCGCAGGGCTTGGTCAGCCAGATCCCGCCGGGTACGCGTCTGCTCGCCGTGCGCATCGAGGACGGCGTGGCGCGCGTGGACCTCTCCAGGGAGGTGGAAGCGGGCGGGGGCAGCTCCAGCATGCTCGGCCGCCTCTGGCAGATCGTCTACACCGCCACGCAACTGCCCCAGGCCGCCCGCGTGCAGATCCTCATCGAGGGACAGCGGCGGGTGGCGATGGGCGGGGAGGGTGTGCTCATCGCCGATCCGCTGACCCGGCCGCGCACCCCCCCGCGCTTCTGAGCGGTTCCAGCGCAGGAAAGCGCCGTCGGGCGGGGGAATCCCCAACCAACACAGGGGGCCGGTCCCGGTGCCGAGCGAAGTTTTCGCCGAAGATCTCGAAGCCTTGCTGGAGGGCCTGGAAGGCGTGGCGGCCGCGCGGGTCGTGGCCACAGACGCCGGCGAGGTCGACCGCATCTACGTCACAGCCGGTCCGGGCGGCGACGAGGCGCGCATCCGCGACGCCGTCGCCGCGGCGTTGATGTCGCGGTACTCCCTGGCCGTCGACGCCCGGCGGATCCGCGTCGCGCGCCTGCGCGACGACCAGCCGACGCGCCCGCGATGGTACATGCAGCGCGTGGAAGAGGTCCTCACCGCCACCGAGTCGCGGGTCACGGTGGAGCTGCATGCGGACGAGGGGACGGTGGCCACGCTGATCGGCCGGGCGAAGGGTTCCACCGATCCGGCCGGTCGGCTCCGCACCGCGGCGCAGGCTGCCCTGGACGCGCTCAAGTCGGTGTTCGAGGCGGAGGACCGCCGGGTCACGGTGGAGTCGATCGCCTCCGTGAGCCTCGCCGCCGGGCGGGCGATCGTCGTCGCGCTGGCCGCTTCCGGCGGCGGTTCCTCGGAGCGCTACGTCGGCTCGGCGTTGGTCGAGGGCAGCGACGCGGAAGCCGTCATCGCGGCCGCGCTGGACGCGGTGAGCAAGCGCGGATCGCCCGTCAGACGGCGGGGGTGGATGATGCGGGACCGTCGGGAAGAGCTTGAGTCGATGGAAGCTTACTACCGCCGGGTGCGCGAGCCGCAACGGCAGATGCCGCGTCCGGCGGCGCCGGCCGCCGCGGAGGCCGATGAGGACGTCGTGCCGGCGGCGCGACTCCGTCCCTCCGGGGAGGCGTCCGCGGCGGGGGGGCTGGTCCAGGACGGCTGGTCGGACGAGGCGGCGACGCCGATGGAGCAGGTCAGGCCGGAGCGCCAGGGAGGTGCTGAGGTGGCTCAGCCGATGAACCGATTCGCGCCCAAGGGATCGATGGAGGACGAGTTCTTCCGCCATCTCGTCACCACGGGCATCCCGGTGCACATCCGCTGCCGCGACGGCTACGAGATCCTGGGCGGCGTGCTGCGGGACTTCGGCACCTACAGCCTGATCGTCGAGACCGAAGCCGGCAAGGAGCTCGTCTTCAAGCACGGCATCATCACGATCCGCCCGCTGAGCGCGAGGGCCGTCTAGGCCGTCCTGGCCGCGGCATGGCTGAGGACCGCATCGCCGATCTGCGGGCGCGCCGGGAGCGCCTCCGCGCCCTGGGCGGGCCCGAGCGGGTGCGGCGGCAGCACGAGGCCGGGAAGCTCACCGCTCGCGAACGCATCGACCTGCTGCTCGATCCCGGGTCCTTCGTCGAGCTCGACCTCTTCGTCACCCATCAGGCCCGGCAGTTCGGGATGGACCGCGTCGAGGCGCCCGCCGATGGGGTGGTCACCGGCTGGGGCACGATCGCCGGGCGCACGGTCTTCCTCTTCTCCCAGGACTTCACCGTGCTCGGCGGATCGCTGGGCGAAGCGCACGCGGCAAAGATCTGCAAGGTGATGGATCTCGCCCTGCGTACCGGCGCGCCGATCATCGGGCTGAACGACTCCGGCGGCGCGCGCATCCAGGAGGGGGTGGCCAGCCTGGGCGGCTACGCCGAGATCTTCTACCGCAACACGATCGCCAGCGGCGTCATCCCCCAGATCTCGGCGATCATGGGGCCGTGCGCGGGCGGGGCGGTCTATTCCCCGGCGATCACCGACTTCACGGTGATGGTGCGCGGCACGAGCTACATGTTCGTCACGGGGCCGCAGGTGGTGCGCGCCGTGACCCGCGAAGAGGTCGGGTTCGACGAGCTGGGCGGCGCGGAGGTGCACGCCACGCGCAGCGGCGTGGCGCACTTCGTGGCCGAGGATGACGCTGACGCCCTGGCCCTCATCCGCCGGCTGCTGGGCTACCTGCCGCAGAACAACCTGGAGGATCCACCGCGCCAGGCGGCGGACGACGATCCGGGGCGGATGGACGACGCGCTGAACAGCCTGATCCCCGACGATCCGGCGAAGCCCTACGACATGCTGGAGGTGATCCGCCGGATCGTCGACGCGGACACCTTCCTGGAGGTGGCGGCGCAGTTCGCCCCCAACCTGATCACGGGCTTCGCCCGCCTGGACGGCCGCAGCGTCGGCGTCGTGGCGCAGCAGCCGCAGCACCTGGCCGGGGTGCTCGACATCGCCGCGTCCACAAAGGGCGCCCGCTTCGTCCGCTTCTGCGACGCCTTCAACATCCCGCTGCTGACCTTCGTCGACGTGCCGGGGTTCCTGCCGGGCGTGGACCAGGAGCACGGCGGCATCATCCGCCATGGCGCGAAGCTGCTCTATGCCTACTGCGAGGCCACCGTGCCCAAGCTGACCGTGGTCACGCGCAAGGCGTACGGCGGCGCCTACGATGTGATGTCGAGCCGGCACATCCGCGGCGATCTCAACCTGGCCTGGCCCAGCGCGGAGATCGCGGTGATGGGACCGGAGGGGGCGATCGAGATCATCTTCCGCCGCGAGCTGGCGGAGGCCGCCGATCCCGCCGCGCTTCGCGCCAAGCTCGTCGCGGACTATCGCGCGCAGTTCGCCAATCCGTACGTCGCCGCCGCGCGCGGCTACATCGATGACGTGATCGAGCCGCGCGAGACGCGCCCGCGCCTCATCGCCGCCCTGGCGATGCTGGCCTCCAAACGCCAGACCCTGCCGAAGAAGAAGCACGGCAACATCCCGCTCTAGGGCGAGAGGAAAGGATGGGGCGGAAGGGAGAACTCACTAGCGGGATCGTCCACGGTGCCCGATGCAACAGCAGACCGCCCTCAGGCTAGAGTACGTCGCCCCCGATGACCGGAAGTTCCGCGAGTGGCTGCGGAAGTACCGGGAGGAGGTCACCGGCGAAGCGCCCCCGGACGAGTGGCTCGATGCCTACATCCGGTACATCTTCGCCGAGCAGGGCCGGAGCCGGCACATCTGGTGGGCGATGGATGGCCAGCGCCCGGTGGGTTTCGCCGTGGCGATCATCACCCCGCAATCGCCGAGCACGCCCCGCGTGCAGGGGACGATCGCGGAGTTCTTCATCTACCCCGAGTACCGCCGCGAGGGCTTCGGCCGCCGCATGGCCGAGGCCGTCCTGGAGTTCCTGAAGAGCCGGGGCGCGCACGACATCCACGCCTCGGTTACCCGGGGGAACGTCCGAGGGATGCGCTTCTGGGAGGCGTGCAGCTTCGAGATCTCCCGCTATGTCCTCGTGTACCGGCCCGGCCTGAAGCGGGAGGAGGACGAGGACGAGGACGAGTTCTGACCCCGCGCCCCGCCCGGTGCTGGTCGCCAACCGAGGGGAGATCGCGGTCCGCATCATCCGCACCTGCCGCGAGCTCGGCCTGCCCGTCGTCGCGGTCTACGCTCCTGCGGACCGGGCCGCCCCGCACGTCCAGCTGGCCGATGCCGCCTTCCCGTTGCCGGGAGACGCCCCCGCGGCGAGCTATCTGAACATCCCCTCGCTCGTGGAGATCGCCCGCCGCGCCGGCGCCTTCGCCGTGCATCCGGGGTACGGGTTCCTCGCGGAGAGCGCGGCGTTCGCCGAGGCCTGTCAGGCTGCCGGGCTCACCTTCATCGGTCCCCCGGCCGCGGTGCTGGCGCTCTGCGGCGATAAGGCGGTGACGCGCGAGCGCGTGGCCGCCGCGGGGGTGCCTGTGCTGCCCGGCACCGGCCCGCTGCCCGACGAGGCGATCGCGGAAGCGGCGCGGGCGGTGGGATTCCCGCTGCTCATCAAGGCGGCGGGGGGCGGAGGCGGCAAAGGCATCCACCTCGTGCGCACGGCGCGGTCGCTGCGCCAGATGCTGCGCCTCGCCCGCGGCGAGGCGCGGAGCGCGTTCGGCGACGACCGGGTCTACCTGGAACGGTGGCTCGAAGCGGCCCGCCACATCGAGGTGCAGATCCTGGCCGACCGCACCGGCCGCGTCGTGGCGCTCGGCGAACGGGACTGCTCCGTGCAGCGCCGGCACCAGAAGCTGATCGAGGAGACCCCCGCCCCGCAGCTCGCCGCGGGCCGGCGCGAGGCGATGCTCGAGGCCGCCGTGCGCGCCGCCGCCGCCGTCGGCTACGTGGGAGCCGGGACGGTGGAGTTCCTCGTCACCGCACAGGGGTTCTACTTCCTGGAGATCAACGCCCGGCTGCAGGTGGAACACCCGGTCACGGAGGCCGTGACCGGACTGGATCTCGTCGCCGAGCAGCTGCGCATCGCCCAGGAGGGCATCCTGCGCGTGGAGCGGACGCCGCCGGCGCAGGGGCACGCCATCGAGTGCCGCATCAGCGCGGAGGATCCGCACGAGGGCTTCCTGCCCTCGCTCGGGCGGATCGAGGCCCTGGTCGAGCCGGGCGGGCCGGGGGTGCGCGTGGACAGCGGGATCCGCGCCGGCAGCGAGCTGACGCGGCACTACGACCCTCTGCTCGCCAAGGTGATCGTCTGGGCGCCGACACGCGGGGAAGCGATCGCGCGGATGCGGCGGGCCCTGGAGGAGATGGTCGTGGCGGGCGTGGCCACGACGATCCCCTTCCACCGCTGGGCCCTGGTCCATCCCGAGTTCGTGGCCGGCGCGCACACCACGGCGTTCATCTCGCGCTGGGAGGCGGCGCGCCCGCAGGGAACGTACGAGGATGAGGCGGTCATCGCCGCCGCGGCGGCCGCCTTCCTCGACGCGGAGCGGGCCGCGGGGCCACCGGCGTGGGCGGCACCGGGCGCGCCCAGTCGGTGGATCCAGGCGGCGCGGGAAGAGGGGCTGCGGTGACGATGGAGTTCGTCGTCCGCACCGATCGGGCGGAGGCGGGCCGGGACGTCGCGGTGCGGCGGGAAGGCGACACCCTCGTCGTCGTCCTGGACGGCCGGTCCCGCCGTGTGCGGCTCGAGCTGCGACAGCCTCCGGCTCGCCGGCTCACGCACTTCACCCTGCAGCTGGACGACCGGGCGCTGCCCGTGGTGATCCGGTCCGCCGGCGCGGAGCGGATCGTGACCATCGATACCGAGCAGTACCGGGTGCGCGTGGAGCGGGCCCTGCCGATCCCGCGCCGGCTCCGGCCGGCCGCCCCGGGACCCCGCGAGATCGTTGCGCCGATGCCGGGTCTGGTCGTGGCGGTGGACGCCGCGCCGGGAGCGGTCGTGGAGCGCGGGCACGTCCTCGTCATCCTCGAGGCGATGAAGATGCACAGCGAGATCCGCGCGCCCGCGCCCGGCCGCATCGTCGCCGTGCGCGTGCGCCAGGGCCAGGAGGTCCCGGGGGGAGCGGTCCTGGCCGTGCTCGAACCTACGGGGTAGCATGAGGGACGACCGCGAGCAGCCGCGCCAGAGGGTCGAGACGGCGGACGGGATCGAGATCAAGGAGGTCTACGGTCCCGACGATGCCCCGCGGGCCCGCGACCTCGGCCTCCCCGGCCAGTATCCCTATACCCGGGGAATCTACCCCACGATGTACCGCGGCCGGCTGTGGACGATGCGCCAGTACGCTGGCTACGCCAGCGCCGAGGAGACCAATCGGCGCTTCCACCTCTTGCTCCGCGAGGGGCAGACGGGTCTCTCCGTAGCCTTCGACCTGCCCACGCAGATGGGCTACGACTCCGATCATCCCCGCGCGGAGGGGGAAGTGGGCAAGGCCGGGGTGGCCATCGACTCCCTGGCCGACATGGAGGTGCTCTTCGAGGGCATCCCGCTCGATCGCGTCACGACCTCGATGACGATCAACGCCACGGCCGCCGTCCTCTTGGCGATGTACGTCGCCGTGGCCGAGCGTCAGGGCGTGCCCGCGGAGCGGTTGGGCGGCACGGTCCAGAACGACATCCTCAAGGAGTACATCGCCCGGGGGACCTACATCTACCCGCCCGGCCCCTCCCTGCGCTTGATCACCGACGTCCTTCGGTACTGCGCCGAGCACCTGCCGCGCTGGAATCCGATCAGCGTCAGCGGCTATCACATCCGCGAGGCCGGGGCGACCGCGGTGCAGGAGGTGGCCTTCACGCTGGCCGACGGCCTGACCTACCTGCGCGCCGCGGCGGAGGCGGGGCTGGCCGTGGACCGCATCGCCCCGCGCCTGAGCTTCTTCTTCGCCGCGCAGATGAACCTCATCGAGGAGGTGGCGAAGTTCCGCGCCGCCCGGCGGCTCTGGGCGTACCTCGTGCGCGAGCGCCTCGGCGCCCGCGATCCGCGCTCCTGGATGCTGCGCTTCCACACCCAGACCGCCGGCGCGGCCCTCACCGCGCAGCAACCGGAAAACAACGTCGTGCGCGTCACGATCCAGGCGCTCGCCGCCGTGCTCGGCGGCACGCAGTCCCTGCACACCAATGCCATGGATGAAGCGCTGGCGCTGCCTACCGAGCGTTCCGCCCTGCTCGCCCTGCGCACCCAGCAGATCATCGCGCACGAGAGCGGGGTTGCCGCCACGGCGGACCCGTTGGGCGGCGCCTACGCCGTCGAGGCGTTGACCGACGAGATCGAGCGGCGCGCCCTGGCCCTCATCGACCAGCTCGAGGCCGCGGGCGGGGTCCTGCCGGCGATCGAGAGCGGGTACATCCAGCGCCAGATCGCGGAGGCCGCCTATCGCGAGTCGCAGCGCATCGAGCGTGGCGAGCAGATCGTGGTCGGGGTGAACCGCTACCGCTCCGGCGAGACCGTGCGGCCGGCCATCCTGCGCGTCCCGGAGGAGGCCGTGCGGCGCCAGCACGAGCGCCTGCAGGCTGTGCGCGCCCGCCGTGACAGCGCCGCGGTGGCGCGCGCGCTCGCCGCGCTGCGCGCGGCGGCGTCCGGGAGCGGACCGCTGATGCCCTCGATCCTGGACGCAGTGCGGGCCTATGCGACGAT
>DATLZI010000229.1:0-12898 GCA_035574075.1 bacterium | reverse complement strand
CGGCCACCAGCGCGGCGTCGATCCGCTCTCCCCGTGCGGAGAGTTTCGCCACGACACGCGCCGGCTCCCGCGTGTAGAAGAGACAGTTGGACGTGCCGTTGAGCCGGGCCTGGTCCCAGGCCCGATGCATCGCCGCGCGGTCCGCCGCCACCCCGATCACACGACGGGCACGGCGCGCCAGCCACAGCGGCACGAACCCGTCCCCGCAGGCGGTGTCCACGACGACGTCCAGCGGGCCCGGGGCGAGCGCCGCGCCGATCGCCTCCAGCCACTGCACCGCGGCCTGCGGGGCCGGGGGGATGTCCGGCCGGGGGCCGAGGCGCAACCGCACCCCGGCGATCTCCTCGTCGACGTACGGTCGGCCCCAGAGCAGGACGCAGCGCCCCAGTAGCTCCGGGGTGTGACGGGGCTGCACGGAGAGGAACACACTGACCAGCGCGGGGAGAGCGTCCCGCAGCGCCCGCACGCAGGCCATGCGGTCGGGCAGCTCGCCCGAGGCGGAGAGGATGACCATCAGCTCGCCTGTAGCCTGCGCCGTCTGCACGATCAGCCCGCGCAGGAGGCCGCGCCGCGTGGCGGGGTCGTAGACCGACCAGCCCGTGGCGGCCAGCGCCGCCCGGGCGGCTTCCAGCGCCGCGACGTTGGCGGGCATCTGGATCGGGCACTCCCGCACGTTGATGATGCGTCGCATCTCGTCGGCGGCGTAAAAACCGGCCACCAACCGCTCGGCCCGGCGGCCGAAGGTCGCCTGCAGACGCGAGCGGTAGGCCCAGGGGGCGGCGCCAACCGCCTCCGCCACCGGGGCGTCTCCGAGCAGCGGACCGAGGTACTGCCGCACCAGCGCGGTCTTCAGCCGCCGCTGCGCGTCGTCGGCCAGGTGCTGCCACTGACAGCCCCCGCAGACGCCAAAGTGGCGGCAGCGGGGCGCGGTCGTCTCCGGAGACTTCCGCAGCAGAGCGGCGATGCGGCCCGTGGCCGCGCGGCCGGGGCGCACGATCTCCACGAGCGCCTCTTCGCCGGGCACGGCGAAGGGCACGCGCACCGGCTGCCCGCCGGCCCGGCCCACCGCCATCCCCTCAGCGTCCATCGCCTCGAAGATCACGGTGACCTTCTGCCCGGGCCGCAGGCGCACGGGGCGCCCGGCCCCCGCCAGGCGGCGGGGCGCACGCGGCGGCGCCTGACGGGGGGTCATCCCAGCAGCCGCTCCCGCAGCAGGCGGTTGACCAGCTCGGGGTTGGCCCGGCCGCGCGTCTTCTTCATCACCTGCCCGACGAGGAACGTCAGCGCGGCCGTCTTGCCCGCGCGCACGTCGGCGACGGGCCCGGGCTGCTCCTGGATCACTTCGTCCACGATCGCGCCGAGCGCCGCCGCGTCGCTGATCTGTAGGAGGCCCCGGGCCTCGACGAGCGCCTCCGGCTGCGCCCCGCGGCCGAGGATCTCGGGCAGCAGTTCTTTGGCGGTGCGCCCGCTGATCGTTCCCTCCTCGACGAGCCGCAGGAGGGCGGCGAGGTGCTCGGGGGTTGCGGGGAGATCCTCCAGCTCGCGTCCCGCGGCGTTCAGATAGGCGGCGACATCGCCCACCAGCCAGTTGCTGACCGCGCGGGGGTGCGGGAAGCGCCGGACCGTCTCCTCGAAGAAAGCGGCCATCGCCACAGAGGAAGCCAGCAGCTCGGCGTCGTGCTCGGGAAGGCCGAACGTGGCGACGTACCGCCGGGCGCGGGCCTCCGGCAGCTCGGGCAGGGCGGCGCGGACCGCTTCCACGAACGCGGGCTCGGCGACGACGGGCGGCAGGTCGGGCTCGGGGAAGTAGCGGTAGTCCTGCGCCTCCTCCTTCGTGCGGGAGGCGAACGTCACGCCGCGGTCCTCGTCCCAGTGCCGCGTCTCCTGCTCCACGGCCCGGCCGGAGGCGAGGATCTGCCGCTGGCGCTCCGCCTCAAAGGCCAGCGCGCGCTCCACCGACCGCAGGGAGTTCATGTTCTTGACTTCGGTGCGGGTGCCGGCAGCAGCGCCGCCGACGCGCAGCGAGAGGTTGGCGTCCACCCGCAGGCTGCCCTCCTCCATCCGTCCGCTGCTCACTCCGATCGCCTGCAGGATCGCCCGCAGCGCGACGAGGAAAGCGCGCGCCTCCTGGGGCGACCGCAGATCGGGCTCGGTGACAATCTCCATCAGGGGCAGTCCCGAGCGGTTGTAATCCACGAGCGAGTAGTCCACCCCGGGGGGATGCACGAGCCGCCCGGTGTCCTCCTCCAGGTGCACGCGGCGGACGCCGACCCGCCGCCGGCCGCCGTCGGTCAGGATCTCCAGCCAGCCGTCCGAGGCCAGCGGGGGGTGCACCAGGTACCGGTACTGCGTGATCTGGTAGTTCTTCGGCAGATCGGGGTAGTAGTAGTTCTTCCGGTGGAACCGGCTGCGCGGGTGCACGGTGCAGTTTAGCGCCACGGCGGTGCGCACACCCAGCTCCACGGCGCGCCGGTTCAGCACCGGCAGCGCACCGGGCAGCCCCAGGCACACCGGGCAGACCTGCGTGTTGGGCGGGGCGCCGAAGGTGGTGGGACAGGCGCAGAACATCTTGGAGACGGTGGCGAGCTGAACGTGGATCTCCAACCCGATGACGACCTCCGGCGGCGCCCCCCCGCTCACGCGCGCCCTCCCCTCCCCGGCGCGGCGCCGATCGGCGGGCGGCGGGCATGCCAGGGGGTGGCCTGCTCGTAGGCGTGTGCCGCCCGCAGGACCACCGGCTCCTCGAAGGGGCGGCCGATCAATTGCAGCCCCACCGGCAGGCCGCCGGGCAGCCCGCAGGGGATCGAGATCGCCGGCAGGCCGGCGAGGTTCACCGGGATGGTGTAGACGTCGGCGAGGTACATCTGCAGCGGATCGTCCACCCGCTCACCGAGGGGGAACGGGACGGTGGGTGAGGTCGGCAGCAGCAGCAGGTCGGCCCGCGCGAAGGCCGCCTCGAAGTCGCGTCGGATGAGCGTGCGCACCTGCTGGGCCTTCAGGAAGAAGCCCTCGTAGTAGCCGGCGGAGAGCGCGTAGGTCCCGAGCATGATGCGCCGCTTCACCTCCGCCCCGAACCCCGCGCGGCGCGTCGCCGTGTACATCGTGCGCAGGTCGCGCGACGGCACGCGCAGTCCGTAGCGCACGCCGTCGTAGCGGGCGAGGTTAGCGCTGGCCTCCGAGGTGGCGAGCAGGTAGTAGGTCGGCAGGGCGTAGGGGATCGTCGGCAGCGACACGTCCGTCAGCGCCGCGCCGGCCTCGGCCAGGACGCGGGCCGCGGTCTGCACGGCGTCGCGGACCTCCGGGGCGAGGCCGTCGCCGAACGCCTCCCGCACCACGCCCACCCGCAGCCCGCGCACCCCCTCCTCCAGCGCCTGCCGGTAGGGCGGCACCGGCGTGTCCACGGAGGTGGCGTCGGCCGGATCGCATCCGGCCACAACCTCTAGGAGGAGGGCGGCGTCGGCGACGGTCCGCGCCAGGGGGCCGATCTGGTCGAGGGAGGAGGCGAACGCGACCAGGCCGTAGCGCGAGACGCGCCCGTAGGTCGGCTTCACCCCGACGATGCCGCAGAAGCCGGCGGGCTGGCGGATCGAGCCGCCGGTGTCGCTGCCCAGGGCCAGCGGCACGCATCCCGCGGCCACGGCGGCGGCCGACCCCCCGCTGCTCCCGCCGGGGACGCGCGAAGGATCCCAGGGGTTGCGCGTCGGCCCGAACGCGGAGTTCTCCGTCGAGGAGCCCATCGCGAACTCGTCGAGGTTGGTCTTGCCGACGACGATCGCCCCGGCCTGCCGCAGACGGGTCACCGCGGTGGCGTCGTAGGGGCTGATCCAGCCCTCCAGGATGCGCGATCCGCAGGTCGTGGGGAAGTCGGTCGTGCAGAGGTTGTCTTTCACCGCCACCGGCAACCCGGCCAGCGGGGGCACCATCTCGCCGCGCGCGTAGCGCTCGTCCCAGGCGCGGGCCTGGGCCATCGCCCGGTCCGGATCGAGCGCCAGGAAGGCGTGCAGGGTGGGCTCGAGCGCGGCGATGCGGTCCAGGCAGGCGCGCATCAGTTCGCTGGGCGCCAGGACCCTGGCCCGCAGATCGGCGAGCAACGCCCCGGCCGGCCGGTCGATCACGGGACGTCCTCCGCCTCGATGACCGATGGCACTTTGAAGAACCCGTGCTCCGACGCCGGGGCCCCCGCCAGCACCTCATCCCGGGGCAGACCGGGGCGCGGCACGTCTTCCCGCACCGCCTGCGGCTGCTCCACGGCGAGCGCCGTGGGCTCCACGCCCGAGGTATCCAGCTGCTGCAGCGCGGCGAAGTGGTCGAGGATGGCGGCGAGCTGGCGCGCGAAGCGCTCGATCTCCTCCGCGGTGAGCTCCAGGCGGGCGAGCCGGGCGACGTGCTCGACGGTGCGGCGGTCAATCCCCATCGGGGGAAGGATTCGTCGTCAGGGGTGGATTTCCGTGGTGGCGCGGCCCTTTCCCCGCCCTCACCCCGCGCCCCGCAGGCGCGGATCGAGGATGTCCCGGAAGGCGTCGCCCAGCAGGTTCCAGCCGAGCACGAACAGGAAGATCGCCGCCCCCGGGAAGACCACGACGTACCAGTAGGCGAAGGGGTTGCCGGGGGCGCCGAGGATCCAGTTCCGGGAGAGGTTGATCAGCATCCCCCAGTCGGCGTAGCCCACCTCCGCGCCCAGCCCGAGGAAGGACAGGGCGGCGGCCGTGATCACGATCAGGCCGACGTCGAGCGAGCCGAACACCAGGAACGGGTAGATCGCGTTCGGGATGATGTGGCGGAAGATGATCCGCACGTCGCTGGCCCCCAGGGCGCGCGCCGCCTCGACGAAGTCGCGGCTGCGGATACCCAGGATGTCTCCGCGCAGCAGCCGGGCATAGGTCGGCCAGTTCACGACGGCGATGGCGATCATCACGTTGTCCAGGCTGCGGCCGAGCACCGCGACCACGACCACGGCGAGCACCAGGCCGGGAAAGGCCAGGAAGACGTCGGTCAGGCGCATGATGACCTCGTCCAGGCGGCCGCCGTAGTAGCCGGCCAGGCCGCCCAGGACCAGTCCCACGGCCACGGAGATGGCGATCACGGTGATCGAGACGCGGAACGCGGTACGCGTGCCCCAGACGATGCCGTAGTACAGGTCGTACTGCCCCTCCGTCGTGCCGAAGGGGTGGCGCGGCCCCGGCGGACGGGGGTCGCTGCCGAAGCCCTCCTGCGGGATGAGGTAGGCGTTGCGCGACGTCGGCGGGGGCGGAGCGAGGATCGGCGCCAGCACGGCGACGGCCACGAAGAAGACGATGATCGAGAACCCCACCACGGAGAGGGGGTTCTTGCGCATCCGGCGGGTGAAGTCGGACGGGACGGCCCAGAAGCCGACGACGAAGAGCGCGAGCAGGACGAAGCCGGCGGCGGCCACGGGCTCGCGGACCAGGCGGCCGCGGGAGGCGGGCAGCGCCAGCGCGACAACCAGCAGCGCGGCGAGGGCCAGCGCCCAGGGCAGGAGGCGGGCGCGGTTCGCCGTCACGCCGCGGGCGGCGGTGCTGAACAACCCCATCGTTACTGCAGCCTCACGCGGGGGTCGAAGTAGGCGTACAGGATGTCCGCGGCCAGGTTGCCCAGCACGGTCAGCGCGGCGACGAACATGGCGAACCCCGTCACCCCCGGGATGTCCAGCTGCTGCGCGGCGAAGGCCCCCCACCGCCCGATGCCCGGGAAGTTGAAGATCGTCTCCGTGATCACCACCCCGCCGAGCAGGCCGACGAACGTCAGGCTGCTCAGCGTGATCACCGGGATGAGAGCGTTCTTGCGGGCATGCACGTTGATCACGACGCGCTCGGCCAGGCCCTTGGCCCGGGCGGTGCGCACGTAGTCCTGGCGCAGCACTTCCAGCATCGAGGAGCGGGTGATCCGCACGAGCAGGGCGATGGAGATAATCGTCAGGGTCAGCACCGGGCCCATGAGGTGCCGGACGGCATCCCCCCAGATCCAGAGCTCGCCGTTGAGCAGGGCGTCCACGGTCATCAGGCCGGTGTAGGGCCGGAAGGCCCCCGAACGGACGAAGAGGTCAGCCTCAAGGGAGAGCCGGCCCGGCGGGAACCAGTTCAGCCGGCCGTACCCCACCATCAGGATGAGCAGCCCCCAGACGAAACTGGGCAGGGAGCGGAACGAGATGGAGAAGACCCGCGAGATGTGGTCGATCAGCCGGTCGCGGTGCACGGCGGCGGCGGTGCCCAGCCAGACGCCGATGAGCATGATCGGCACGAAGGAGTAGACCGTCAGCTCCAGCGTCGCCGGGAAGAAGGAGCGGATCGCCTGGGTCACCGGCTGGCGGGCCGTCTGCGACCAGCCCATGTTGCCGCGGGCCACCTCGCGCAGCCAGTTCCAGTACTGGACATGCACGGGCTGGTCCAGGCCGTACTTCTCGATGATCGCTGGCAGGGCGTTGAGCTGGTTGGGGTTGGTGATGAACGCCGCGGCGCGCATCTCCGGGGCCAGGAACTGCAGCAGGGCGAAGATGAGCAGCGTGACCCCGAAGGCGACGACGGGCAGGAGGATCAGCCGGCGGCCGATGTACGTGGCCATGGCGGTGCCGCGGAGGGGGCGGCCGCATCTGACCGCCCCCTCGCGCTGGCGCTCCTACTGCTTGGACATCGGGTAGACGTAGGGGCCGAAGAACGCGGGGTTGTTGTACCAGCCCCGCACCCAGTTGCGCATCACGATGAACCCGGTCGGCTGCAGGTACAGCGTGATCGGGTCCTCGTAGGCGATGCGCATCAGCTGGAAGTAGATCGCCCGCCGCTTCGCCGGATCGGTCTCGTTGCGGGCATCCTGGATCAGCTTGTCCACCTGCGGATTACTGTACCCCTGCGCCTTGGCGTAGGTCCCCGTGCTGTGCATGAACGGCGTGACGAAGTTGTCCGGATCCGGATAGTCCGCGGCCCAGCCGATGATCCACATCGGCAGCTTGGACTGCCGGTACAGGGAGAGGTACTGGGCCCAGGTCACGCCGCGCACATCGACCTTGAACTTCGGGTTCAGGGCCTCGAGGTTGGTCTTCAGGACCTGCGCCATGCACTGCCGCGTGGTATTGCCGCTGTTGAAGGCGATGGTGAACTTGAAGCCGTTCGCCCAGACCTGGCCGCCGCGCGCCTCGCGGAAGGCGGCCTCGGCGCGGGCCCGGTCGGTGGTATACCACGGCTGGTTCGGGTTGTAGCCGAACATGCCGTTCGGGATCGGCCCCTTGTTGACCGCCGCCTTGCCCCGGTTGCAGTCCCGGATCGCCGTGGCGTAGTCGAAGGCGTAGGCCACGCCGCGCCGCACGTTCACGTCAGCGAAGAAGTCGGGGGGCACGCCGTTCCCGTCCAGGCGTCCGCTGCCCACGTCGGGGTTGCCGCCGGTGGTGTCGATCTTCAGGTTCATGTAGATGCCGGTGACGACCAGCTGGGGCAGATCGTCTACGACGCGCACCCCGGGCAGGCCCTCGACCTGGGACTGCTCGACGCGGTTCACGGACACGATGTCCGCGTCACCTTGCTGCAGCATCAGCCGGCGCGGGCCGAAGTCCTCGACCACGCGATAGATGACCCGGCGCAGCTTCGCCGGCGCCCGCCAGTAGCCGTCGAACCGCTCGAGGATGGCCTGGCGGTTCTGCCGGTCCCACTGCACGAGGCGGAACGGTCCGGTGCCGTTGCCCTTGTCGAACAGCTTCGTGTCCTCAGGCTTGGCCGGGTTGTTCAGCGTGCGCAGCCCCGCCGCCGTGCCGTTCCAGTCGCCCTGGGCGATCGCCCAGCGTCGGTTCACGACCATCGACCACTGCGCCATGATCGAGAGGAACGGCGCGTAGGGCTCCTTGAGCGTGATGCTGATGGTGTTCCCGCTGGTCTTAATCTGCTGGTTGGCCCGGGCGAAGAGGCTCTGGTCCAGGTTGCCCTTGTCGTCACGGGTCACATCCACGCCGAGGATCGGGGCGAGCAGAATCCAGGACGGTCCGCCGTCCCGGTCCATGAACATGAAGCGCAACAGCGAATACTTCACGTCCTCCGCCGTCATCGTTGTTCCGTCGTGGAACTTCACGCCCTGGCGGAGCTTGAAGGTGTAGGTCTTGCCGTCGCGAGAGATGCCGCCGTTCGCCACGGTTGGCACCTCCGTGGCTAGCATCGGCACGAACGCGCCGGTCGAGCCGCCGTTGAAGAAGATCAGCGTCTCGTAGACGTGCCAGAGGAAAATCTCCGAACTCGCGGTGTCGTAGGCGTACGCCGGATCAAGGCTCTCCGGGTCGCCGAACCGCACCAGGACGAGCGTGTCCGGGTTCCTCACGGCCTGCCCCTGCGCCACCCCGCCGCCAAGCAGCGTCAGGATCAGGGCGCAGGTCAGCAGCGCCACGAACTTGCGGGTCCAGGTCATGCTACACTCTCCCCCTCCATCAGAGCGGAATGACCGCACGTACCCTGCCTCCCTGTGCTGCCTCCCTGTCACCTCCTTCGGATATGGACGTCTGCCCCCGCCCCCTAGCTGGCCGGCTGCCTGAACACCGCCGCCTTGCTGCGCTGGTGCTTGAAGGGCAGGATCGGGCAGGCCACGTAGTGGCCGTTCCCCCAGTAGTCGACCAGCGCCGGGTCGTTGATCCGGCAGGACTCCTGCGCGTAGAGGCAGCGGGTGTGGAACCGGCAGCCCTTGGGCGGGTTCACCGGGCTGGGCACGTCGCCCGGCAGGATGATGCGCTCCCGGCGCATACCGGGATCGGGGATCGGCACCGCCGAGAGCAGCGCCTCGGTGTACGGATGCTGAGGATTCTCAAAGAGCTGGTCGGTGTCGGCGATCTCCACGATCCGCCCGAGGTACATCACGGCGATGCGGTCGCTGATGTGCTTTACCACGGACAGGTCGTGAGCGATGAACAGGTAGGTCAGACCGAACTCCCTCTGCAGCTCCTCGAGGAGGTTGAGCACCTGCGCCTGGATCGACACGTCGAGGGCGGAAACCGGTTCGTCGCAGATGATCAGCTTGGGGTTGACGGCCAGAGCCCGGGCGATGCCGATCCGCTGACGCTGCCCGCCGCTGAACTCATGTGGATAGCGGTTGGTGTGGTACGGCGATAACCCAACGACCTCGAGCAGCTCCTGCACCCGGCGGAGCTTCTCCTTGCCGCGGGCCAGGTTGTGGATCTCAAGCGGCTCGCCGATGATGTCTCCGACGGTCATGCGCGGGTTCAGGGAGGAGTAGGGGTCCTGGAAGATGATCTGCATATCCCGGCGCATCCGGCGCAGGTCTTCCTTGTTCAGCTTGAAGATGTTGCGGCCCTCGAAGTAGGCCTCCCCGCTGGTCGGCTCCATCAGCCGCAGGATGACGCGGCCGGTGGTGGTCTTGCCGCAGCCGGACTCCCCGACCAGGCCCAGCGTCTCGCCTTTGCGAATGCTGAAGGAGACGTCGTCCACGGCCTTCACCGCGCCCACCTGGCGCTGGACGATGAAACCCTTCGTGATCGGGAAGTGCTTGACGAGGTTCTTCACCTCGAGGATCGTCTCGCCGGTCACCCGGCGCGCCTCCGGTTGGGTCTGCCCGCTCGTCGCCATCGTCTACACCCCTCGCCCGCGCGTCGACGCTGCCAGTCCCGCCGCCGCGGCCGCCTTGCGGTCCTCCTCTGAGGCGTGCTCGCTGTGCAGGTAGCAGCGCGCGTAGTGGTTCGCCGCGATCGGATACTCTGGCGGGTCGGCCTTCACGCAGATCTCCATGGCAAAAGGACAGCGCGGGGCGAACGTGCAGCCCGGCGGGAGATCGATCAGGCTGGGCGGCTGGCCCTCGATCGGGATCAGCCGCTCCTTGCGCTCGTACAGCTTGGGGATGCTGTGCAGGAGGCCCCAGGTATAGGGGTGCCGCGGATCGCGGAAGGTATCCTGCACCGTGGCGTGCTCCACCGGGCGCCCGGCGTACATCACCACGACGTTGTCGCACATCTCCGCCACCACGCCCAGGTTGTGCGTGATGAGGATGATCGCCATGTGGAACTCCTGCTGCAGCTCCCGCATCAGGTCGAGGATCTGCGCCTGGATCGTCACGTCCAGGGCCGTGGTCGGCTCGTCGGCGATGAGGATCGAGGGGTTGCAGGACAGGGCCATGGCGATCATCACGCGCTGGCGCATGCCGCCGCTGAACTGGTGCGGGTAGTCGCGAACCCGCTCCCGGGCCAGCGGGATCTTCACCTTCTCCAGCATCTCCACGGCGCGGTCCCAGGCGTCTTTCTTGCTCAGGCCCTGGTGCAGCATCACCGCCTCGGCGATCTGCTCGCCGATCGTCAGCACGGGGTTGAGCGAGGTCATCGGTTCCTGGAAGATCATCGCGATGCGGTTGCCGCGAATCCGGCGCATCTCCTCTTCGGGCAGCTTGAGCAGGTCGGTGCCCTCGAAGAGGATCTCCCCCTCGACCACCTTGCCGGGCGGGGTGGGGATCAACCGCATCACGGAGAGGGCGTGCACGCTCTTGCCGCAGCCCGACTCGCCGACGATGCCCAGGGTCTCGCCCTTGTGCAGGTCGTAGGTCAGGCCGTCCACAGCCTTGACCACGCCCTCATCGGTGTAGAAGTACGTCTTCAGGTTCCTCACGGAAAGCAGCGCCTCGGCCATGCCTCACCTCGCCTCCAGTGGACAGTTCTCTACTTCGGTCGTCTCGCCCCGGTCCCTCCGTCACTGATCCGCCCAGGCCCACTCCCAGGCGTTCCAGGGGATGTAGAACGCGCCCAGCCCGGTGGGACGGACGTTGCGCAGCGTCCTGATGTTCGTCGTCAGGCTCAGGCGGAAGTACAGCGGCAGGCTGGGCAGGTCCTCGGCGAAGATCTCCTGCTGCCGCCGGAACAGCTCCCGGCGGCGCGCTTCGTCCAGCTCGGCGCTGAGCTGTTCCCAGAGGCGGTCATTCTCCGCGTTCCGCCAGCCGGTGCGGTTGTTGCCCTGCCAGGCGTTGGCCTCGCTGGGGATCTGGCTGCTGTGGAAGCGGTCGATCTCGTTCAGCTCGGGGCTGAACAGGCTGGCGTACATCGCCAGGTGCGGATACTGCCGCCGGGAGACGATCGGGCCGAGGAAGACAGAGGCCGGGCGGTTGTCGATCCGCAGATCAATCCCCACGGCCTTGAGCTGCTCCTTCATCACCTGCTCGACCTGCTCGCGCACGGCGTTGCCGGCGGTGGTCATGATCGTCAGCTCGACGCGCTTCCCTGCCCCGTCGCGCAGCACCCCGTCGGGGCCCGGCGTGAAGCCGGCCTCGGCGAGCAGCGCCCTGGCCCGGGCCACGTCGTAGGCGTACTTCTTGATCGCGGGATGGGCGAAGGGATGGTTCGGCGCGATCCAGGAGTGGGCCACGGGCTGCCGTCCGCCGGTGCAGGAGATCTCGGCGAGGGCGGTGCGGTCCAGGGCGTGGGCGATGGCCTGGCGCACGCGCCGGTCCTTGAGCCACTCGTTGTCCAGGTTGAAATCGATCCGTTCCCAGGTCAGGGCCTCGCGGTAGTGGGCCGTGACCTGCGGATTGCGGCGCGTGATCTGCTCCAGCTGCGTGCAGCCGAAGTTGTTGATCTCCGTGGCATCGACGTCGCCGCTGATCTGGTTGGCCTGCAGGACGGTGGAGTCGAGGATGAAGCGGAAGACCATCCGGCGGATGGGCGGACGGCCCAGCGGCCAGCGGTCGTAGGCCTCCAGGGTGATGTGGCTGCCTGGCACCCACTCCACGAAGCGGTACGGCCCGTTGGCCACCGGCGCCCGCCAGTAGGGGTGGCGGTCCAGCGTCTCCGGGCTGCGCAGGTAGGCGGCTTGCAGGATGTGCCGGGGAAAGATCGTGTTCCAGCCGAAGGGCAGCGCGCCGGCGAAGGGCCAGCGCTCGTTCCACTGCACGACCAGGGTGTACGGGTCGTTCGGGTTCGGAATCGAGATGTTGTCGATCTTGCTGACGATGAACCGGCTGACCCGCGGCGTGCGCGGGTTGCGGATCACCTGGTAGCTGAAGACGTAGTCCAGGGCGGTGACCGGGCGGCCGTCGTGCCAGGTGAAGCCCCGGCGCAGCTTCCAGGTCACGCGCATCTTGTTCCCGGGCAGCAGCACCCAGTCCCCGTCCTTCACGCTGGGCAGCTTCTCGACCATCAGCGGGATGCGCACCCACGTGTCGGTGAACGGGGCGATGTAGCCCCAGAGCGGGTTGTGCACCACGCCGGCCACAGCCATGATCGTGAACATCCCCAGCGTGTCGGGTTCCTGGGCCACGCCGATGACCACGGTGTCCCGCCTGGCCGGGGCGGCCCAGGCCGGCAGCGCCAGGGCCGCGATGAGCGCCGCAAGCGCGGCGGCGCGGATCCCACGCAGCATCTCCTCGCCCCCTCCCTTCCTCCCCCTCACAGCTTGAGACGGGGATCCAGGGCGTCGCGCAGCCCGTCCCCCAGGAAGTTGAAGCTCAGCACCGTGATGAAGATGCACAGCCCCGGGAAGACCGCCAGGTGCGGCGCGTTCCAGATGTACTCCTGGGCGCGCTGCAGCATGTTTCCCCAGGACGGCGTGGGCGGCGCGATCCCCAGCCCCAGGAAGCTCAGCGCCGACTCTCCGAGGATCGCCCCGCCCACGGCCAGCGTGGCGGCGACGATCACCGGCGCCACGGCGTTGGGCAAGAGGTGTCGGACGATGATCCGCGCCCCCGAGGCCCCCTGGGCCCGCGCCGCCTCGACGAAATCCTGCTCCCGCAGCGCCAGCACCTGGCCCCGCACCAGGCGGGCCACGCCCGTCCAGCCGAAGGCCGTGAAGATGAGGATGATCCGGGACACCCCCCCGCCGGGGATCATCGCGGAGAGGATGAGGTACAGCGGCAGCGTCGGCACAGAGAGCAGGACGTCCACCAGCCGCATCAACGCGCTGTCCACCACGCCGCCGTAGAA
>DATLZI010000228.1:0-4062 GCA_035574075.1 bacterium | reverse complement strand
GGCCCCCGCGCGCTCCCCGGTGACCCTCACCGACGTCTCCCACGCGCTCGACGGCCGCATGCTCATCATCACCGGCCGCGTCGGCAACGAGGGGGACGAGCCGCTCGTGCCCCTCGTCATCGACGTGGCCGGCTACGGCCCGTCCGGCGACCTCGTGGTGACGGGCAGCGACGGCATCCCCTGGCCCCTCGCCCCGGGCGGGGTGGAGCGGTTCACCATCCCGGTGCCGCTGGCGCGCGCGCTCGTCCGCGAGTACGTCGTGCAGGTCTCGCGCCCCCGCGCGGGCCCGCCGCTGGCCTCCGCCCGCCGCGGCGTGGACGTCGCGCTCTACCGCGACTTCCTGCCCACCCTGATCGCCCTGCGGGGGCGGGTGGAGTTCGGCCTGCTGACGATCCGGGCCGAAGGGCCGGGCCTGCCCGTGGCCCGGGTCACGGCCGAGGCCACGGTCCTGGTCTTCGATCCCGTGGCCGAGTGGTTCAAGCCCGTGCGGCTGACGCTGGACATCCCGCCGGACGGCGCCACGACGGTGTTCGTCGGCTCCCCGCTGGCCCGCCTGGTGGCGCTGCGGCTGGTGGACGTGCGCCTGAAGTCGAGCTGGTCGGATTGATGGCGACCGGCGGCGGCCTCCTGCTGCTCGTGGACGGCGACTCGCTGCTGTACCGGGCGGCGAACGCCATCCCGCCCATGGCGCGGGGCGGCCTGCCCACGAACGCGCTGTACGGCTTCGGCGCGATGCTGTGGATCCTGCGGAAGAGCTACCAGCCGTCCCACATGGCCGTGGCCTTCACCGCCGACCCGCCGCTGCGCAAGCACGCGCTCGACCCGGCCTACAAGATCAACCACTACGAGCATCCGGAGGAGATCAAGGCGCAGATCCCCTACGCGATGCGCTTCGTGCGGGCCCTGGGCGCGGCGGCCTTCCTGGTGGCGGGCTACGAGGCCGACGACGTGCTGGCCAGCCTGCTGCCCTCCGCGGGGGCCCTCCCCGTGCGCATCGTGACCAGCGACCGCGACTTCTACCAGCTGGTCTCCGAGCGGGTGTGGGTGCTGCGGCCCGTCAAGGGCGTGAGCGAGATGCAGACGGTCGATCTGGCCGGGGTGCAGGCGGCCTTCGGCGTGCCGCCGGAGCGGATCCCCGACCTGAAGGCGCTCGTCGGCGACCCCTCGGACGACATCCCGGGCGTGCGCGGCATCGGGCCGAAGACCGCGGCGGCGCTGCTGCGGCGCCACGGGACGGTGGAGGCCCTGCTCTCGCCGGCCGACGGCGCCCCCCTGGACGGGCGGCTGGCGGCGATGCGCGAGCGGATCCTGCTGAACAAGCGGCTGGCCACGCCGCTCGCGGTCCCCCTCAGCCCGCCGCCCGATCTGCGCCTGGGCGAGCCGCGGGCCGACCTCCTGGAAGCCCTCGCCGAGGAGACCGGCGTCGGCACCTTCCTGCCGCGCTGACTGAACGGCTGACCGGCCCCCCCGCTCGCGGGGGAACCAGGCCCTCGACCTCGCGGAGCGGCCGGCCGTCCGCGGACAGCCGCCGCGCACCGTGGTCGGCGAGGGGACGCCGGCGGCCCGGCCCGCCGCGGCGGGCCGAAATCGGTGTAAGATAGCGGACGTGGGGACGTAGCTCAGTGGGAGAGCACCTGCTTTGCACGCAGGGGGTCGCCGGTTCGAATCCGGTCGTCTCCACCAATCCAGTACTGACGCCGGGTTTCAGCCGTCAGGATACCCTCCATACCGCCCTCACGCCCTGCGCCACTTCCCGGCGATGTCATGGCTGCACAACGGCGCGGGGCTCGACGAGGTACGCACGCTGCTCGGGCACGAGAGCCTCAACACTACGCTGCGGTACAACAGCCTGGTGGGAGCGGACCTCCAGCGCGCACAAGCGGGCCGGGGCTATTGAGCGGTTTCGGCTGGACTAACTAGAGCGGCTAGCAGACCGCTTTCGCGAAGTGCGGAAAGGAAGGGGCCTGCTCCCCGGGGCGGGATGTTAGGCTGACCGGCGGTACAGTATAATGCCCGGCAAGGGAATGCGGCGGAAGGACGGAGATCGGAACTGGTCGGGCGGTTGCGGGTGAAAAGGCATGCGGCCCTGGCGTGTTAGGCTGACGCAGAGGGTGTGTTAGACTGGTCGGTCTAAACGCAAGTTATACCGACGAGATTACGACGATGACCGAAACTATCTGTCCGGGTTGTGGCTTGCGGATGCCGAAAACTGACAAGCCCTTTTACCATAAGTATTACAATGCCTCACCCGAATGCTGGGGTCTTTATACCGAGGTTCTCAGTTTTGAGTATTCCAATCCGGTACTCTTCGGACAGATCCATCAGCTCACGGTTGACACATATGCTGTTCAGCATCCGGGAGGACTCCATCCGGACAAATCGATCGACCTGCATTTGGTGAGTCTCTATCTTATCTTGAACCACAATGCGCAGCCGATGGCGGTTCCACCTAAGCTGCAGCACTTGGCAGACGTTGTACAGGATTGGCCCCACTTTCCGCCGCCGCACAGAATGCCGTCATTTACGGTATTCGATGTCGGGTTATCGGACTCTCCAGAGCAGCACACCAAGTCTGTTCGTGAGTGGAGTGCTCTCGTCTGGCAGGCATGGTCGGACCATCACGGCGCGATTGCATCGTTGGCTGCAAAGTATCTGGACATCCCAGCGGTTCGCTGACTGACGTTCGAGTGCCGGAACATTCTCGTTGAATCAATAGGGCGGAGACCACGACAGGTCGACAGGCCGCCGGCCGAGGCGACGCCGGCATGACGCGGCCGGGACGCCACAGGATCCCCCGGCGCCGGAACCTTAGGGGGCGCCGAGGTCGGGGAGGATCGGGTCGAGCAGGTCGGGCAGCTCCCCGCCCGAGCTGCCGTCGCCCGGTGAGGTCTCGCCGGGCGACGATCCCTCGCCGGGGCTGGAAGGGTTGACGACCTCCTGCACGGGCTCGAGGAGCTCCTGGGCGGGCTCCACGACCGGCTCCACGGCCTGCTCGACGGGTTCCACCGCCTGCTCCACCGGCTCCACGAGCTGCTCCGCGGGCTCCAGGAGCTCCTCCGCCGGCTCCAGCAGTTCCTCCGCGGGCGCCAGCAATCCCTCCGCCGGAGCGAGCAGGTCATCCGCCGGAGCCAGCAGCTCCTCGGCCGGAGCGAGCAGGTCGTCCGCGACGCTCGTCCCCTCCTGATCGCCGGATGCATCCCCGTCCGCCAGGCCCGCCGATGCGCCCCCATCACCGCTCCCCTGGAAGAGGAGATCCGATGAGGGTGATCCGGTGGTGAACAGCATCCTCGCCGGCGACGCGGGGAGCGCGGCCGGGTCGGATCCAAGACCCGCTCCGGCCGGCCGGGATCCACCCTGGGAGCCGAGCTGCAATCCGATGAAGGCGATGGAGCCCGACCCGGCCGCCGTGGGGGGCGGAGCGATGATCGCGCGGATGAAGGAGATGATCTCGCGGGCCAGGACGATGGGGCTGCGGAGCAGGAACCGCAAAGTCTCAGGCGGAGCGGTGACCCATACGACGGCCAGCACGGATGCCAGCAGCAGGAACGCGGCGACCCCCCGGCGCATGCCGTCCCCCCCCGGCCGCACTGCGGATGTACTCGTAGCATGTAGCACGGGCGCCGCGGGCTGTCAACGCAACTCCCATGGCGATCCGATGGGGGACCGCCGGGGCACTGCGGGAGATTTCCGAGGGACCGCGGAGGAGTTCCGGCGCGACTACGGGCGGCGCATCCCGTGGCATGCCTCCGAGGACATGCTGCGGCTGTGGAAGCGCCTGACGCTGCTCCAGCGCTTCACCCTGGCCAGCGCCACCATCGCCGTGGCGCTGGGGCTCGTGCTGGTGACGGCCACGATCCGCGCCATCGAGTCCTTCGCGGTGAAGGACGAGGCGCAGGTGGCGGCCGAGCTCGTCCTGCGCGCGGTCGGCACCCAGCTCCGCCCGGCGGACCTGCGCGGCCCCCTGGCCCCGGCCCGGCGCGACCTCCTGGACGCCCTCTTCCGCGCCCACGGCATCTCGGATCGGTCGCTGCGCATCCGGCTGTGGCGGGCCGACGGGCAGCT
>DATLZI010000227.1:0-10403 GCA_035574075.1 bacterium | reverse complement strand
GAGGGGACCGTGGCGATCAGCTCGAGCATCGTCTCCGGCGCGCGCCGGCGGCGCCGCCGCGCCGCCGCGGCGAGATCCACGACCGCGTCCCCGACGACGATCCCCACGCGCGACCGGCCCTGAAGGTGAAAGGTGCACAAGCGCATCGACGACCTCCACAGGATAGGTGTTCGGCAGGGGACGATTCTGCGGCCACCGAACGCTACCTTCCGATCTCACCCCCCGGAGGCCTGCCATGCCACAGGTGCTCGTGCTCGCCGGAACGACGCGCGGGATGTACGTGTTCGAGAGCGACGGGCGCCGCGCGCGCTGGCGCCGCCGCGGTCCGTACCTCAAGGACCTTTCCGTCAACCACTTCGCCTGGGACGGCCGGAGCAAGACGCTCTACGCGGCGACCGCCACGGAGGGGGTGCTGGCCAGCCGCAACCTCGGTCGGACCTGGACCCCGCTGAACGAGGGGCTGCCGATCCGCAAGGTCTGGACCGTGGCGATCGACCCCCAGACGCCGAGCCGCCTGTGGGCGGGGACGCACTACAGTTACCTGTTCACCAGCGAGAACCGCGGCAAGACGTGGCAGCCCGCGGTCGGCTACTGGGAGGCTCCCGGCAAGGAAGGCCGCTGGGGCGACTGGGGGTTCGGCACGATCGGCAACTCTCTGCACGGGATCCATCTCGACCCGCGCACCCCCCGGCGCATGATCGTCGTCAGCAGCACGAACCACGGCGCCGTGCGCAGCGAGGACGGCGGCCGGACGTGGGAGTACGCGCGCAGCGGCGTCATCGAGTCCTGCCCCGAGGCCGACGCCGCCCTGCGGGGGCGCGGCGCCTCGGCCGAGGAGCGGGCGAAGACGATCGAGGCGCACCTGGCGCAGCTCCACGCCTGCACCCACCGCATCGGCATCTCGCCGGGTGCGCCGGACACGGTGTACCGCCAGCAGCACTGCGGGGTGTACCGCAGCGACGATTTCGGCCGCACCTGGGTGGACATCTCCGCCGGGCTGCCCGACCGCCACGGCTTTCCCCTGGCCGTCCATCCCCGGGACCGGGAGACGGTGTTTGTCGTCCCCGCCTACCAGGGGCGCTGCAAGAAGCACAACTCCTGCATCCGGGGAGCGCTCGACGTCTACCGCAGCCGTACGGGCGGGCGTCGGTGGGAGCAGCTCAGCAAGGGCCTGCCGCGCCGGGTGCACACCGTCGTCCTCCGGCACGGCATGGACGCCGACACCCTCGAGCCGGCCGGGATCTACTTCGGCACGACGGCCGGCGAGCTCTACGGCAGCGCGGACGAGGGCGACCGCTGGCTGCGCCTGGCCCGGGGCCTGCCGCGGATCCAGGGCGTGGTGGCGATCGTGGCCTGACGCCGGCCCGCTGGCCCCCGTCTATCCGACCGGCTGGCCGTTGGTCGGCGCCCGCAGCAGCTCGGGGTCGCGCCGCAGGATCTCCACCTGCTCGCCGGTGGGCAGCGAGACGGTCTCGATCCGGAAGTCCTGGTAGATCGCCGGCGCGGTCGGCCGGGCCACCTCGCGGAAGATCGTCAGCGCGACCTCCCGCATCTCGGCGTCGACGTGCAGCTCCCCGCGCTTCTCGAAGAACTCGCGCCAGGCGCGGTGGTTCCCCGTGACGACGATCTGCGTTTCGGTCATGTTGGGCAGGACCCAGCGGGCGGCCTCGCGCACCCGCTTGCGGCGCAGGGTCCGGTCGTCCATCGCCGCCAGATGGCGCGCCCCGAGCTCGGTCAGCCGCCGGTAGGCGGCCTGCGTGCGGGCGTGGTGCTCGGCGAAGACGGCGGCCGCCTCGGGATCGTCCCGGAACAGCGGGGGGATGACGACGGGCGCCTCCTCCTCGTTCACGAAGCGCTGGGAGAGCTGCGAGAAGGAGAAGTGCCGGTGGCGAACCATCTCGTGCGTGAAGGCGCGGGAGACCCCGGTGATCGCCACGGTGAAGCCGGCGTGCTCGATGACGCTGAAGTGCTGCGAGGCGAGGATGTGGCGGATGTACGCCTCGTTCGCGGCCGTGGCGGGGTTGGGTTTCTGCCAGCTCTGGTAGCACAACCGGCCGGCGAACTCCACGACCTTTCCGTGGTCGTTGGTGGTGTCCGGCGCCCAGGCGGCCCAGGGGCGGTCGGCGAACTCTTCCAGCACGAACTTCGTCTCGGCGACCTTCACAACACGCAGGCTCGTGGTCTTCATGCGACGGCCGTCCTTCGCAACCCCGCGGGGATGAGAATGACCCCAGGGAGGAGGTGCAGGCAGAGGAGGAGTGGGATCACGGATGTTGCTGTGTGGGGAGCCTGTCGTGGACGGTGAAGCCCAGACTCGTGGCTCCTCCTCCCTGTGGGTCTTCACCCCCTTTCGGCGTGCTGGCCGAAAGTCCTGCCGCGGGCGCAAGATGTTGTGGCACGATCGACTGGAGACCGCTATAGGATGTGTGCGAGCGAACGTTCGGATCAGAGCGCTGACCTGCTGGAGCTGATCCGCCGGCGCCTGGCCGCGCGGACGCGCCGCGTCCTCGACGACGCCTCGCAGCGGCGCGCGGCTGTACTCGTTCCGCTGCTGCGCGAGCGGGGCGAGCTGGCCGTGCTGTTCACGCGGCGCACCGAAACGGTGGAGCACCACAAGGGGCAGATCGCCCTGCCCGGCGGGGCGCGCGATCCAGAGGACGCGGGGCTGCTGGAGACCGCGCTGCGCGAGACCGAGGAGGAACTCGGCCTGCGGCGCGACCTCGTCACGATCCTCGGCGCGCTCGACGACGTGGCCACGGTGGTCAGCGGCTTCATCATCACCCCCTTCGTGGGGGTCATCCCGACCCCGGTTCCGCTGCGGGTCAACCCCCAGGAGATCGCGGAGGTTCTCACCGTGCCGCTCGCCGTCTTCCGCGACCCCTCGCGCGTGCGGGTCGAGACGCGCACCGGCCCGTCCGGGGAGCAGGTCGAGGTGGTCTTCTACGATCACGGGCCGCACGTCATCTGGGGCGCAACGGCGCGCATCATGCAGGATTTCATCGAAGCGGCGTTCGGCGAGGAGGGGCCGTGATGGCGGCCCGGGCGGCGGCGCGGACGAGGTGGTCGGGAAAGGTTCATCAGGTGGGCTGAATTCGCACCATTATACGCCTCCAGCGCCAGAAAAGACGGAAAATGGGGGCTTTAGGGCCGCTGATCTCTCGATTGCTTGCTGAATAGCTCACTTGGGCCTCCTTTCGGCCTTGTGTTCGGCAGTTCCGGCGCCCCCCCGCCCGTTGCTATACTCGAAGCGCAGGTACACGCGAGTCGGAGTCGCTCCCATGAAGCCGCTCACGCAGCCTCTGTTCACGGTTTCCGTCGCCAGCAGATTCGTCGGTGTGTCGCCGTCCACCCTCCGGCGGTGGGAGGCGTTGGGACTGCTCGCCCCTGTCCGCGAACCCCGCTCGCGCCGCCGGCTGTACGCCTGGAGTGATATCGAGCGCGCACAGCAGATCCGCTACCTGGTGCTGCGCCGGCGGGTGCCGCTGCGGTCCGTCCGGCCGCACCTCCGCCTGCTCGCCGCCCGGGAGGCCTCGCGCGGCGTGGAGATCCTCCCCGCCCGCGCCGGCACGCCGCTGGCGCCCCGCGTCGCCCTGGCCCTCGCGCGCTGATGCGCGTCTACGCCGATCACGGCGCCACCACGCCGGTGGACCCGCGCGTCGTGCAGGCGATGCTGCCCTACTTCACGGAGGCGTTCGGCAACCCGGGCAGCATCCACGCCTGGGGACAGCAGGCGCGGGAGGCCGTGGACCGCGCGCGCGAACTGGTCGCCGGCGCCCTGGGCGCCGCGCCGTCGGAAGTCGTCTTCACCAGCGGGGCGACGGAGGCGGACAACTTCGCCCTGATCGGCGCCGCCCTGGCCCACGAGGGGCGCGGCCGCCACATCATCACCACCCAGATCGAGCACCACGCCGTGCTCGAGCCCTGCCGCTTCCTCGAGGGGCGCGGGTTCGAGGTGACCTATCTGCCGGTGGACCGCGCCGGGCGGGTCGATCCCGACGATGTCCGCCGGGCGCTGCGCGATGAGACCATCCTGGTCAGCGTGATGCACGCCAACAACGAGGTCGGCACGCTGCAGCCGATCGCCGAGATCGCCCGGGTGGCGCGGGAGCGCGGCGTGCTCGTGCACACCGACGCCGCGCAGAGCTTCGGCATCCTGCCCGTGGACGTGCGGGCGCTGGGGGTGGACCTGCTCGCGGTCTCCGCGCACAAGCGGTACGGCCCCAAAGGGGTGGGCGCCCTCTACGTGCGCCAGGGCACGTCCCTGGTCCGCCTGCACCACGGGGGGGCGCAGGAGCGCAACCGCCGCGCCGGCACGGAGAACGTGCCCGCGATCGTCGGCTTCGGCGAGGCGGCGCGCCTCGCCCTGGGGGTGATGGCGGAGGAGGCGGCCCGTCTGGCCGCCCTGCGCGACCAGCTGGCCGCCGGGCTGGCCGGCATCCCCGGCGCGCACCTCAACGGTCATCCCACCGAGCGGCTGCCCGGCATCGTCAGCGTGTCGTTCGAGGGGGCGGACAGCGAAACGCTGCTGCTGGCCCTCGATCGCGCGGGGATCGCCGCCAGCTCCGGCTCGGCCTGCACCTCCGGCAGTCTGGAGCCCTCGCATGTCCTCCGCGCCCTCGGCCTGCCCGAGGCGATGGCGCGCGGCACCGTGCGCTTCTCCCTCGGCCGCTCGACCACCGCCGCCGACGTGGCCTACATCCTCGCCGTGACGGCGGAGATCGTGCCGCGCCTCCGCGCGCAGGCATCGCCGGCGCGGCGTTGACACCCCTTCCCATTCCTGCAATCATCGGTTGAGGGACCTGTGACAGCCTACGGGGACGTGTAGTGGCCGACTACCTGCCGATCTTCGTGCACCTCGTCTTCGCCGTCGCCCTCGTTGCCGTGCTCCTCGGCCTGCACGCCCTCCTCGGTCGGGGACGCCCGCTGCCGGGGAAGACAGAGCCTTACGAGTCGGGCGTCTGGCCGATCGGCAGCGCGCGGGAGCGCGTGCCGATCCGCTACTACCTCATCGCCATGCTCTTCCTGCTCTTCGATATCGAGGCGATCTTCCTGTACCCCTGGGCCGTGGTGGCGCGGGGCCTCGGGCTGTTCGGGCTGCTGGAGATGCTGACGTTCGTCGGCGTGCTGGCGCTGGGCTTCGTCTACGCCTGGCGGCGGAGGGCGCTGGAATGGCAGTGATCTCCCGCAGCCGCGACCCGCACGCCGCCACGGAGGCCGATCTGCGGGCCCTCCAGGGCAACATCCTGACCACCACCGTGCAGCGGATCCTGGGCTGGGCGCGCAGCAACTCCGTCTGGCCCGTGCAGTTCGGCCTGGCCTGTTGCGCGATTGAGATGATCTCCGCGGCGCAGTCCCGCTTCGACATCGCGCGCTTCGGCAGCGAGCTGTTCCGGGCCTCGCCGCGGCAGGCCGATCTGATGATCGTCTCCGGGCGCGTCAGCCAGAAGATGGCGCCGGTGGTCAAACACATCTACGAGCAGATGCTGGAGCCGAAGTGGGTCATCGCCATGGGCGACTGCGCCTCGTGCGGCGGCGTCTTCAACAACTACGCCCTGGTGCAGGGCGTGGACAAGCTGATCCCGGTGGACGTCTATGTCGCCGGCTGTCCGCCGCGCCCGGAGGCGCTGCTCTACGGGCTCACCCGGCTGCAGGAGCTGATCGCGACCGGCCGCGCGCTGCGCGGCACCTCCCGAGGCGAGCGCTGATGGAGCCGCACCCGGGCGTCCCGGCCCGCCTGCGGGGCCTCGCCGAGGGCGAGGTTCGTTTCCGCGACGAGGTGACGCTGTTCGTGCCCCGGGCGCGGATCGTGGAAGCCCTCCAGGCCGCCCGCGAGGCGGGCTACCTCATGCTCACCGACCTCACCGCCGTGGACCGCCATCCGCAGGCCCCGCGCTTTGAGATCGTCTACCTGCTCACCGCGCTCCAGCCACCGGCGCGGGTGCGGCTGAAGACGGCGGTGCCGGCCGAGGAGGCGGTGGCGCCGACGGCCACGGGGATCTTTCCCGGCGCGAACTGGCTGGAGCGCGAGGTGTTCGACATGTTCGGCATCCGCTTCGACGGCCACCCGGATCTGCGGCGCATCCTCATGCCGGACGACTGGGAGGGCCACCCCCTGCGCAAGGACTTCCCGCTGGTGGAGGAGCCGGTGCAGTTCCTGGGGCACATCCCGAAGCCGCCGAGTGCGATCATCCCGAAGACTCCGCCGCGACCGTGATCGGCAGGCGATGAGCGAGCTCACGCGCGAGACGATCGTTCTGAACATGGGCCCGCATCACCCCAGCACGCACGGCGTGCTGCGGCTGATGGTGGAGCTGGAGGGCGAGGTCATCCTCCGCGCCGAGCCGGTGATCGGCTACCTGCACACCGGCTTCGAGAAGGAGATGGAGACCCGCACCTATCACCAGAACATCGTCTTCCCGCCGCGCATCGAGTACTTGGCGACGATGATCGAGGAACACGCCTACGTCCTGGCGGTGGAGAAGCTCCTTGGCCTGCGCCCTCCGCGCCGTGCGGAAGTGATCCGCGTCATCCTCGCCGAGCTGTCGCGCATCGCCAGCCACCTGGTCTGGCTGGGGACCTCCGCGATTGATGTCAACGTCTCGAGCCTGCTGATGTACTGCTTCAACGACCGGGAGCGCATCCTGGACATCTTCGAGGCGGTGTCCGGCCAGCGCATGATGCACGGCTACATGCGCATCGGCGGGCTGCAGTGGGATGTGCCGGCGGACTTCGTGGAGCGGGTGCGCGCCGTCGTGGACGAGCTGCCCGGGCGGCTGGACGAGTACGAGCGGCTGCTCAGCGACAACCTGATCTGGCGGCAGCGCACCGAGGGCGTGGCGGTCCTGACGCTGGAGGACGCGCTGCGCTTCGGCTGCACCGGCCCGGTCGGGCGGGGTTCCGGCCTGAACTACGACGTGCGGCGGGCCTTCCCCTACGGCGGCTACGAGGAATACGAGTTCGACGTGCCGCTGGGCCGCACCGGCGACGCCTACGCGCGCTACCTGGTGCGGATGGAAGAGATGCGCCAGTCCTGCCGGATCATCCGCCAGGCCCTGGCCCGCCTGGAGCCCGGCCCGGTGATCGTCGACGACCGCAAGGTGGCGCTGCCGCCGCGGGGCGAGCTGGTGCGCAGCATGGAGGCCGTGATCCACCAGTTCAAGCTGGTCAGCGAAGGGATCCAGCCGCCCTCGGGCGAGGTGTACTCCGCCGTGGAGTCCCCGCGGGGAGAGAAGGGGTACTACGTGGTGAGCGACGGCAGCAACCACCCGCTGCGGGTGCGGGTGCGCTCCGCCTCCTTCAACAACCTGCAGGCGCTGCCGGTGATGATCGTTCGCAACTACGTGGCCGATGTCGTCGTGGCCATCGCCTCGATCGACATCGTGCTGGGGGACGTGGACCGCTGATGGCGCTCTCCGCATCGGCGCTGGCCGAGATCCGCCGTCTCATGGCGCGTTTCCCGCACCGCCAGTCGGCGCTGCTCGGCGCGCTGTTCGTGGCCCAGGACGAGGCCGGCGCGCTTTCGCCCGAGGTCGTGGCCGAGGTGGCCGCGGCGCTGGAGCTGCCGGCCAGCGAGGTGGCGTCGGTCGCTTCGTTCTATCACCTCTACCGGTTCAAGCCGCAGGGCCGTCACCTCATCCAGGTCTGCACGAACATCAGCTGCCTGCTGAACGGCTGCGACCGGATCGTGGAGCACCTGTCGCGCCGCCTGGGCATCGCCGTGGGGGAGACGACGCCCGACGGGCGGTTCACCCTCCGCACCGCGGAGTGCCTGGCGGCCTGCGACGCGGCGCCGGTGATGATGGTCGGTCCCGACCGCCACGGCCCGCTGACACCGGAGCAGATCGAGGCGATCCTGGAGGCCTATGCCTGAGCCCTTCCTCCTCAAGTACGTTCGGGAGCCCGACCAGGGCGAGCTGGAAGTCTACGTCGCCCGGGGCGGCTACGCCGGCCTCCGGCGGGCGCTGGGGATGGCCCCGGAGCAGGTCGTCGCCGAGGTCGAGGCCTCGGGGCTACGCGGGCGGGGCGGCGCCGGGTTTGGCACCGGCCGGAAGTGGAAGTTCCTGCCCCGCGATCCCGGCGTGACGAAGTACCTCGTCGTCAACGCCGACGAGGGCGAGCCGGGGACCTTCAAGGACCGCACCCTGCTGGAGGGCGACCCGCACCGGCTGCTCGAGGGCATCGCCATCGCCGGCTACGCCATCGGCGCCCACCAGGCCTTCATCTATCTCCGCCGGGAGTTCCACCGGGCGCGGGCCATCCTGGAGCGCGCCCTGGCCCAGGCCGTGGCCGGCGGCTACCTGGGGCCGGACATCCTGGGCAGCGGCTACCACCTCGACGTCGTCCTGGCCACGGGCGCCGGGGCCTACATCGCCGGCGAGGAGACGGCGCTGCTGGAGTCGCTGGAGGGCCGGCGGGCGATGCCGCGCCTCAAGCCGCCCTTCTACCCGGCGGTGAAGGGGCTGTACATGCAGCCCACCGCCCTGAACAACGTCGAGACGCTGTGCCACGTGGCCTGGATCCTGGCCCGCGGGGCGGCGTGGTACCGGGAGCAGGGGCCGCCGATCCTGTTCTCGGTGAGCGGCCACGTCCGCCGGCCGGGGGTCTACGAGCTTCCCCTGGGCACGCCGATCCGCGGCGTGATCGAGGCCGCGGGCGGCCTGCGGCCGGGGCGGACGTTCAAGGCCTGCTTCCCCGGCGGCTCGTCGTCGGCAATCCTGCCCGCGGCGTACCTCGACACGCCGATGGATTACGACCTCTCGAAGCTCGACGTCTACGGGGCGATGCTCGGCTCGGCGGCGCTCATCGTCATGGACGACACGACCTGCATGGTCGAGGTGGTGGCGCGCACGGTGGAGTTCTACCGCGAGGAGTCCTGCGGTAAGTGCACGCCCTGCCGGGAGGGCACGGTGTGGCTGACGCAGGTCCTGGAGCGCATCCGGCGCGGGCGGGGGCGGCCCGAGGACCTCGAGCTGCTGGAGGGCATCGCGCGGGGGATGACCGGCACGTGCTTCTGCCCGCTGGGGGAGAGCGTGCCGCCGGCGATCTACTCCACGCTGCGCTTCTTCCGCCAGGAATACGAGCATCACATCCGCACGGGGACGTGCGACGTGCGGGCGGCGGTGGGGGCATGAGCGAGTCCCGCCCCGTCACGCTGACGATCGACGGCCGCGCCGTCACCGTGCCCGCGGGCACCACGGTGTGGCAGGCGGCCCGCGCCGCGGGGGTGGAGATCCCCATCTTCTGTTACCACGACCGCATGCCCCCCCTGGGCGCTTGCCGGATGTGCCTGGTCCAGGTGGAGCGCGCGCCGAAGCTGGTCACCTCCTGCACGCTGGAGGCCGCCGAGGGCATGGTCGTGCACACCCAGACGGCCGAGGTCAAGGCGGCGCAGGAGGCCATCCTGGAGTACCTGCTGATCAACCATCCCCTGGACTGCCCGATCTGCGACAAGGGGGGCGAGTGCCCCCTGCAGGATCAGACCTTCCGCTACGGCCCGGGGCGCAGCCGCTTCAGCGAGGTGAAGCGCGACTTCGCCAAGCCGGTCTCCCTGGGGCGGGTGCTCGTGCTCGACCGCGAGCGCTGCATCCTCTGCTGGCGGTGCGTACGCTTCGGCGAGCTGATCGCCGGCGACGACGCCCTGAAGGGGTTCGAGCGGGGCTTCCGCAGCGAGATCAACACGCCCTTCACGCAGCCCGTGACCTCGAAGTTCATCGGCAACACGATCGCCATCTGCCCCGTGGGCGCCCTCACCGCGCGCTCCTACCGCTTCGTCGCCCGGCCCTGGGACAACCAGCGGGTGGCCAGCGTCTGCACGCACTGCGGGGTGGGCTGCGCCGTCTACTTCGATGTGCGCGACAACACGATCGTGCGCACCCAGGCCCGCGAGAGCCGCCCGGTGAACGATATCTGGCTGTGCGACCTGGGCTTCTTCGGCCACGGCTACGTGGCCCATCCCGACCGCCTGACACAGCCGCTGATCCGCCGCGACGGCGGGCTGGCGCCGGCGTCGTGGGAGGAAGCGCTGGACCTCGTGGCGCGCAAGCTGGCCGCGGCGCGACCGGGGCGGACGGCGCTGCTGGCCGGGGCCCGCCTGACGAACGAGGACGCCTACGTCGCGGCCCGGGTCTTCCGCACCGTGGTGCGCACCCCGCACCTGGACTGCCGCCTCGACACGCGGCCCGGCAGTCCCAGCCTCGACGTCCCCTGGGGGCTGCAGGTGCCGATCGCCGATCTCGCCGCCGCGGACGTCGTCCTCCTCGTGGGCTGCGATCTCACCGAGGAGTATCCGGTGCTCTGGTTGCGGCTCAAGCAGGCTGTGGACCGCGGCGCCCTGCTCATCGCCCTCGCTCCGAAGGCGCTGGAGATCGCCCGCTGGGTGGCGCACCACCTCGTGCACCGCTACG
>DATLZI010000226.1:0-4824 GCA_035574075.1 bacterium | reverse complement strand
GCGCTCGGGGGGCGGGGCCAGCCCCCTCGCCGCGCCGGCCGCCGCGAGCAGGACGGCCACCAGCAGCAGCGCCGAGGCCATCGTGCTGACCTTTTCCCCGCGGGACGGGAACTCTCCTGTGGAGGGCCGGCCCGCCGATCGTGGAACTTCAGATCACGATGGGCGACCACCCCACGGTCAGGCCGCTGTCCGCCATCCTCGCCGAGACGATCGCCGACGAGGTCGTCACCCTCGGCGAGCTGATCGACCGCCTGGCCCGCCGCGGCTTCGGCCTGTTGATGATCGCCCTGGCCCTGCCCACGATGATCCCGGTGCTGCCGCCCGGTTCGTCGGGGGTGATCGGCCTGCTCTACATCATCCTCGCCGTGCAGATGCTGATCGGGCTGCACCAGCCGTGGCTGCCGGGCCGCGCGCGCCGCTATCGCCTGGGCCCGCGGGCGATCGCCGCGCTGCGCCTCCGCGGCGTGCCGCTGGTGCGGCGCATCGAGCGCTATTCGCGGCCGCGGCCGCTCTTTCCCGACGACCGCCTGGCGGCGCGCGCCGTGGCCGTGGCCGTGCTGATCGTGGGCATCGTGCTGTTCTTCCCCCTGCCCTTCCTCAACACCGTGCCGGCCCTGGGCGTCCTGTTCCTGGGGATCGGCCTGCTGAACCGGGACAGCATCTTCCTGCTCATCGGGTTCCTGATCACGATCGGCGTCGTCATCGTCGTCGCCTTCGGCCTGAGCACCCTCTACGCGCTGCTGCACCGCCTGTGGAGGCGGCCGTGAGCGCGGGGCGAACGCGGTGGGGCATCCTGGGGACGGCATCGATCGCCGTGCGGCGGGTCATCCCGGCGATCGCCCGCTCGGCGACCGGGGTGCTGGTCGCCGTGGCCAGCCGCGACCGGGCCCGCGCGGAGACGGTCGCCGAGCGCTTCGGCATCCCGCGCGCCTACGGGAGCTACGAGGCCCTGCTCGACGACCCCGAGGTGGACGCGGTCTACATCCCGCTGCCCAACGCCCTGCACCGGCCGTGGACGGAGCGGGCGGCCGATGCGGGCAAGCACATCCTCTGCGAGAAGCCCCTCGGGGTCACGGCGCAGGACGCCGCGGCGATGGTCGCCGCGGCCAGCCGGGCCGGCGTCATCCTGCAGGAGGCGTTCATGTACCGCTTCCACCCGCAGATCGAGCGCCTGGCGGCCCTGGTTCGCTCCGGCGCGCTGGGCGCGGTGCGCCTCGTGCGGGCGGCCTTCAGCTTCACCGTGGCGGAGGAGTCCAACATCCGCCTCGAGGCCGCCCTGGGCGGCGGGGGCCTGCTCGACGTGGGCTGCTACTGCGTCAACGTCAGCCGGCTGCTGCTGGGAGAACCGGAGGCCGCCTTCGCCTCCGCCGACTACGAGCGCGACGTGGACGTGCGGCTGGCCGGCGCGCTGCGCTTCCCGGACGGGCGGATGGCGCTGGTGGACTGCGGGCTGCGCTCGCCGTACCGCCAGCACCTCGAGGTCGTCGGCGTGGAGGCCGCGGTCACGCTGCCGCGCCCGTTCCAGCCGGAGGAGGACGCCGTGGAGCTGGTCATCCGGCGCGGGCGGGGCCAGCCGGACGAGCGCATCGAGATCCCGGGGACCAACCAGTACGTGCGCATGATCGACCACATGGGCGCGGTCATCGCCGGCGCGCCGGTGCGCTACCCGGCGGCCGACGCCATCGCCAACCTGGCCGCGCTCGACGCCCTGGCCGCCGCCGCCCGCGGCGGCGGCGTCGTCCCGGTGATCCGCTGAGGGGGATGACCCGGCGGGGCGCCGGTCGTTGTACGGGCGGGAGAAGGAAGCCCCAGCGCGGGCCGATCAGAGCGGGCCGATCGCGGAACGGAGGATCGCACGATGGCCGACCTGGCGCACCAGCAGTGCGTGCCCTGCCGGGGGGGCGAACCGCCGATGACCGAGGCTGAGATCGCGGCGATGGCGCCCCAGGTGCCGGACTGGCAGGTCGTGGAGCGTGACGGCATCAAGCGGCTGCAGCGCGTCTTCACCTTCCCGAACTTCGCCGAGGCCCTCGACTTCACGACGCGCGTGGGACGGCTCGCGGAGGCGGAAGGCCATCACCCCGCCCTGCTCACGGAGTGGGGCAGGGTCACGGTCAGCTGGTGGACCCACAAGATCCGCGGCCTGCACCGCAACGACTTCATCATGGCGGCGAAGACCGACCGCCTCTACACGCCGCCCGGCGGGCGCGGGCCCTAGCGCACCGCGCGCAGGAGCAGGTTCACCGAGCTGGCCAGGACGAGCGCCAGCACCGCACGGCGGAACGCCCCGGCGCTGAGCCGGTCCTGCACCCAGAACCCCAGGCGGGCGCCGAGCAGCGCGGGGAGGCAGGCCGCCGCGGCGTAGAGGGCGAGCGGGCCGGTGTACAGCCCCATGCGGACGTAGCTGGCCACCTGGACCAGCCCGCCGAGCAGGAACGACGCCGTCAGCCAGAAGACGAAGCCCTGCTTGCTCACGGCCAGGGAGTGCAGGTAGGCGGCGATGAGCGGGGCGAAGATCCCCGTCGTCCCTCCCATCACGCCGGAGAGCCCGCCGACCAGCGGGCCGGCGTAGGACTGGGCGCGCGGGGGGATGGCGGGGACGAGGTCGAGCAGGCTGGTCAATGCGAAGAGGACGCCGGCGGCGCCCACGGCGAGGGCGATCCACCGCGGGTCGAGCGCACCGAGCAGACGGGCGCCGACGATCGTGCCGGCGACGACGCCGGCCAGCAGCCCGCCGAACTGGCGGAGGCCGGCGCGCGTGCCGCCCCCCCGCAGCAGGATGACCAGGTTGGTCACGACGACGGGCACGGCGATGAGCACGACCGCCGTGCGCGCGCCGATCAGGTTCGCGGCGATCGGCACGGCGATCAGCGGCAGGCCGAAGCCCAGCGCGCTCTTCACCGCGGCGGCGAACGCCAGGACGAGCAGCACGGCGGCGAACGACGTGTTGAGGCCGAGGGCGGTCTCCATCTCGGTCAGGGCAGCGGGATCTCCACGAAGGGCGTCGCGCACGGCGGGCCGCCGGCGATGTAGAAGCGGCCGGCGGTGAGATCCTCGACGACCGAGACGACGCTCTCCACCCGCTCCTCCTCAGGCAGGCGCGGGTTGGGATGACGGCAGACAGAGTCGGGATGGCCGTCGTGATCCCGCAGGATGGCCATCAGCCCGGCGGCGTCCAGGGTCCGCCGGCGCGCGCCGTCGGCGAGCAGCGCGCGGAGGCGGGCGGCGCGGTGGTAGGTCGTGGTCTTCTCCTCCGCCAGCGGCTGCCACACCTCGAGCTGCTCCGGTTCCACGAAGTGGTTGGCGTGGACCAGGAGGCCTTCCTCCGGCGCCAGCGTGCAGGTGGCGTGCGGCGCGGCCTCGACGTCCACGACCTCGGCGCGCGCGCCGCCCGGTCCGCAGCCGGCCTGGGCGATGAGGAAGTTGGCGGAGCAGGCGCGCGGTTCATCGCTGACCACGCGAACGGCGGCGCACAGATCGCGGCTCTGCAGGATGCGCCAGGTGCGCACGTGGAACGGCGTGCGCAGCCGGGCCCAGTCGTCGCGCGAGCTGAGCAGGCCGTTGATGACCAGCCCCAGGCCGGCGGCGTTCAGGCCGATCTTGCCGCCGACGATGCCGGCCTCGCTGAAGGCCACGACCGCCGGCGCGCCGTCCGCCGGCCGCCGCCGCAGCACGACGCCGCGCACCGCGGGGAACCAGTCCCAGTTCTGCCCGAGGTAGAGGTGGCCGTCCGCGGACGCCTCTGGCGTCACGGCGAAGGCCGTGCAGCCCCCCGCCGGGAGGCTGCGGGCCGCGGTCTGGTTGATCGCCGAGTACTGGCTGTAGAGGATCTCGTAGCGGGCGTTGAGCACGGCCACGTCGTGGAGGGCGATCCCGGCGCCCTCCGCCACCCCGCGCATCGCCTCACCGTAGGCCGGCGCCTCCCGATCGATCAGCGCCAGGTAGAGGCGCGCCCGCTCCCGCGTCTGCGCAGGAGTGAGCCGCGCCTCGCGCTGGAAGCGGTCGTAGTAGATGCGCAGGTTCTCGGCGATGGCCTCGGCGGCGGCGCGGCCGTGCGCCAGGCCGTCCTCCCGGGGCACCCCCGGCAGCTCGACGACGGGGAGCGCGGGCATGGGTCTTTCCATTCGTCTCTCCGGCGGCGAACTCATGCCCGCTCCGCCCGCAGGAACTCCACCCACGCCGGCTGGCGCACGAATCCCAGCCTGGCGTTGATCGCCAGCATCGGCCCGTTGCGGCTGCTGTTGAAGGTGCGGATCTCCCGGTACCCCATGACCTGGGCGTACTCCACCGTGCGCACCTTGAGCGCGGTGGCGATGCCGAGGCCCCGGTAGTCGTGCAGCACGCCGGTGAGCTGCTGCCAGAGCACCCCCGGATCGGCCTCGCTGCGCTTGAGGTGGCTCTCCCCCACGTAGAGGTCTTCCAGTTTCGCCAGGAAGTAGGCGTCGGCCAGGGACCGCGGGTGGTGCACCTCCTGTTCGAGGAAGCGCGCGTAGGGCTGGGGGCGAGGCAGATCGGGATCGTCCCGCGGCGCGCTGATGTCGAGCGTGGCGTGCAGCTGGTAGACGGCGCGCAGGCAGTGCGGATCGCGCCGCAGCTCGTCCTTCAGCGTGGTGATCGTCACCCCCGCCGCCTCCGCCCGCCGCGCCGCCCCGGCGAAGGGCGCCAGGTCGACACCGGCCACGATCAGACGGGATTCGAAGGTCCGCGCGTACTCCGCGAAGCCGCGGTGGCGGAGGAAGGCGACGGCGTGCTGGTGGTCCTCGCGGGCCCAGGACTTGAGGCGGGTGGCGCCGCGCTCGCCGACCCGCTCCAGCAGGTAGCGCA
>DATLZI010000225.1:0-23344 GCA_035574075.1 bacterium | reverse complement strand
CCGCCGTGTCGCCGTCCGCGCCATCGCCGTCACTCCCCAGGTCGTGGAATGGCCCCATCACGCGTTGGGCCTCCGTGTCCACCATGGACGCTACGTTCCTTTCGCGGGCTTCGTCTATGCGTCAGGCGCACCAGAACCGCGCCAGATGAGCTAGCCGGAAGACACTGCGGCAGATCGGGCGGGCGCCCGATTGACAGAGGGTCGGGCTGCCGCGCTCAGCGGCGGCCGCCCAGGAGTGTCGTCTCGATCCGATCAGCCAGCGCGGACACCTCGGCGAACGTCAGCGATCCGTCCTCGCGCGCCGAGTCCGTCACCACGGCCACGATGCGGCCCTTCGGCTCGGGTTTGTCGGAGACGACCCCAGCCCGGCGCACGACGATCTTCGGCGTCGGCTCCTGACTGTAGCCTTCGGCCAGGATCAGATCGACGCCAGGGATCAGGTCCACAACTTCCGGAAGAGATAGCTCCCTGTCGAGCCTGTACGCGACGGCGGCCTGCTCCGGCCCCGCGATGGCCGTGGCGCGGGCCCCGGCTGCGCTCATGCGCCAGGTGTCGGTGCCCGGATGGTCGATCAGAAACCCATGGCGATCGTGCTTCAGGGCGGCGACCTCGTAGCCCCGGCGGCGCAGCTCGGGGAGCAGCCGCTCGATGAGGAACGTCTTCCCCGCCCCCTTCGCCCCCACCACGCCCAGCACCGGGACGCCCGGGCGCGCAGATGGCTCGAGGGCTCCCAGCATCTGCACGCGGACCAATGCCCCGCGCTCGAGAGACGCGACCTCCGGCTCGATCACGACCAGCGCGTTGGCATCGCTGACGGAGCGCAGCGTTGCCGTCCCCTGCCCCCGCAGCACCCCCACCGTGATCCGCCCTCCGCGCACCTCCGCACGCGCCCACATGTAGCGCCGCCGGCCCGGCTGCACGCTGACCGATTCTGTGAGAATGGCGGTCAGCTCCGGACGGAGGTATTCGCGATATCCCATCATCGTCCGCAGCGCCGGCCGCACCAGTTCGTCGAACGCCACCATCGCGGCCCCCGGGTTGCCGGGCAGACCGAAGACTGGCGTTCTCCCCGCCATCCCGAACACCGCCGGCGCACCCGGTTTCATCGCCACGCGCTGGAACAGCAGGTGCACACCGGCGTTGGCCAGCCCCGCCCTGACAACATCGCGTTCTCCAACAGACATTCCCGCGCAGATGATGAGAGCGTCCGCGGCCAGGCCCTCCCGGATTCGGGCAGTCACGGCCTCGAGGTGATCGCGAGCGATCCCGAGCCGCCGCGCTCGGCCCCCCGCCTCCTCCACCGCTGCGGCCAGGGCGTAGGAGTTGCTGTCCCGGACACGCCCGGGCCACAGCGGCGCCGCGGGATCGACGAGTTCATCGCCCACCGTCAGCACCGCGACGTCCGCGCGCCGAACGACTGGCACGCGAGTCACGCCCAGGCTCGCCAGGAGGCCGATGCCGCCCGCGCGCAGGGCCGTCCCCCTCGCCAGGACGACCTCACCGCGCTGCGCGTCTTCGCCAGCCGGAAAGATGTGCCGTCCGGCTTCGACGGGGCGCCGGGCAACGAGGCAGGTTCCGGCGACTTCCGCGACTTCGATCGGCAAGACGGCGTCGGCTCCATCCGGGATCGGCGCGCCGGTCGCGATGCGCATCGCCTCGCCAGGCCCCACCGCTCCCTGCGGCACGTCCCCGGCGAAGCGCGTGCCCGTGATGCGCAGTTTCACCGGCCGATCCGGGGCCGCCGCCGCCACGTCCGATGACCGGAGGGCGAATCCATCCATGGCGGAGCGTGGAAATGGCCACAGGTCTTCCGCCGCCACGATATCGTCCGCGAGCACCCGGCCAGCGGCCTCCGCGAGGGCCACCGTTTCGGCTGGCAGCCGGGGGAGGCAGCTGAGGATCCTCTGCAGCGCGTCCTCCACGCTCATCGGCGCGGCGGTGCTCAGGCCGGAGAGCATCGTCTCACGCCCGCTCATCCGGCGGGCCCTCCGGTCCGAACCAGGACGGCGCCGCCGACGGTGCGCTGCGTCGCAGCAGGCGGGTGACCTCCTGGACATCTCCGGGAGTGTTGATGTTGAAGAACAGCGCCGCCGGATCGCCGATCCGGCGGATCTCCCCCTCCTCCACGTAGCGCACGGCCGGTTCCATCGACCGCACGAAGTCCCGGGCGGCGGCCGAGGGGCCGGCGAGGAATCGCTCCAGCGGACCCACGCACCGCGCGGCGTACACCCCCACCAGAGGCTCGATCCCGGCGGTCCATCGTGGGACCGTGACATCCCAGCCAAGACTCGCCTGGCTCAGATGCGACAGGAAGCGCACCGTGAGCAGCGGCATGTCCACCGGCACGACGAGCGCATGGGAGTGGCGGATGTGGCGCAGACCCGTCAGGATGCCGCCGAGCGGACCGCGGCCGGGGACCTCATCCCGCACGGTCCGGAGGTCCCCATCCACCGCTGAATCGTCGTGAACCGTGATGATGATGTCAGTGCTGAGTAAGCGCAGCGTGCCCACGGCGCGATGCAGAAGGGTTCGGCCGCGCAGTTCGATCCGCCGCTTGTCGGCGCCCATCCGCGACGAGCGGCCCCCGGCGAGGACGATGGCAGAGAGCGGTGCGTCAGCCACCGCGGAACGCGACTTCCTCCATGCGCGTCGTCTGTCGCCTGTAGTCTACGAACGCAGACCGGGCGGACGCATCAGGCGGCAGGAGGATTTCCGGCTCAGATGCCCACCGGATTGCAGGCCGCAGCGCCGGCGAGACCGCATCTCCTACGACATCGGCGGGGCCGTTCCGCGGCAGCTCGCGCAGTATCGCGTGATCACCGCCGCCGCCGCCGCGCCGTCCCGCCCCAGGATGGCCGTGACGCGCCGTAGCATCGCCTCTGGAGCGATCGGCGCCCCGCACGCCTCACAGCGGGGGGTGCGAGTCCGCCGCAGGTCGACGGGACCCGCCGCCAGGCGGCGGAGATCCGTGACCTGGCGGAGGCGCAGCGTGTGGGGTTCGGGACATCTCGGCACACACCGCCCGCAGGCCACACACGCCGAGGGCGTGAACGCCAGGACGCTCTCCGTTGCCTCCTGGACAACGCGCAGCGCATCGGTGGGGCAGGCGTCCGCGCACGCGCCGCACACCGTGCACGCCTCCCCCACGTCGACAACCCCAAACGGCGACGAGGGATGGGCGATCGCCGCCGCCCCGGGCGCGCCGTATCGGCCCGCCAGCTGGAGGAGCACCTGGGATGCCGCGGCGGCAGCGAACAGGGCCTCCGCGGCCGGCTCCGGCCCCTCGCGGGCAGGCGCCGGGATGTCGCGCAGCGCATCGGCCAGCGCGTGCGTCTCCTCCGGCAGCAGCCTGATGCGGTCGTCGCCCTCCCCACATCGACGGAGCACCTCGCGGCAATACTCCACCCGTCCCCTCACCGCCTCCATCTCTCCGCGGGCACCGTCGTCGCCGCAGGGCACCAGGGCGACCGCCGCGGCGTTCATCGCCAGCGGCGCCAGCATCCAGGCCGGCGGGATCATCGCCACGCACGGCACCTCGGCGAGCAGCCAGTTCGGCGGATACGTCAGTCCCCGGGACGCCACCGCGTCGAGCGCGGGACTGTGGCGGCAGGTGAAGAGGATCCCGCGGGGCCACAGGGAGGCGGGCGCGCTGAGCAGCGCGGCGATCTGCGCGCCGACCTGGGCCGCAGTGGCTCCTGGAAACGCGACGGCATCGTAGGGACAGGCGGTCACGCAGACGCCGCAGCTGATGCAGTCTGACTTGCGGACGGTGATCGCTCCGTTGTCCGCCTCCATTGCGCGGCGCGGGCATCCGTCGACGCACAGGCGACATCCTCGATCGGCGCGACATCGCCCCGCATCGACCGACGGGACGACCTGATATTCGAAGACCGACCACGTGAGCATCGCCCGTCGGCTCACCGCCGCCGGCCGCACCGGCTTCAGCTGTTCGGGTCGAGCGCCCGAGAAGGCCCGCAGCTTCGCCACGGCGCCGGCCAGCAGCACCTTTGCCGTCTCGGTCGCCACTGGTCCGGCATGCAGCCGCCCGATCCTGCCCAGATCGACGACCTCCACGGCGAGAGGATCACGGTCGGCCCGGCGCAGCCGGGCCTGGAAATACGCTCCCTCGCTCGGGGCGGCGCACACTCCCAGCACCAGCCGTGATGCCGGGACGCCGCGGAGGGCGCGAGCGAACTCGGCGCGCTGCGCGCACAGGCTGGGGACGACGTGCGCCGCCACGCCCGGCAGGGCCTGCTGGAGCCATCCCCGGAGCGCGGACAGTTCCACACGGCGGCCCAGGTCCGCGCACAGCAGGACGGCGACATCGGGGTGGCCGGCTGTGCCCCTCATGGCACGCCCTGGGTCGCCGCCGGCTGCCTCAGGACACCGCTGGCCGGGGAGACAGATTGCAGGAGCAGGTCGATGAGATCTCGATCGTGGTGGATGAAGGCCTCCAGCGCCTCACCGACGACCGCGTAGACGCGCGAGCCGGTGGCCATCAACTCGCGGGCGAACGTCGGCGCCCAGCGTCCCACATGCTGCCGCATGAAGCGCTGCTGCCGGACGAGAGCCAGGCCGGCGTCCTCGACCCGCCTGCGCTCCCAGGCATGCGCCTCACGGCCGCAAAGGAACGCCATGTACTCCAGCTCGACGGCGAGATGATCCGGCGCGTCAGCCGCCTTCGGGTTCCAGGCCAGGCCCACCGCCGCGTATTCGCGCTCCAGCGCCGCGTTCAGCAGGGGGACCTCGTGCCTCTCCGCCAGGAGGTAGTGCGATTCGCAGGGGATGCACGAAGCCGCCGGGCCGGCCAGCAGGTCGGTGAACTCAGCCCGCAGGGCGTCGCTGGGCGGCCGCGGCCCGGCGCTCAGGACCCGCAACAGCGCCGACCACTGGCGGTAGATGGCCAGCCCGCTCAGCCGATTACTCAGTCGCTGCAGCCTGCGCGCCTGGAATGCGAGGTGCGCGAGCCTGGCTTCATCCGGGTCGAGCAGCGCGCCGGCCAGCATGGCGTACGCATCACGGCGGAAGCCAGCCAGCGCGCGGCGCGACATCTGCCGGCGCAACCTACCGTCTCCGCCCCGCCCCCGCCGGCGGCCACGGCGGCGGCGAGCGGTCCGGCAGGAGTTCGTACACCACCGCGGCCAGGAACACGAGCATGATCCCCAGGATGAACAGCGCCGGCAGGTATGGCACCGCCCCGTCGGATCCGGCAGGCGCTGTCGCAAAGACTGTGACCCCGGGGATGCGAAGCGGCAGCGCCAGAGCGAAACTCATCGCGGCAAGGATCAGACCCGCCAGCACGATCACCCTCGTCAGGGTCGCCCTCATCGGTGTCCCATCTCCTGACGTGCCTCGGGCAGTTCGATCACTGGAAAGACCTTCGTAAACACGATGTAGAGCAGTGTGCCCAGGGCGATCAGACCTCCAATGATGCTGTACTCCACCCAGGTGGGAGTGTAGGTCCCACTCGGATAGGGCAGCATCGCGCCGTGCGTCTGAGACGGCACCACGATCAGCAGGCGCTTGCCCACCGCAGCGACGTTGACGAGCGCCCCGCAGAGCACCGTCACGGCGATGCTGTAGCGTCCCGTAAGAAACTGCCGCAGCAGCAGGTAGAACGCCGCAACGAGCGCGGCCACGGACGGCCAGTAGATGCGAGCGTACGGGCCGAACAGCAGCGCGCTCGTGACGCGGCTCTCGTGCAGCGGTGCCGCGTAGGTCGCGGTCAGCCAGTCGACGAGCATGAAGTAGATGTAGGCTGCCGTCAGCACCATCAGGAAGTTCGCCAGCCACCGGAAGACCTCTGGGGTCAGGCGGTCCTGCGCCTCGAGCGTGGTGCGCACGATGGCGGCGATGATGATCAGCAACCCCACGCCGGACACGCCGGCCATGATGACAAAAGCGGGGGCCTGCAGCGCGCTGAACCACCCCGGGCGTCCGACCTGCAGGCCAAAGACGAACCCCAGCGTGGAGTGCGCGATCACGAGCATCGGGAGGATCGCCAGCGACAGCCAGAACCCCACGCGGCGGTGTCGCTCCCGCTCCGCGGGTGTGTCGCGGTAGCCGGCCGCCCACAACCGGTAGAACCACTGCAGCCGTCCCGCCCGGGCGGCGCAGATCGCGGCGTCCCGCCGGCCGTCCAGGAAGAAGTACACCAAGCTGGCAAACAGGTAGCCGGCGATGACCATGGTGAAGGTCCCGAAGAACGGCGACTGGGGCCGCGCGTACTTCAGCAGGTGGACGACGCCGCGCAGGGGCTGCCCGAGATCCGGCAACACGCTGAAGGCGGCGAGGATGAGGGCGATGATCGTCAGTACCTCCGCCAGGCGCGAGACCGCCCGCAGGGCGTGCAGGTTCAGCAGGCGGACCAGCGCGGCGGTCGTGATGCCGGCGAAGCTCACGCCGACGAAGTAGATGTCGAAGGCGATGTACAATCCCCATGCCGGTCCGCCCATCGTGCCGATATCCCGCATCCCGGTGACCACCAACCCTTCCGTGAGCTGGCGGGAGAACGCGTAGAGCCCCTGAGCGACGACTCCGAGGAGCACCACGATGAGGAGCAGTGTGCCCGTCGAGATCTGGCCGACCCGGTAGGGAAGCGGTTCGACGCGCATCGCCATGGCTACGCCCTCGCTCTGATCGTCTCGATCTGCCGGGTGTCGCTCCCCGGCGGCTTGCCGCCCAGGTAGTACACGCGGGGCTCGGTGCTCGCCTCCTCCAGCAGGCGGAAGTGGGAGCGGCGGCGGAGCAGCTGGGATACCTGGCTATGGGGGTCGTCCAGGTCGCCGAAGTGCAGGGCAAAGAGCGGGCAGTTGGCCACGCAGGCAGGCTGCAGCCCCCGCTCCACGCGGTGCACGCAGAACGTGCACTTCTCGATCACGCCCTTGAGGTGCCCGCCACCGGCGATGCGGCGGCGCTCCGGGCCGTACGCCCGCTCCAGGTCTGGGTTCTTGTAGGGCGGCACCGCGCCGTTGGTGTAGGGCGCCAGAACAGCGGCGGCCTCCGCGTCCGTCCAATCGAGGTACTGGTTGCGCTCCGGCCGCTTCCAGTTGAAGTAGTTGACCCCATAGGGACAGGCCACCTCGCAGTACCGGCAGCCGATGCACCGGTCGAAGTCGGTGGCCACCAGGCCGTCCGGCCGTTTGTACCGGGCGCCCACCGGGCAGACCTTGACGCACGGCGCGTTGTCGCAGTGCATGCACGGCCGCGGCATGAACCAGACCCGGGTGTTGGGGTACTCCCCTTCTTCAAAGCGGAACACGTACATCCAGAAGTTGGCCCGCGGGGTGTTGTTCTCGACCTTGCAGGCCTCCATGCACGCCCGGCAGCCCGTGCACCGGTCGAGATCGATGACCATCGCATACCGCGCCATCCGGATGCCTCCTAGGCCTTGAACACGCGGACCTTGACGTGGAACGACTGATCCGCGGTGTTCGCCACGTATCCCTCGCCGGTGAAGAGTAGCGCGTTGGCGGTAGGCCCCTGCCCTTTCGCCCCGGGATGGCTCCACAGGCCGTAGTGATGGGGCAGGCCCACGGTGTCCGGGCGGATGGCCTGCGTGTAGTGCGCCCGCACGCGCACCTTCCGCGTCTCGCCGGTCAAGGCGTGATGCGACTCCACCCACACCTCCTCCCCGTCGGCGATGCCCCGCTCCCGCGCCGTCCGCGGGTTGATATCCAGCCGCTGGCGGGGAGCCAGTTCGTTCAGCAGGGGGATGAAACTGCTCCGCGACTGCTTGAACTCGATCATCTTGTAGGTGATCAGGTAGAGGTCGTACTCCGCCGGGGAGGCCGTCATCGTCGGCGCGCGCCAGGTCGGGAAGGGGGTGTAGTCCCGCCAGTAGATCTCGGCCGCGCCGCGCGCGCGCATCTCCGCCTGGTAGCGCAGCAGCGCTTCCCCATAGAAGCGGTGCCGCACGCCGCCGAAGGGTGGATCGGCGGCATACCCGTAGGCCTTCGCGGCCGGGATCGGCCCCTTGACCTTCACGCCGTGCTTCTCGAAGTAGGCCACGCCTTCGGCGATCCCCTCCGATTTCGCCCAGCGGTCGAAGATCTCGCGCACCGTGGGTTTCCGGTCCAGGGGCAGGCGATGCGGAGCCTTCAGCTTCAATGCCGCGTTGAGGTGGTCGAGGTACCCACCTCTGCCGTACAGCAGCCCCGCCTTCTCGCAGAGGTCCAGATAGATGTCGATGTCCCCGCGGGATTGAAACAGCGGCTGCATCGGCGGGACGCGCAGCGCCACGCCGTCGAGGTACTGGTCGCTGGCCTTGCTCGGGCCTTCGTACTTCTCGATCGTGGCCGCGGGGAGGACCACGTCGGCGAAGAAATCCGCGGTTTCCGACAGCCAGGGATCGATCACCACGACGAAGGGAAACTTCTTGTAGGACTCAATCAGGTCCGGCTGCGAGGCGAAGGAGACCATCGGGTTGGCCATGTGGACAATGAGCATCTCGGGTCGGTCCTGCACCCCATACTTGTCCGGATTCAGCATGACCCTGGCCACCAGCGACGAGTTGTTGCTGTTGATGGGGAAGTAGGGGCTGTCTTTCAGGTAAATGTTATAGGGAGGATCCGTGATCTTGATGCGGTCCAGTTTCTCGAAGTTCTCGTGGATCGCCCACCCACCGACATCGATGCGCTGGCCGCCCACCGCCCCCACCGCCCCCAGCAGCATCATGACAGTGAGCATGGCCCGCACCGCCTGGAAGCCCAGCTCCTGTTGGGCCATGTGGTAGGCCATGATCGCCACGGGGCGGTACGGCAGCGTCACTCCGTCTATCACCGTGGTGCTGCCGATGCGAGCCTCCTCGCCCAGCTCGCGGGCGACCCGGGTGATAGCGTCTGCGGGGATGCCGCAGACCTGGGCCGCCCACTCCGGCGTGTATGGGCTGACATGGTCTTTGAACGCCTGGAAGGCCGGGCGCACCGGGGCGCCGCTCACCGTGAACGTACCCTCCAGCGCCGGCCGGACGGCGACGGCATCATAGGGGCGCGCCACGCCGCGCTGCTCGTCCCACACCTGCTCCTTGCCGTCAATACGCAGGAACGTGCCGTCCGCCTGCACCAGGAACGGGGCGTTCGTGTAGCGTCGGAGGTACTCTCGATCGATGGTGTTCTGGGCGATCAGCCGGTGGCACAGCGCCAGCGCGAAGGCCAGATCTGTGCCGGGACGGATGGGGATCCAGTCGTCGGTGAACGGTCCGGCGCCCCGCAGGCGGGGGTCAATCGCCACGACCTTGAGTCCCCGTTCCCGGGCCGCGCTAAGCTGCTGCGGCCAGGTGATCCAGCACAGCTGGTTGCCGCCGGCGTTGGTGATGTTCCATCCCCATGCCAGCAGGTAGCGCACGTGGCGGAAATCCGGATGCAGGACGCCCGACATGCCGATGGTGTATTCGCTGGCCCGGTATCCGGCGTCTGAGCAGAAAGCGCCGTGGTGGAGCTTCGTAGCTCCGGAGGCCTTGACGAACGCCTCATCGTAGAACGCCTTGCCCTTGCTCCGTCCCTTCTGCCAGACGAGCAGCTTGGGATCCTTGGCCCGGACCTCCTTGATCTTGCCGGCCACCAGGGTGAGGGCTTCATCCCAGGAGGCCCGCCGCCATTGCCCCGAGACTCCCTTCGCATTCGTTCTGATCAGGGGCGTCCTGACGCGGTGCGGATCATAGATGGCCATGATCTGGGCGACGCCCTTTGGGCACAGCGTGCCGACGTTGAGAGGGTTCCCAGGATGGCCCTCCAGCTTGACGACGCGACCATTGATCCGGCGGGCCAGGATGCCGCAATCCTGCTTGCCGATCCAGCAGGTCGTGGGCACCCACTCCTCTTGCGGCGCAGCGGCGGGCGCGGCCTCGGTCTTGAGAAGCGTCTGGAAGCCAGAAGGAAGGAAGCGTGAGGCGACCAGCGTCCCGCCCACGGCCGCCGAACCCTTCACGAACGTGCGTCGGGTGACCTTCATCCGCTCACCTCAGGGTAGCCTCGGCGCTGGCCTCGAAAGCAAAGGAAGCACTCTGGGCAACCATATAGCACGAAGGCACTAGGTTCGCATCGGGTAACGACCTGATGTCGGGGCCGGGTACGGGGCGGGGTACGGGGCCCGGGCCTCCCTGCCGCGCGCGGCGCTCGACCTGGGCACGCACCGAGATCCCGCTGCAGGGCGAGCGGCAGCCGAGCGCCAGGACGCTCGGCGGTCCCCTGCGCACACTGTCAGGGCTTCTGGAGGGAGCGAAAATCGCGAGTGGCCTTGATCGGACTGGGTGTGGCGAGGCTGTCTGGGGGGCCGTCAGGGACTCGAACCCTGAACCCGCGGATTAAGAGTCCGCTGCTCTGCCAGTTGAGCTAACGGCCCGCACCACTGTGCATTATAGCCGGCGCGCGGCGGGTGTCCAGGGCGGTCAGCGCGTGCGCAGGACCAGCAGCAACAGCAGGACGACCAGCAGCAGGGTCAGCACGTCCATGGGCACCTCCTCGGAGCGCGAGGATCAGGCCGGGACCGGTCGGCCCAGCAGCTGCGCCAGTTCTCGCTCGTTCGGCGAGTGCGCCGCGGCGTCCTCATAGGTGACGATCCCCCGCTCGATGAGGTCGCGCAGCGCCTGATTCAGCGTCTGCATCCCCTCGCGGCTCCCGGAAAGGATCAGCGTGGGGATCTGATGCGTCTTGCCCTCGCGGATCAGATTGCGCACCGCGCCGGTCGCGATCATCACTTCGAGGGCGGCGACACGGCCCCTGCCGTCGGCGCGGGGGCAGAGCGTCTGCGCGATGACGCCCTCCAGCACGGCGCTGAGCTGGGTGCGGATCTGGGCCTGCTGGTGGGCGGGGAAGACGTCGATGATCCGGTCCACGGTGGCCGGGGCGCTCTGCGTGTGCAGCGTGGCGAAGACGAGGTGGCCGGTCTCGGCGGCCGTCACGGCGGTGGCGATCGTCTCCAGATCGCGCATCTCGCCGATCAGGATGACGTCCGGATCCTGCCGCAGGACGTGGCGCAGGGCGTCGGCAAAGGACAGGGTGTCCATCCCCACCTCGCGCTGGTTGATCACGCTCCGCGCGTCGCGGTGCAGGTACTCGATGGGATCCTCGATCGTGACGATGTGCTCGGCGCGCGTCTGGTTGATGTAGTTGATCATCGCCGCCAGGGTCGTGGACTTGCCGCTGCCGGTGGGCCCCGTGACCAGCACCAGGCCGCGGGACAGCTCGCACAGGCGCTTCACCACCGGCGGCAGGCCGAGGTGTTCCAGGTCCGGCACGCCGGCGGGGATGGCGCGGATCGCCGCGCCGATGCTCCCGCGCTGCAGGTAGACATTCACCCGAAAGCGTGAGACGCCCGGCACGCTGTAGGCAAAGTCCAGCTCCAGGCGCTGGCGGAAGACCTCCCGCTGCTCGGGGGTCATCAGGCTCTCGACCAGCGCGCGGGCCCTGGCCGGGTCGAGGACGGGCAGGTCCTCAGCCCGGTTCAGGCGGCCGTCGATGCGCAGGACCGGATGGTTGCCGACCTTGATGTGCAGGTCGGAGGCCCCCCGCTCGTGGGCCAGCGTGAGCAGCCGGATCATCTCCCGTCCGCTCGGGCTGAGCGCCTCCTCCGCCACCGTCGCCATCGTCTCGACCATCACCCTCTCCTCCCTGCCCGCTGCAGCCTGCGTTCAGCCGCCAGCGCCCGCGGACGCGCGGGGCGACCTCTGCGGCAGAGGGCAAGAGCAAGGCGCGGGCCACGCGGCCCACGCCGCGGGCGCCGACGGATCTCGCGGTCCGAGCGGACCCAAGCGGCCTGCAGTCAACGGCGGGGCGTAGTATACTGGGGAGCGAGCGCCCGTAGCTCAGCGGACAGAGCAAGTGGCTTCGAACCACTAGGTCGGGGGTTCGATTCCCTCCGGGCGCGCCACCCGTCCCGACAGGGCGCGCACCGCGACCGGGTGCTCAGCGCGCGGGCGGCGCGACCGTCCCGGCGGAGGGGTCGCGCGGCCTCAGGGCGTTCCGATCAGACTTTCCACGGCCTCCTCCCAGAGGCGCCACTCCACCGCGGCGCCCGGGAACTTCCGTACGATGCGGCCCTCGCGGTCGATGAAGAACGTCTCCGGCACGCCCGTCGTCCCATAGGCGCGGGAAACCGTCCCGTCGCGATCGCGCACCTGGGGGTAGGTGGCCTTCGTCTCTGCGATGAACCGCCGCGCCTCAGGCTCCAGATCCTGGATGTTCACGCCGAGGACGACGACGCCGCGGGCCCGGTACTCGCGCCAGACCCGTTCCAGCAGCGGCGCCTCGTCCCGGCACGGGATGCACCACGAGGCCCAGAAGTTCATCACCACGTACCGCCCGCGCAGCTCGCCCAGGCTGAGCGTCCCGCCGTCGAAGCGCGGCAGGGTGAACTGGGGCGCGGGCGGGCGTTCCCCGCGGGCCAGCGCGGCGGTGATCGATTGCGGCTGCTGCCGCCGGAGCACGGCGTAGCCGATCACCAGCAGCAGGGCCAGGATCGGCACGAGCCAGAGCAGCGCGCCGATCGCTTCGCGCCGCGGGGCGCGCGGCGCCGGGGAGCCGCCGGTCATCCGGCCGCGGGGTAGCCAATCAGATCCAGCGTCCGGCGGATCTTCGTCTCATCGACCTGCGAGGGATCGAAGGCCACCCGGACCTGCTTGGTGACCTCGCTGGCTTCCACCGTCTGCACACCCGGCAGCTTCTGCAGGGCGCGGGTCACGGTGCTCACGCAGCCGTTGCAGTGGATCTTCGGAACCACAAGCGTGGCCTGCTGCATCTCCTCGTCCCTCCATTCAGAGTGTCGCCGGCCTGAACCGGCGCAGCTGCAGGCTGTTCGTCACGACGCTCACCGAGCTGAAGGCCATGGCCAGCGCAGCCAGCATGGGGTTGAGCAGGATCCCGAAGAACGGGTACAGCACGCCCGCCGCCACAGGGATCAGCACGACGTTGTAGACGAACGCCCAGAAGAGGTTCTGCTTGATGGTGCGCATCGTCCGCCGGCTGAGCTGCAGCGCCGCGACGATGCCGCGCAGGTCCTCGCCGATCAAGACGATGTCCGCCGACTCGATCGCCACGTCCGTCCCGGCGCCAATCGCGATGCCCAGATCCGCCTGAGCCAGCGCCGGCGCGTCGTTCACGCCGTCGCCGACCATGGCCACGCGGCGGCCGGCGGCCTGGAGCGTCTTCACCTCTTCCGCCTTGCGCTCCGGCAACACCTCGGCGAGGAAGCGGTCGATGCCCACCTGGGCGGCGATGGCCTGCGCCGTGAGGCGGTTGTCGCCGGTGAGCATCACGACCTCGAGCCCCATCGCCCGCAACGCCCGCACGACCTCGCGCGAGCGCGGCTTGAGGGTGTCGGCGACGGCGATGACGCCGGCCGGACGCCCGTCCACCGCCACGTACAGCGGGGTCTTCCCCTCCCGGGCCAGCGCCGCGCCCGCCGCTTCCGCGCCGTCGAGGGAGATCTGCCGCTCGCGCAGCATCAGGGGGGTTCCCACGAGCACCGCACGCCCGGCTACCTCCGCCTCGATGCCCCGGCCGGGCGCGGCCTCGAAGCGGGCCGGGCGATCGAGGGCCAGCCCGTGCGCCTTCGCCTGCCGCACGATCGCCTGGCCCAGCGGATGCTCCGATCCCCACTCCGCGGACGCCGCCAGGCGCAGCAGCTCGTCTTCCGCGAATCCGTTCAGCGGCCGGATATCGGTCACCGACGGCTCACCCTTCGTCAGCGTGCCGGTCTTGTCCAGGATGATGGTGGTGATCCGGCAGGCTGTCTCGAGCGCCTCGCCGCTCTTGATCAGCACGCCCGCCTCCGCCCCGCGGCCGGTACCGACCATGATCGCGGTCGGCGTGGCCAGGCCCAGGGCGCAGGGACAGGCGATGATCAGGACCGCGACGAAGGTGACGAGGGCGTGGGTCAGCCGGGGTTCGGGGCCGAAGATCATCCACAGGGCGAAGGTGACCGCGGCCAGCACCATCACCGCGGGCACGAAGTAGCTGGCCACGCGGTCGGCCAGACGCTGGATCGGCGCCTTGCTCCCCTGCGCCTCCTGCACCAGGCGGATGATCTGGGCCAGCACGGTGTCCTTGCCCACCCGGGTGGCGCGGAAGGTGAAGACGCCGGTCCGGTTGAGGGTGGCGCCGATGACCAGATCTCCCGGTCCCTTCTCCACCGGCAACGACTCGCCGGTGAGCATCGATTCGTCGAGGGCAGACCGGCCCTCCTCGATCACGCCGTCCACCGGCACCTTCTCGCCCGGCCGGACGACGATGCGATCGCCGACGCGCACCTCGTCCACCGGGATCTCGACCTCGCCGTCCGCCCGCAGCACGCGGGCCCGCGGCGGCTGCAGGTTCATCAGGGCGCGGATCGCCTCGGAGGTCTGCCCCTTGGCCCGCGCCTCGAGGTAGCGGCCGAGCAGGATGAGCACGATGATGATCGCCGCCGTCTCGTAGTAGACCTGCGGCGCCAGCCCCCCGCTGCGGAACCACTGCGGAGCGACCGTGGCGGCGACGCTGTACAGGTAGGCGGCGCTGGTCCCGACGGCGATGAGCGTGTTCATGTCGGTGGAGCGGTGCCGGGCCTGGGCCCAGGCCCCGCGGTAGAACTGCCAGCCCGCCCAGAACTGCACCGGGGTGGCCAGAGCCAGCTGCACGTACCAGTTCATGAGGATCGCCGGAGCCCAGATCGGCAGGCCCATGTGCGCCAGGCTGCCCCAGAGGATGGGCAGGCTGAGCAGCGCCCCGCCGATCAGCTTGCGGCGCAGCGCGCGGAGCTCGCGGGCGCGGGCCGCGCGCTCGTAATCCTCGGCCGCCTCGCCCTCGGCCTCCAGCACCTCGTAGCCCGCCTCACGCACAGCCCGGCGCAGCTCGGCCACGGGCACGGTGGCCAGCGCCTGCACCGTGGCGCGCTCGGCGGCGAGGTTCACCGAGGCGGTCAGCACGCCGTCCACCCCGCGCAGCGCGCGCTCGACCTTCTCCACGCAGGACGCGCAGGACATCCCCCGCACGGCGAGCTGCACGGTGCGCACCGGCACCTCGTAACCCAGGGCCCGGACGACCTCGATGAACCGGTCGGGGCTGACGCGCGCGGGGTCGTAGGCCACCACGGCGCGCTGGGCGGCGAAGTTCACCGCGACGTCCTGCACGCCGGCGGTGCCCTTGAGGCCGGTCTCGACCTTCAGCACGCAGCTCGCGCAGCTCATGCCCTCGACGGGCAGGTCCAGGCGCTTGACCATCGTCGCCATCACAACCTCCTCACAGCCGGCCGGAGAGGGCGAACACCTCGAGCAGCTCGGCGATAGTGCGCCGGCGCTCGGCCGGATCGGGCGCGGAGATCGCCGCGGCGACGCAGTGTTCGAGGTGATCCTGCAGGAGCATCGCGTTGATCTTATCGAGGGCGCGCTGGATGGCCAGCGTCTGCTTGAGGAGGTCGATGCAGTACGCCCCCTCCTCGACCATGCGCGTCACGCCGCGCACGTGGCCCTCGATGCTGCGCAATCGCGCCGCGACCCTGCCCCGCACCTCGGCGCTGCCGTGGCGGATGCGGATCGCCGGAGACGCCTCTCCGGTGCCGTGCGTGCTCATCGCCGCCCTCCCGTACTCCCCTCCCCCGGGGGAGGGGGTCATCCTCATCCTACCACCGCCGGCGGGGAGAGACAAGTGGAGGAAAACGATCAGCGGCTGTCGCCAAGTGACCCGCTGCGGAGTCTCTTGGCTGACACAGCCGCTGACGTTCCCGCTCTGTGAGAGGCCCTGCCCTTGCGCCGGGGAGCGGTGCGCGGCGATCTTCGACGTCACCCCGGCGTCGCAGAGCCCTCGTCGAAACGGGGTTAGAGCGTACCATCCCCCGGTCGCCGCTGTCAAGCACGTCTAGCGCGCGGGAGATGACGGGCATAGCGCACCTGTGCGCCGCTACACGCTCCGCGCCGCGATCGCGGGCTGCCTCCTCCTGGTCGTGCCCGCCCCGGCGGCCCCGGCCCGAGCCGTCGGGGCCTCAGCGCCGAGCCGGAGCGTCGAGGCCGCCCGGCAGATCCTCTTCGAGACCACCGTCCGGATCTACGTCGAAGGCGGCGCCCAGCAGGGCCTGTGCACCGGCTGGGTCGGCTGGAGCGAGGAATCCCGCAGCGCCCTCTATACCGCCGCGCACTGCCGACGGGAGGCGGCACGCTACCGCGTCCAGCTCCCGGACGGCGGGTCGGTCTACGCCACCCACTACACCCGCTGGGATGCGCTGGATCTGATGGCGCTGTGGGTGCCCCGCGGCCGGCTGCGGGTGTTGCGGGCGTGGAAACCGCTGCCCGAGGGCCCGTTCCACGCCGCCTACGTCCTGAGCGAGCGCGGCAGCGCGCCGCGCTTCGTCGACGTCCCGATCCCGCGGGTGTTCTGGGAGCTGCGGTTCGAGAACCATCCGACGGCGATCGCCCTGCCGCTGTACAGCGCGCCGGGCACCAGCGGCGCGCCGGTCGTGGACGCCGCGGACGGCGTGCTCGTGGGGATGATCGTCGGATACGCCACCGATCGGCCGGAGGTGGCGGCAGTGGTACCGGCCCAGACGATCTACGACGCGCTGGCCGCCGCAGGGCCGTCCCGCTAGCCTACAACGCCCTCACGACGACGGCCGGCCGTAGCGGAAGCGCAGCGGCCCCTGGTAGGCGGGCAGGCGGAGGCGCGGCGACTGTTCGATCTCCACCAGGAGCCCCACCGAGCGCAACCCTTCCACGAACCCCCCGCGCAGGTTCAACGCGGCCAGCATCACCTGGGGATCCCCGATGGCCTGGATCTCATAGGGAGGATCGAGACGAAAGATCCCCGCCCAGAGCGTGTCGTCGGTCTGGCGGATCCCCGTGGTGGCCAGGATGCGCATCCCGTTCACCGCCAGCGCCTCGGCGCCGCTCGACCACAGTTCGTTGATCAGGCCGCTCAGGTCGGCGGCCTGCACTGGCGGCGACGCCGCGGCGCCCGGCAGCGGGCGCTCGCTCACGCGCACGGTCACGCCCGGCCCCTCCACGGGGATCAGACCGAGCACCATGCGGTACGACTCCACCTCCCGGGCCAGGGTTTCCGCCGAGCTCCGGCCGTGGGCGGCCGCGGTCTCGTACTCCGACATCTTGCGGCGCAGGTCGGCGATCTCTGCCTGGAGGGCGGCCAGCGCCTGTTCCTGCTGGCGGACGAGGACGGCCAGCTCCCGCACCCGAAGGGTCGGCAACTCGACCTCCCGCCGGATGGACCGGCCCGCGCGGAGCTGGAGGACGACGAGGAAGCCCAGCAGCACGAGGAAGCCGGCCAGGGTGACCTGCCAGGAGGCGAGCGGGGGACGGCGCGTCAGCATGCCGGCCCCAGTATAGCCCCTCCCGCCCTCGTCCTGGGGCTTGATTTGCCGGGGCGGGATGGCACAATAGGAATGGTTAGCAGTTGACCCCCGAGAGTGCTAATCGCACACCACCTGGCAAGGGAGGCGAGAGCATGCCCGCAAAGGTCCTGCTGTACGACGAAGAAGCCCGTCGGGCGCTCGAGCGCGGCGTGGAGAAGGTGGCCAGCGCCGTGCGCGTGACGCTCGGGCCGAAAGGCCGCAACGTCGTGCTGGAGAAGAAATGGGGCTCCCCGACGATCACCAAAGACGGCGTCACGGTGGCCAAGGAGATCGAGCTGGAGGATCCCAACGAGAACATGGGCGCCCAGCTCGTGAAGGAGGTGGCCAGCAAGACCAACGACGCGGCGGGTGACGGCACGACCACCGCCACGGTGCTGGCCTGGGCCATGGTCCGCGAGGGCCTGAAGCACGTCGCCGCCGGCGCCAACCCGATGCTGATCAAGCGCGGCATCGACCGCGCCGTGGAAACCGTGGTCGAGGAGCTGAAGAAGATCTCCATCCCCGTGGAGGGCAAGCAGGACATCGCCCACGTCGCCGGCGTCGCGGCGAACGACCCTGAGGTCGGGGAGATCATCGCCGACGCGATGGAGAAGGTCGGCAAGGACGGCGTGATCACGATCGAGGAAGGCAAGGGCATCGAGACCACGGTCGAGGTCGTGGAGGGCATGCAGTTCGACCGCGGGTACATCTCGCCGTACTTCATCACCGACCCGGACAAGATGGAGGTCGTCCTCGAGGAGCCCTACATCCTCCTCACGGAGAAGAAGATCAGCGCCGCCCGCGACATCGTGCCGATCATGGAGAAGGTCATCCGCTTCGGCAAGCCGCTCGTCGTCATCGCCGAGGACGTCGAGGGCGAGGCGCTGGCCACGCTGGTCGTCAACAAGCTGCGCGGCGTGCTGGCGTCCGTGGCCGTCAAAGCCCCGGGCTACGGCGACCGCCGCAAGGCGATGCTCCAGGACATGGCCGTGCTCACCGGCGGCAAGGTGATCAGCGACGACATCGGCCTGAAGCTGGAGAGCGTAGAGATCGACATGCTGGGCCGCGCCGACAAGGTGAAGGTGGACAAGGACGACACGACGATCATCGGCGGCAAGGGCGATCGCAAGGACATCCAGGGCCGCATCGCGCAGATCAAGAAGGAGATCGAGGAGACGACCTCCGACTACGACCGCGAGAAGCTGCAGGAGCGCCTGGCCAAGCTCAGCGGCGGGGTGGCGGAGATCAAGGTCGGCGCCGCGACCGAGACCGAGATGAAAGAGAAGAAGCACCGCTTCGAGGACGCCCTGAACGCGACGAAGGCGGCGGTCGAGGAAGGCATCGTGCCCGGGGGCGGCACGGCCTACATCCGCGCCCTGGGCGCGCTGGAGAAGCTCGAGGCCGAGGGCGACGAGGCGATGGGCGTGAACCTGGTCCGCCGGGCCCTGGAGGAGCCGGCGCGCCAGCTGGCCGCCAACGCCGGCATGGAGGGCAGCCTGATCGTCGAGCGCCTGAAGCGGGAGACCGGCCGCACCGGGTTCAACGTCGCCAAGGGCGAGTTCACGGACATGATCAAGGCGGGCATCGTCGACCCGACCAAGGTGGCGCGCCTGGCGCTGCAGAACGCGGCGTCCGTGGCGGGGCTGCTGCTGACGACCGAGGCGGTGGTCGTGGAGAAGCGGGAGAAGAAGAAGGCCGCCGCGCCCGCGCCGGGCGGCGGCATGCCCGAGGACGAGTTCTAGCCCCCCCGCTCCTCACGGGGAGCGCGCATCGGGCGGGGCGTCGCCGTCGCGGCGGCGCCCCGCCGCCGTTCAGTGATGGGCCTCGTGCGCCTGCCGCAGGACCTCTTCCCGGCTGATCGTCTGCTGGTGGACCTTGCCCATGTGCTCCTGGGCCTTCTTCACCATCGCCTCGTCCGAGTCGGCGTGCAGCACGGTGCCGCAGACCGGGCAGTGCATGTGCGTGTGCATCCGCTCACCTCCCAGGGCGCGCTACTTCTCCGTCTCCGTGAGGCCCCGCACGAACCAGCGCTGCATGAGGACGATCACCGCCACCGGCGGCAGCATCGCCAGCAGCGCCGTGGCCATGATCAGGGGCCAGTCCACCAGCGCTTCCCCCGTGCCGATCATCTTCGTGATCCCGATCACCACGGTCTCCATGCCCTGGCTGGTCGTGATCAGCAGCGGCCAGAGGTACTGGTTCCAGCCGTAGATGAAGAGGATGACGAACAGCGAGGCGATCGCCGTGGTGCTGATCGGCAGGAGGATGCTCCAGAAGAAGCGCAGCGGTCCCGCCCCGTCCACCTTCGCCGCGTCCACCAGCTCGTCCGGCACCGTGAGGAAGAACTGGCGGAAGAGCAGCGTGGCCGTGGCCGAGGCGATCAAGGGGATGGTCAGCCCGGCGAAGGTGTTCACCATCCCCAGGTCGCTGACGACTTTGTAGGTGGGGATGATGCGCACCTCCACGGGCAGCATCAACGTGACGAAGATCCCCCAGAAGAAGACCATGCGCAGGGGAAAGCGGAAGAACACCACGGCGAACGCCGAAAGCAGGGAGATGGCGATCTTTCCCGCGGCGATGACGACGCCCATGATGAAGCTGTTGCGCATCATCGCCCGCACCGGCGCCCCGCGGATGCGCTCCCCCGTGCCAGTGGTCCAGGCCTGGGCGATGTTCCGCGCCAGGTAAGGGCCGGGCCGCAGGCCCATCTCGCCCCGGCTCACCGTGCCGAGGTCGTGCGAGCTGCCGACCGCGGCCAGGTAGACGGGCAGGGCGAAGACGGCCACGCCCGCCAGGAGGATGAGGTGCGCGGCCCAGGTCGCGCGGCGCGGCATCAGTAGTACACCTTGCGCTCCAGGTAGCGGAACTGCACGGTGGTGAGCGTGATCACGACGAGCAGCAGGATCACGGACTGCGCGGAGGACCCGCCGAGGTCGAGGTTGATCACCCCGTCCGTCCAGACCTTGTAGATCAGCGTCTCCGTGGCCTTCCCTGGCCCGCCCCGCGTCAGAGCGTGGATCACGCCGAAGGTGTCGAAGAAGGCGTAGATCACGTTCACGACGAGCAGGAAGAACGTCGTCGGCGAGAGCAGCGGGAAGATGACCTTCCAGAAGCGCTGCCGGCTGCCCGCCCCATCCACGGCGGCGGCCTCGACGAGCGACCGCGGGATCGACTGCAGCCCGGCCAGGAAGAAGAGGAAGTTGTAGCTCACCTGCTTCCAGGCCGCAGCGATGACGACGAAGAGCATGGCGTGCCGGGCGTTCAGCGTGTAGTCCCAGGGGATCCCGGCGCGGATCAGCGCCTGCCCGAGCAGGCCGATCGTGGGGTGGAAGATGAACAGCCACAGCGCCGCGGCCACCGCGGGGGCCACGGCGTACGGCCAGATCAGCAGGGTCTTGTACAGCCCCGCGCCCCGGATCTGCTGGTCCGCGGTCACGGCCAGGAGCAGTCCGCTGGACATGGCGATGAGGATCACCGCCGCGGAGAACAGGGCGGTGACGCGCAGGGCGTTCAGGTAGGCCGGATCGGTGAGCACCGCGCGGAAGTTCTCCAGCCCGACGAAGCGTGTGGAGAGACCGAAGGGGTCCTGCCGGATCACGGACTGCACGACGGCCTGCGCCGCCGGCCAGTAGAAGAAGACGAGGACCACCGCCAGCTGCGGGGCGACGAGGAGGTACGGCAGGACGCGGTTGGGGAAGATCGACCGCCGGGTCATCGCGCCGCTGCGGGACGGCCCCGCCCGCTGCGAAGGGCGGGGCCGTCGCTCCCCCTCACGGCCTGCGCCGCGCGCTCACTGATTGACGGTCTGCTGGAACCGCCGCAGGATGACGTTGCCGCGTCGCACGGCGTTGTCCAGCGCCTGCTGGGCCGACTGCTGCCCCTGGAACGCCCGCTCGATCTCCTCGTAGAGCACGGTGCGGATCTCCGGCATGTTGCCCAGGCGGAAACCCCGGGAGTTGCGGGTGGGAGGCGTGCGGGTCAGCTGGCGGACCGGCAGCTCGGCCCAGGGCTGCTGCTGGTAGAAGCCGGTGGCGCGCAGGTACTGCGCGCCGGTGTGGGAGATCGGCACGTAGCCGGTCTCCGCCGCCCACTTCCCGGCCACCTCCGCGGAGCCCAGGTACTGGAAGAACTGGGCCACGCCGCGGTACTCCTCGACGCTGCGCCGCGGCGCGGTCATCACCCAGAAGGCGGCGCCGCCGATGATGGAGTTCTTCGGTGCGCCTTTGACGTCCGGATAGTGCGGGAAGAAGCCCACGCCCCAGGCGAACTTCGCCTCGCGGGCCACGCGCCCGTACAGGGCCGAGGAGCCGGTGAGCATCGCGCACTCCCCAGAGGGGAACAGCGCGTCGCCCTGCGCGTCGCGGCCGCCGTATTTGAACGTGCCTTCGCGCAGCATGTCCATGAGGAACTGCAGGTGCCGCACGAACAGCGGCCCGTTCACCGTCAGCTCGGCGTCGAACCCCTCGAACCCGTTGGCCTTCGTGGCGAACGGCACGTCGTGCATCGCGCCAAAGTTCTCGAACTGCGTCCAGGTGGGCCAGGCCGTGGAGAAGGCGCAGGGCGTGGCGTTGGCGGCGCGGATGCGCTGCGCCGCGGCGCGCAGCTCCGGCCAGGTGGCCGGGGGCTTCTCCGGATCGAGGCCCGCCCGGCGGAAGGCGTCTTTGTTGTACCAGAGGATCGGCGTGCTGCTGTTGAAGGGGAAGGCCACCATCCGGCCGTCGGCGGCGCTGTAGTAGCCGCGCACCGCGGGCAGGTAAACACTGGGATCGAACGGCGTGCCGGTCTCCTTCATCAGCTCCCAGACCGGCTTAATCGCGCCCTGCGCGGCCATCATCGTCGCCGTGCCCACCTCGAACATCTGCACGATGTGCGGCGCGTTGCCGGCCCGGAAGGCGGCGATCGCCGCGACCATCGTCTCCGGGTACGACCCCTTGAAGGTGGCCTTGACCTGATAGCGGCTCTGCGAGGCGTTGAAGCCCGCGACCATGCCCTCGAGGGTCTCGCCGAGCGGGCCGCGCATGGCGTGCCAGAACTCGATCGGCACACGCGCCGGTGCCTGGCCGCCGGCCGGGCCGGCGACGGACAGCGCGGCGGTGACCAGCAGCACCAGGACGGCGCTTGCCACAGCGTTGCGCATGAATCTCCTCCCCATTGAGCAGTGTCCTGGCTGAACAGGTGTACCTTTCTGTGCCGGAGGTGCGGCCTCCTCGCCCGGCCTACGACGGCTCCAGCCAGCCCCGGGCCCGGTCCACCGCCCGTCGCCACAGCCGGTACCCTGTCTCCCGCCGGTCTTCGCTCCAGCTCGGCTCGAAGACGCGGTCCACACGCCAGCGCGCGCGCAGGTCGTCGAGGTCGCGCCACACGCCGGCGGCCAGCCCGGCGGCGTACGCCGCGCCCAGGGCCGTCGTCTCGTTCACGGTCGGGCGGACCACCGGCACGCCCAGGATGTCCGCCTGCAGCTGCATCAGGAGATCGTTGCGCACGGCGCCGCCGTCCACCTTCAGGCGGTGCAGACGCATCCCGGCGTCGGCCTGCATCGCGTCCAGGACCTCCCGCGTCTGATAGCAGATCGCCTCCAGCGTGGCGCGCACGAGGTGGCGGCGGTCGGTGTGCCGGGTCAGGCCGACGATGACGCCCCGGGCATCCATGTCCCAGTGCGGCGCGAACAGACCGGAAAAGGCTGGCACGAAATAGACCCCGCCAGCGTCCTCCACCGCGCCGGCGATCGCTTCCGTCTCCGCGGCGCTGGCGATGAGCCCCAGGTTGTCGCGCAGCCACTGCACGGCCGCGCCCGTCACGGCGATCGAACCTTCGAGGGCGTAAGCGCAGCGGCCTTCCTCCAGGGCATACGCCGCGGTCGTGAGCAGCCCGCTCGCCGAGGGCACGGCGTCCCGCCCGGTGTTTAGGAGCATGAAGTTCCCGGTGCCGTAGGTGTTCTTCGTCTCACCGCGCTCGAAGCACACCTGACCCATCAGCGCGGCCTGCTGGTCGCCGAGCGCGGCGGCCACGGGCACCGCCCCGCCGAACGGCCCGGCGG
>DATLZI010000224.1:0-3141 GCA_035574075.1 bacterium | reverse complement strand
GCCGCGCGTGTCCTGCGCCTGGACGGCGTGCAGGCCGCGACCGTGCGCGTGCGCAAGCCCGCCGTGCGGCTGCCGGGATCGCTCGACCACGCCGCGGTGGAGATCACCCGGCGGCGCTGAGCGGAGCAGGGGGATGAGCGCGCGGGCGTTCCTGTCTCTCGGCGGCAACCTGGGCGATCGCCGGGCCACGATCGAAGGTGCGCTGGCCGCCCTCGATCGCGGCGGCGCGACGGTCGTCCGGCGGTCGGCGTTCTACGAAACGGCCCCCTGGGGGAAGACCGATCAGCCGGATTTCCTGAACATCGTGGTCGAGGTCAGGACCGATCTGCTCCCGCACGATCTGCTCGCGCTCTGCCGGCGGGTGGAGCAGGCCTTCGGCCGCACCCGCGCGGAGCGCTGGGGACCGCGCACCCTCGACGTGGACATCCTGCTGTACGATGCGGCGGTCCTCGCCGGCCCGGAGCTGATCCTGCCCCACCCGCATCTGACGGAGCGACGCTTCGTCCTCGAGCCTCTGCTCGAGCTCGAGCCGCACGCCGCCCTGCCCGACGGGCGGCCGCTCCGGCCGTTCCTGCAGGCCGTCAGCGGCCAGGTCGTCCGCCGGCTCCCCGATGGCGAAGGAGCAAGGGGGCCGCGGTGATGGCGAGGGCCTTTGCCTTCCGCCCTCCGCGGGCCACCCAGCGCGCGCTGCTGGAGCCCGAACGGCCCCCCGGGCTGTACGTGGCGGTTGAAGGCCCGATCGGCGTCGGCAAGACGACCCTCGCCCGGCTGCTCGCCGCGCGGCTGGCGGCCGCCGAAGTGCTGGAGGTCGTGGACGAGAACCCCTTCCTGCACCATTTCTACCGGGACATCCGCGGCTATGCCTTCCAGACCCAGATCTTCTTCTTCCTCAGCCGCTACCGCCAGCAGGGCGCGATCCGGGCGGAGCGCGACCGCGGCCGCTCGGTGGTCAGCGACTACCTCTTCGCCAAGGACCGCCTCTTCGCGCGGATGACGCTCGATCCGCTCGAGTTCGACCTCTATGAGCGCCTGTACGCCCTGATCGCGCCGATGACCGTGACCCCCGATCTGGTCATCTACCTCCGCGCCGCGCTGCCCACGCTGCTGGCGCGCATCGCCCGGCGCGACCGGCCCTTCGAACGCGCCCTCGACGCCAGCTACCTCGAGCGGCTGCGCGAGGAGTACGAGCGCTTCTTCGCGGAATACGATGAGGCGGCGCTGCTCACCGTGGACACCGACGCTGTGGACATCTTCCGCGACGACGATCTGCAGACGATCCTGCGCCACGTCGCCGCGGCGCGGCCATGAAGTTCTTCGTCGCGGTCTCCGGCAACATCGGCTCGGGGAAGTCGACGATCACGACGCTGCTCAGCGAGCGGTTGGGCTGGCAGCCGTTCTACGAGGTCGTGGACGAGAACCCCTATCTCGCCGACTTCTACGCGGACATGCCGCGCTGGAGCTTCCACCTGCAGGTCTTCTTCCTCAGCAAGCGCTTCCAGCACCACCGCCAGATCACCGCCGGGGAGGGCTCGGTGATCCAGGACCGCACGATCTACGAGGATGCCGAGATCTTCGCCCGCAACCTCTACCTGCAGGGGTTGATGGACGAGCGTGATTTCCGCAACTACACCGAGCTGTTCAACACGATGGTCGCCTTGCTCCGGCCGCCGGACCTGATCATCTACCTCCGCGCCTCGGTGCCCACGCTCCTGGAGCGCATCCGTCGGCGGGGGCGGGCCTACGAGCAGCGCATCCCGCCCGACTACCTGGCCCAGCTGAACGAGCGCTACGAGGAGTGGGTGGCGCGCTGCACGCTCTGCCCGATCCTCACCGTGGACGCGGACGCCCTCGACCTGCACCACCTCGACCTGCTGATCGAGGAGATGCGGGCCAGCATCCCCTCGCTCTTCCCGCTGACCGAGCGATGACCGCGCGGCCCGCGGGCGAGGCGTTCGACGCGCTGGCCGACGAGCTGCGGCGGCTGCCGGCGCGGCTGCGCACCTCCGTCCTGGGCCGGACGCTGCACGTTCTGGCGCGGGCGGCCTCCACGAACGACGTCGCGCGGGCGCTCGCCGAGGAGGGTGCGCCGGACGGCACGACGGTGATCGCCCTCCAGCAGACAGCCGGGCGGGGGCGCCGCGGGCGCTCCTGGATCTCCCCCAGGGGCGGTCTGTATCTCTCCGTCGTCCTGTATCCCCGCCTGGCCCCGGCGCAGTGGCCGCTGATCTCCCTCGCCGCGGCGGTCGGGGTGGCGGAAGGCATCGCCGCCGCCGGCGGCCCTGCGGTGGCTCTGAAGTGGCCGAACGATGTGATGCTGGCCGGCCGGAAGGCCGGAGGGATCCTGCTGGAGACCGGGGCTCGGGCCTCCGGCGTTCGTTTCGCTATCCTCGGGGTCGGCGTCAACGCCGCGGGCGGCCAGGGGCATGTGGCCCGGCTGCCGGACGAGGCCGCTGTCGTCGATCTGCCGCTGAGCGTCCTGGCGAAGGCCGTGCTCGAGAACCTCGAGATGGCGCTGGTCGCCTTGGCCGCCGATCCGGCGGCGATCCGCGATCGGTGGCGCGCTTACAGCGAGACGCTGGGCCGGCGTGTCCAGGTCATCCCCGCGGTCGGCGGTCCGACGGCGGGGGCGCTTGCTGGGGCGTTCGAGGGAGTGGCGGAGGACGTCGACGCGCAGGGCGCGCTCCTCGTCCGAACGGCAGACGGTCTCCGCCGCGTGCTGGCTGGCGACGTCACGCTGAGGTGACCCATGCCGCAGATCACCGATGTCCAGGGGATTCGCGTCGGCCATGCCGCCGATGCTGACGCGTTGACGGGCTGCACCGTCGTGCTCTGCGAGGAGGGCGCGGTGGGCGGGGTAGACGTGCGGGGTAGTGCGCCCGGCACCCGCGAAACCGATCTGCTCCGTCCGATGAACCTCGTGCAGCGCGTCCACGCCGTGCTCCTCACGGGCGGCAGCGCGTTCGGCCTGGGCGCCGCCGACGGCGTGATGCGCTACCTCGAGGAGCAGGGGGTGGGCTTCGAGACCAGCGTCCCCGGCGTGCCGCGGATCCCCATCGTTCCCGCGGCGGTGATCTTCGATCTGGGCCTCGGTGACCGGCGGGCGCGCCCGACCCCGCTGATGGCCTACGAGGCGTGCCGGCA
>DATLZI010000223.1:0-3575 GCA_035574075.1 bacterium | reverse complement strand
ACCGCCTCGCCGTGGTGCTGCGGCGCGGCGCGCCGGGGGCTCCATCGTTCGAGCTCTGGCTCGCCAGCCCCGACGGGCAGTTCCGCCGCTTCGTGACCCGCGCGCCGGCCGGCCGGGCGATGCGCGCCCTGCAGTGGTTCCCGAACAGCCTGTACCTGTTCTACGGCCTGTCGGGTCTCGAAGACGACGTCATCACCGAAGCCTGGCGGGTGCGCGTGGCGTATCCGGACCACCGTCGCCTGCCGCTGCCGGACGCACTGCGGCACCCGCGCCTCGCGCCCGGCGGCGAAGCCGTGGCCTGCGTGGCTGGCGACGCGGTGCGGGACGGCCGCGGCCGGATCGTCGTCGTGCCGCTCGACGGCCGCGGCCGCGTGACGGTGACGCCCGAGGAGGGACGCTACACCGCGCTGGCCTGGTCCCCGCAAGGGGACAAGCTGGCGTACGCGCTGGTGACCGACGAGGCCAACGCCGAGATCTGGATCGCCGACGCCGACGCTTCGGGCCGCCTCGCCGCGCACACCTACGCCCTCGAGTTCACCGATCCCAGCATCGAGCTCAGCGCCGCGTGGTCGCCCGACGGCCACCGGCTGCTCTTCGGCACGGACACGGGCGCCTTTCGCGGTCCGATCTGGCTCGCGGTCTTGGAGCGACGGTAAGGGGCGCCGGCTTGACAACTCGCCGCAGCGTCCGCTAAAGATTGGAGACGATGCCTGTCTACGAGTATCGCTGCACGTCGTGCCAGCACCTCTTCGAGGTCGTCCATGCGGTGGGCGGGACGAGCGGTCCGTGTCCGGTCTGCGGCGGGCCGGCGCAGCGCGTCTTCACCTCCGTGGGACTGATCTTCAAGGGGTCGGGCTTCCACACGACTGACTACCGACAGCGCACCGCAGCCGGCGCCGGTGACGGCCCCAAGGCCGACGGCGGCACCGGAACGAAGGGCGCAGGCGCGGAGGCGGCGTCGAAGGGCACCTGATGCCGGCGCTGCCGCGGGCGTGGGGGCATGGCGCGCTGGCCATGTCCTGTGTCATCGCGGTGGCGCTGGTCGGGGGCGCCGCGCTGGTCGATGCGGCGCCGGCGGTGCGTGTGGACGCGGCGCTGGGCCTGGGCGGCTGGATCGTCCCCGGGCGGTTTGTCCCGCTGCGCCTGGAGGTGCGCGCCTCCCGCGCGGTGCGCGGAACGCTCGAGGTGGAGATTCCCTCGTCGGCCGGCGATCGCGTGGTGTACGCCTTCGCTGTGCAGCTTCCTGCGGAGGGCCGCGCGCAGTTCACCGCCGATGTCGTGATCGCCGATCCGCGCCGCCCGGTGACGGTGCGCCTGCGCGGCGCACCGCGGCTCGACCTGACGGTGCCGGTCGGCAGCGCCCGGGCTGCGGAGGGCATCGTCGCCGCGGTGACGGAGGAGCGGGCCGGCCTGGAGTTCCTCGCCACGGCCGGGGCGAGGATGCGCCCTGCTTACCTGGATTCCACCGACCTGCCCGTTACAGCGCAGGGCTACGAGGGGGTGGCGCTGCTCGCCGTGCGCGATCTCGACGACGGCGCGCTGCTCCCGGCGCAGCGTACGGCGGTCCTCGACTGGCTGGCGGAGGGTGGTCGGCTGCTCCTGGTTCCCGGCGGCAGGTTCCCCCTGCCGGGTTGGCTGTCCGCGGTCGCTCCCGCGCAGATGGGCGAGGCTGCCGTGGCGGCCGGAAGCGTCCCCGTGCCCCTCGTCGCCCTGCGGCCTCTGCCGGGTGCCCGCGTCGTGCAGAGCGGCGGAGCACCGCTCGCCGTACGGACCACGGTCGGACAGGGTCTCGTGGAGATCTGGGCGTTCGATCCGTTCGCTCCCCCGGGACGGGTCTGGTCGGGCCGCATGCCGCTGTGGCGGGCGCTCCTTCGTCCGCCGTCGCCCGCGAGCTATGGGGCGGCGCTGGCCGAAGAGCTGCCCCGCACCCGCCCGCTGCCCGGGAGCACGCAGCTCGGTCTGGCCGTGCTGTGCGTGGGGTACATCGCCGCCGTGCGCCGCGCGTTCCGCCGGTTCGGCTCGACGCCGGCCCTCTGGGTCACGCTCTTGCTCCTCGCTGTCGCGGCCTCGGCGGCGCTCTACACTGCCGCCACCGGCGCGCGCCGCGCGGCGGGCTCGGTGGCGCAGCTCTCGGTGATCGACGCCTTCCCCGGGACGAGACGCGGGCGGGCGCTGACCTACATCTCCCTCATCGCGCCGTACGGTGGAGGCGTCGAGCTGACGCTGCCCCCGGGGAGTGCGGTGCGACCCCTCGGTCCGGTGGGTCTGCGCGTCCAGGACGGCACCGTGCTCACGGCGACGCCCGGCCGCGGGGGCCCAGGTCTGCTGGAGGTGAGCCAGTTCGTGCCGCTCGAGCTGCGGGCCCGGGCCGTGGCGCGGGACGGGATGGTGGAACTCACCCTGGCCCCGGGCGGACCACGGCTAGAGTCTGCGCTCCTCTACCAAGGCGGCCAGATCTACCGCCTGCCCGAGCGGAGCATGGAGCGCCTGGTCCTCGATCCGGCGCGCTGGGAGCCGATGGAGCGCCGCGGCGCGTTCGGGCCAGACGTCGCGGCGCGGGCCCTGACCGCGCTGCTGCGGCGGCTCGACGGCCGGGGTGACGGGCCGTTCCTGGTCGCGGTGGTCGACGCGGAAGAGATCGGGGTCCGGCTGCGCAGCGGCGCGCGGGGCCAGGCCGCCCAGATGCTCGTGCTCCCGCTGGAGGTCGAGCGGTGAAGCTCAACCCTGTGGCGCGCGGCGACCTGCGCGTGCGTCTTGCCGGCGCGAAGATCCGGACGACGATCACGCTCTACCTGGCGGCGCTGGCGCTGCTGGCGCTGCTCTCCCTGCCGCCCGACCTGGGCCGCCTCGACGAGCTGCGGCAAGAAGGCCTGCTCGTCGCGTTCCTCGTCGTGGAAGCGGTGCTCGTCGTCTACCTCGTCTCGGCGGCGGCCTGCGGGGAACTGGCCATCGAGGGCGAGAAGTCGGTCGTCGATCTGGCCGCCTCGTCCTTCGCGCCGGATGCCATCGCAGTCGGCAAGCTGACCAGCGCGGCGCTGTTCGCCGCGCTGCTCGTCGGGCTCGGCGCGCCCATGGCCGTGCTCGTCGCCGGCATCCGCGGGGAGCCGCTGGGCGCCGTCCCAGCCGCCGGCCTGATCGCCGTGGCCGCGGCGTGTGCCCTGGGAACGCTGGCCGCGCTGTACGGCGCGCTCTTCGAGTCGGAGTTCGCGCGCAGCTTCGTGCACTGGCTGACCCTGCTGGCCGTGATCGTTGGAGCCACCGCTCTGCCCGCGCCGTGGGACCTGGTCAGCCCGGTGCGGCTGATCGTCGCGGCGAGCCGCGGCCGCGCCGGGGTCGCGGTCGTCGCCGTCCTGGTGGGGTACCTGGCCGGAGCGGTCCTCGCCGCGGCAGGAATCGCTCGCAGCGTGCGCCGCATCCGCGCCGCGCCGCTCTCCTGAACGGCGCCCGCCTTCCGTGATCCCCGCGGCGGGGAGTATAATCTCGCTATGGACGAGGCCGTCGCGCTCCTCCGCCGGCTGGCCGGGCGCGCCGCGCGCCGCTGCGCAGCCGGACCCCGATCTCTTCCGCGTCGACCA
>DATLZI010000222.1:0-18456 GCA_035574075.1 bacterium | reverse complement strand
CTTGGCCAGGCCGCGGCGGAAATACAGCCGCAGGGGCACCAGGGTGTACCCCTTCTGCTCCACGCGCCCGCGCAGGCGGTCAACCTCGCGCCGGTGGAGAAGGAGCTTGCGGCGGCGCAGGGGATCGTGGTTGAAGATGTTGCCGGCTTCGTAGGGCGGGACATGCATGTGGTACAGCCAGACCTCGCCGTTCTCGATGCGGGCAAACGCGTCCTGGATGCTCGCCCGGCCGGCGCGCAGGGCCTTCACCTCCGTGCCGGTCAGAACCAGCCCGGCTTCGTGCGTCTCCTCGATGTGGTACTCGTGCCGGGCCTTGCGGTTCGTGGCCACCACGCGCTCGTCGGTCGTCGCCGTCATCGCCAAGCCGCCCCAAAGATGATGAAGAGCACGCCCACCACCCCTGATGCGATCTCCAGGATCCGCGTGCCGGGATGGGCCCAGCCGCCGTAGAGCGCTGCCACCGCGACCAGAACGACGATCAGCCACCCCGCCGTCTCGAGGAAGGCGCTGAAGCTGAGCGGCCGCGCCCGGCGGAAGTACTGCCAGTGGTGCCAGATGACGACCAGCAGCGCCACGGCGAGGACCAGCCAGGTCAGAGCGCGGGCCGTAGCGGTCATCCCTCTCGCCCGACCGCGGGGTCACCGCGTACGGCGAGGAACCCGCTGCCCTCGGCGACCACCTCCCCGTCCGCCCGGGCGACCTGCGCCTGCGCGGTGGCCAGTCCCCCCTTGCGGCCCGTGGGCACGGCGGTGATCGTCAGCCGATCGCCGGGACGCACCTCCCGGCGGAAGCGGACCTCGATCTTCGCGGTGACGGCCTCGCGGCCCCGGGCGAACCAGATGTTGGCCAGGGCGTCGTCGATCAAGGCGGCCAGGATCCCGCCGTGCACCAGCCCTTCGTAGCCCACATGCAGTTCGCCCGGCGTGAACTCTGCCCGGACGCCGTCCCCGTGCGGCGCGAAGCGCAGGCGCAGGCCGATGGGGTTGTCTTGCCCGCAGACGAAGCAGCGCGAAGCGTCCCTCACGGCGCGTGCGGCTCCCCCCAGGCCGGCGCGCGCTCGCGCAGCAGGTCTACGGCGTGGCCAAGCGCCGGCAGGATGACCTCCAGCCATTCCTGCACCGCGCGCGGGCTGCCGGGCAGATTGACGATCAGGGTGCGGCGCCGGATGCCGGCCACGCCCCGGGCGATCATCGCCAGGGGGGTCCTGGACAGCGTCTGGATCCGGGCCGCCTCGACCAGCCCCGGCACCAGCCGGTCCACGACCTGCAGCGTGGCCTCCGGGGTGACGTCTCGCGGCGCCACGCCGCTCCCGCCCGTCGTCAGCACCAGGTCGACCCCCAGCGCATCAGCGTACAGGCGCAGCCGCGAGACGATCCGCTGCCGATCGTCCGGCAGGACGTCCCGGGCCACCACCTCGGCTCCCGCCGCCGTCAGCGTCTGCGCGACCAACGCGCCGCTCCGATCTTCGCCGCCGCCGCGGGCGATGGTGTCGCTCAGCGTCAGGACCGCGACCTTCGCGCCGCGCAACCCGTTCACGGCTGCTCGCCCTCGCGCCGCCAGGCGCCCGTGCGGCCGCCCGTCTTGCTCACCAGCCGAACCCGCTCGATCGTCATGCCCCGGTCCACCGCCTTGCACATGTCGTAGATGGCCAGCGCCGCGCCCATCACCGCGGTGAGCGCCTCCATCTCCACACCTGTGCGGCCGACCGTGGACGCCGTGGCCTCGATGCCGAGGACGCCCGCGGCGTCGTCCAGCGTGAAGTCCAGCCGCACGGCGGTGAGCGGCAGGGTGTGCGCCAGCGGGATCAGCTCGTCGGTGCGCTTGGCGGCGCTGACGCCGGCGACCTGAGCCACCGCCAGGACGTCACCCTTGGCGATGCGGCTCTGCTGGATCAGACGCAGCGTCTGCGGCTTCATCCGCACCTCGCCGCGCGCCACGGCCCGCCGTACAGACGGCGCCTTGGCCGCGACATCGACCATCCGGACCTGCCCCCGGGCGTCCACGTGCGTCAGCTTACGGCGCAAACAGCCTCACCTCGACCTCCGTCCCCTCATCGAGCGCTCCCCCGACCGGGACCACGACCACGCCGTCAGCCAGGACCATCGAGGTCAGGATCGCCGAGCCGCCGGGGACCGGCGTCGCCCAGAGCAGCCCTTCGCGCTCGACGAGGGTCACCCGCACATGGTCCTCGCGCTCCCCCGCCACGAGACGACGGGTCAGCCGGGCGCGCACCGTCGGGCGGCGTCGCCCGGGCGCCCGGCCGGCCAGCCCTTCGATCACCGGGCGCACGAACTCCTCGAAGATGATCATCGCCGAGACGACGTTCCCCGGCACGCCGAAGACCGCCTTGCCGGCGGCCACGGCGAGGATCGTCGGCTTGCCCGGCCGGATGGCGATGCCGTGCACGACGATGCCGGGCTCGCCGAGCGCGGCGATGGCGTCGGTGACGACGTCCCGCTCGCCCACCGAGCTGCCGCCGACGAGCAGCAGCGCGTCGCCGACCCGCAGCGCCTCACGCGCCCGGTCGACCACCGCCTGCAGACTGTCGCCGACGATCCCCCAGGGTACCGCCACCGCGCCGGAGGCCTCAAGCAGCCCGGTGAGGGTGTAGGTGTTCACGTCGCGCACCTGCCCCGCCCTCAGGCGCTGGCCGGGAGGGACGAGCTCGTCCCCCGTCACCACCACAGAGACCGTCGGCCGCACGTAGACTTCCACCTCGGTCCGGCCGATGCCCGCCAGCAAGCCCACGTCCTGGGGACGGAGGACGCGGCCCGGCTTTAGGACGGTGTCGCCGGCGCGCAGATCCTCGCCTCGATGGACGATGTTCTCGCCCGCGCGGACGGCCCGCTCCACGAACACCGTGCCGTCGCGACGCACGGTATCCTCCTGCATCACCACCGCGTCCGCGCCGGCGGGCAGCGCGCCGCCGGTGGGAACGCGCACCGCCTGCCCGGCACCGCAGGCGACCGGAGCCGGACGCCCCATCAGCACCTCACCGGCAAGGATGAGGCCGACCGGCGCGCCGCGCGAGGCCAGGGCCGTGTCGGCGGCACGAACGGCGTACCCGTCCACGGTGGAGCGGTCGAAGGGCGGCAGGTCCTCGGGAGCGCGTATCTCTTCCGCCAGGACGCGGCCGCAGGCGGCGAGCAGCGGCACGCGCTCCACGCCGACGGGACGTGGGGTGTAGACCGCCCCGAACGCCGCCCGGGCCGCCTCGGGCGTCAGCAAGCGGGTGAAGGCCTTCATCGCGTCAGATCAGGCGCAACTCGCGCCCCGCCCGCTCGAAGGCGTCGAGAGCGCGCCGCAGCTGCTCCCGGGTGTGCCCCGCCGTGACGATGGTGCGCACGCGGGCCTTGCCCCGGGGCACGGTGGGGAAGGCGATCCCCAGGGCGAAGACCCCGTGGGCGAAGAGCCGGTCGGAGAGCTCCATCGCCCGCCGCTCCTCGCCGACGATGACGGGCGTGATCGGGGTCTCGCTCATCCCGGTATCGAACCCCAGCTGCCGCAGGCCTTCCTTGAAGAAGCCTGTGTTGTCCCAGAGGCGCTCGATCACCTCCGGCTGCCGCTGCACGAGGTCGAGGGCGGCGAGGGCCGTGGCCGCCACCGCCGGGGGGTGCGAAGTGCTGAACAGCAGCGGGCGCGCCCGGTGCAACAGGTAGTCGACGAGGGTGCGGCTGCCGGCGACATAGCCGCCGAGACAGGCGAAGGCTTTGGACAGCGTCCCGACCTGGATGTGCACGCGGCCGTGCAGGCCGAAGTGATCGACGGTGCCGCGCCCGTGCCGTCCCAGGACGCCGCTGGCGTGGGCGTCGTCCACCATCATGATCGCGCCGACCTCCTCCGCCGCGGCGACGAGCTCGGGAAGCGGGGCGATGTCGCCGTCCATGCTGAAGACGCCGTCGGTAATCAGCAGCACGTGCCGGGCGCCGCGGGCTTCGGCGAGGAGACGGCGCGCCGCCGCCACGTCCTTGTGCGGGAAGATCTTCTTCTCCGCCCCGGAGAGGCGGGCGCCGTCGATGATGCTGGCGTGGTTGAGTTCGTCGCTGACGATGACGTCGTCCCGCCCCAGGATCGCGCTCACCGTGCCGGCGTTGGCCGTGAAGCCGGACTGGAACAGCAGCGTCGCCTCGGTGTGCTTGAACTGCGCGAGGGCCTCCTCGAGCTGCTGGTGGATGGCCAGGTTCCCGGCGATGGTGCGCACGGCGCCGGAACCGACGCCCAGGTCCTCGAGAGCCCGCCGGGCCGCCGCCTTCAGCGCGGGGTGGTTGGCCAGGCCGAGGTAGTTGTTCGAGCAGAGGTTGATGACCTCGCGCCCGTCGTAGCGCGCCACAGGCTCCTGCGGCCCCTCCAGGAGGCGGGGACGGCGGAACAACCCGCGTTCCCGGAGGTCCTGCAGTTCAGCGTCCAGGTAGGCCAGGGGGTTCGCCATAAGCCCTCGCTCAGATGTACAGGATGATCTTGCCGGCGCTGGCCGCCTTGAGCAGATCAAACGCCTCCTCGAAGCGCTCCAGCGGCAGACGGTGGGTGATCACCGGGGTGACATCCAACCCCCTGCGCAGGAGCGTCGTCGCCTGCTCCCACGTCCGCCAGATCCGCCGACCGAAGATGCCGACGAGGTGCGCCTCCTTGAAGATGACGTCGTTGGCGAGGTCCACCGTGGCCGGCCGGCGTGGCAGGCCCAGCAGCGACACCCAGCCGCCGTTGCGCAGGGCGGCCAGACCGTCGCGCAGCCCCGCCTCGTGGCCGGACATCTCCAGCACCACATCCACCCCGGCGCCGTCGGTGGCCTCGCGGATGCGGGCCGGCACGTCGCCGGCGCGGGCGTCGAGCACCAGGTCGGCGCCCATCCGGCGGGCCAGGGCCAGCCGCTGGTCGGAAACGTCGGAGGCGATGACCAGCGCCGCGCCGGCCAGCTGGCAGACGCCGATCGCCATCAGGCCGATCGGTCCGCAGCCAATCACGGCCACCGACTTGGCACCCAGCGACACCTCGAGCGCGGCGTGCACGGCGTTGCCCAGGGGGTCCATGATCGCCGCGACGTCGCGCGGGACTGCGGCATCGAGCTTCCAGGCGTTCGCCGCGGGCATCGCTACGTACTCCGCGAAGGCCCCGTTGCGGTCCACCCCGATGACCCGCAAGCGCTCGCAGATGTGGAAGGCGCCATCCCGGCAGGCGTGGCAACGGCCGCAGGCGATGTGCCCCTCCCCGGCGATGAAGTCGCCCACCGTGACACCGCTGACGTGGGCGCCCACCTCCACCACGGTGCCGCAGAACTCGTGGCCCACGGTCAGCGGAGGGCGGACACGCGAGCGGGCCCAGGCATCCCACTCGTAGATGTGCAGGTCGGTGCCGCAGATGCCGCCGGCGAACACCTTCACCAGGACCTCGTCGCTGCCCGGCACAGGGATCGGGACATCAACGAGCTCGAGGCCCGGTCCGGCATCGGCCTTGACCAGCGCCCTCATCCTGCTCTCTATTGTACGCCTCCTACGGCGGCGCCACCCCTGCTCGCGCGGACGGCTCGGCGAGGAACCCGCGGTAGTCGGCGAGCGTCAGGCGCAACGGCGTGGGCTGCCGATCGACCAGGCCGGCGATGAGCTGCATCGTCAGACGCACCGCTTCCTTGCGGTCGGGGACGGCCGGGTCGGCCGTGAGCGTCGTGTTCAGGGCGTAACTGGCGCAGGCGCGATGCATGACGCGGAACAGCTCGAACTCCTCGCGCAGCGTCTCCGGCGCGTCGCGCCGGCGCTCGAAGGCCTCGTACAGATCGCCGCCCCGGGCCTCGCGCTCCAGGTCGAGAACGTACACCTTCTCCTCCTCGTCATCCACAGCGCGATAGGCGTTGTAGGCGATCTCGCGCTTGCCCTCGGGCGTCTCGCCGACGAGCAGGGCAGTCATGAACGCGCTCAGGGAGAGGCGCTCCGCGACCACGGGATCCTGCCGGTTCCGGCGCAACAGCATCACGGTGGACAGGCGCGTCGGCTCCATCGGGTTGGTATAGACGCGCTCCGCGGGCAGAACCTTGCTGATGTCGAGCATCGCCCGCGCGTTGTCGAAGGCGATCAGCCGGGCGAGCAGCCCGCGCAGCTCCTCCGAGGAGCGACCGGCGAAGTAGGCGGTGACCGCTCCGCCCTCGCCGCGGATCGCCTCGACCAGATCGTCCAGCATCGCCCTGTAGCGGTCCAGGAACGCCGCAGAGACATCGGGCACGTTCTCGAGCTTCGCGCGCAGCATCTGCATCGCGGCCAGCGGGAAGTTCTCGACGAGGTTGGTGCGCAGGTAGAAGATCTTCTCGGAGGTGTAGGCGTAGGCTTCGAGGGGAGCCCGGAAGTCGATCGCCGTAATCGGCAGGCGCACCTCGCGCTGGGCGAGGTCCAACCCGATGACCACAGCGTCGGGATGCGCCGCCGCCTGCTGTTCCAGCCAGCGGAAGACGCGGTAGCCCCGCACCTCGCTGCCGTCGCGCAGCTGCACGGCCATCGGGTGGAGGCGTGCCCCGTCGGTCGTGGCCCAGGTGTACCGGACGTACACCCAGTCGTCGGAGTGGAAGCGGGTGCCCGGATAGGTCATCAGGCCGTAGGAAGAGGTGCTCTTCCCCGTCCCGGTGGGAGCGATGTACAGCACGCCGTGGCCGTCCTTCTCCACGCAGGCGCCGTGGATGGAGTGGATGCCGTACTCCTCGGCGAGCACCCGGCCGACCGCCCCCAGGACCCAGGATTTCAGCTGACCGTAGTAAGCGGTGTTGAAGAAGACGATGGTGTTCGTGCGCCGGCTGTAGTACGCCGCCTCCTGCTGGTCGCTGACCCCGCCCAGGGCGTACACCGTGACCTGAGGGTCCCGCGGCGCGGCCAAACCCGTCACCGCCGTCCACTCATCCACCCCGTACCAGTTGTCCACCCAGAAGTCATAGAGGTGCTCGGAGTTCGTGGTGGCGCGCACGCGCACGCCGTGGATGACGACATCGTGGCGGTAGAGCGGCTCCTGGCCGGCCCGGCGGGTGATGTGGCCGACGGCCGCGGCGACGAGGGCGTCGCGCCGGCCCTCGACACGGTCCACCGCTTTGTCGTAGATCGCCGTCCTGGTCTTCGTCCGCGTGATGCAGTTGCTGGCTCCGATGGGCGTCCCCGGCCACTCGATGGCCTCGGGCGAGGGTGCGGGAGGAAACGTGTACAGATCAGTCATGAACTATCGCCTTCGACGCGCCGTCGGACGGTCCTTGCCCGCCGGTGGACGGTTTACACGCGCGTTACCGCCGGATGCTATCCCTGGAAGCCGGGGCTGCAGAGGGGCCCAAATCGCCTAAGATAGGAGGCATAGGGATGACACGACGACTGCTCAGCCTCGTGCTCGGGCTCGGGGTGCTGGTAGGCGTGGCCGCGGCCGCGGCGCTGGGCCAGGGCGGCTACCCCGGCGGCGGCGGCGACTACGGCAGCCCGCCGGCGGCCGGAAAGGCCCAGACCCAGCTGGCCACCGCGATCCAGCACGCGAAGTTCTCCGCCGCGGCGAACGCCACGGCCGCAGCGGTGACCCACCTCGGGCACACCCTGAACTGCATCGAGGGAAGCCGGGGCAGGAACTTCAACGCCGCCTGGGGGCACGTCTGCCAGGGCCAGGGCGACGGGATCCTCGCTGACATCCGCGGCGAGCGCAACGCCGCTTCGGTGATGCCGGTGCTGGAGGCGGCGAACACCCTGGCGGTGAGCGGGGTGAAGGCGCAGAACCTGGCGACGGTGCAGAACGCGGCACGGGGGGTGGCGGCCCTGCTACAGATCGTGGCGGACGGCCTGAAGTAGATGCCGTTCCTCTGGCATCCGCTCGTCGTCCACTTCCCGGTGGCGCTGTGGCTGACGAGCTTCCTCTTCGACCTCCTCTACCTGCGCACGCAGGAGCGGTTCTACGGCCTCGCCGCCCGCTACCTCATCGGGCTGGGCCTGCTGGGCGCCTCGCTGGCCGTGGTCTCCGGCTTCGCTGACTACCGCCCGCTGGTGGCGCAGGGCATCGGCCAGGCGTTCGTCGACCGGCACCGGCTGCACAGCCTGCTGGCCTACGCCGCGACGGCCGTGTACCTGGCGCTCTTCCTGCTCCGCTGGAGGCGGCCGGTCCAGCGAGGACTGCTGCTGATCCTGGCCGCCTCGGGCGCGGGGCTCATCGCCATCACCGGCTACCTGGGCGGCGAGATCCGGAGGGTCATGTGAGCCAGACCATCCTGGTCGTGGACGACGAACCGCACATCGTCGAGCTCGTGAAGTACAACCTGAGCCAGGCCGGCTACGCCGTCGTCACGGCCTACGACGGCGCGGAGGCCCTCGCGCGGCTGCGGGAGAGCCGACCCGATCTGGTCATCCTCGACCTCATGCTGCCCTACGTGGATGGCCTGGAGGTCTGCCGGCGGATCCGCGCGCAGTCCGCTGTTCCCATCCTCATGCTCACCGCCAAGGGCGGCGAGCTGGAGCGGGTCGCCGGATTGGAGATCGGCGCCGACGATTACGTCACCAAGCCGTTCAGCCCGCGTGAGCTCGTGGCCCGGGTGCGGGCGATCCTCCGGCGGACGGGCGGGGAGCGCCTGGCGGGCACAGCGGGCGGACCGCTGCGCGGCGGCGGGCTGGTCCTGGACCCGGCGACGCATGAGGTGACGCTCAACGGCCGCCCGGTGGACCTCACAGCCAAGGAGTTTGAGCTGCTGCGCCTCCTGCTCGGCCATCCCAACCGGGTCTTCACCCGCGACTTCCTCTTGGAGCATATCTGGGGATACGATTACTACGGCAGCACGCGCACCGTGGACATGCACATCAGCCGGCTGCGGGAAAAGATCGAGGACGACCCGGCCGCGCCGACCTACATCGTCACAGTGCGCGGCGTGGGCTACAAGTTCAAGGCCGCCGAGGGCGCGCGCAGCGCGACGAGGAACTGATGGGGCGCTCCATCCGCTGGAAGATCACCACTTCGTACCTGGTGCTGGTCGTGCTCGTCCTGGCCGTCTTCACGACCTACGTCGCCCGCGCGCTCGAGCGGCAGTACGTCAGCACCTACGCCTACGTCGTGGCGACGCAGGCCAAGGTGCTCGCCCTGATGATGCGCGAGTACGCGGACAGCCCCGATCTGGACCTGGGCCGCCTGCAGGCGGAGGTCTGGGAACTGCGCTGGCGGAAGGATGCGACGATCACGTTGCTCGACGCCGCCGGCCGCGCCCCCGGGGGGGCCACCGATCCCCAGGCGCCGGAGATCCGCCGCGCCCTGGCCGGGGAAGAGGCCCAGGCCGTGCGCGTCGACGCCCAGGGGGTCAGGCGCGTCTACGCCGCCGCGCCGATCCTGAGCGCGGACGGCCGCGTCCTGGGCGTGGTGCACGTCTCGGCACCCCACGCCTGGGTCTTCCGCCAGCTGCAACGGATCGCCCCGGCGTTCTTCACGGCGATGCTCCTCGGCCTGGCCGCGGCGCTGCTCATCGGCACCGCGCTCTCGCGGCGGCTTGTCCGGCCGCTCGAGGCCCTGCGCCAGGCGGCCTCGCGCGTCAGCGCCGGGGACCTCAGCACCCGCGCCCCCGTGGACAGCACGGCGGAGCTGGGAGAACTCGGTGCCACGTTCAACACCATGGCCGCGCGGCTGCAGGAAACGGTGCGGACGATCTCCGAGGAACGGAACCGTATCGAGGCCGTGATCGCCGGCATGACGGACGCCGTGGTGGCCACGGATCGAGGGGGCGTGATCGTCCTGTTGAACCGGGCCGCGGAAGAGCTGCTGCACGTGGCGCGGGCGGCGACGCTGGGCCGCGCCGCCGCCGCGGTCTTCGGCGCGCGCCGGCTGACGGCGATGCTGCAGGAGGCCACGACCGCCGGGCGGGTCACCGCCGAGGAGCTGGCGCCGGGCGCGGTGGGCGACCGCGTCATCGAGGCGCACTGCGCCCCGGTGCGGGGCGAGCGCGGGGAGATCGCCGGAGCGGTGGCGGTGCTGCGCGACGTGACGGAGCTGCGGCAGACCGAGCGGCTCCGCCGCGAGCTCACGGCCAACGTCTCGCACGAGCTGCGCACCCCGCTCACCTCGATCAAGGGCTTCGCCGAAACGCTGCTGGACGGCGCGATGCGCGACGAGGCCACGGCGCGCCGCTTCCTGACGATCATCGACAGCGAGGCCGACCGGCTGGTGAAGCTGGTGGACGACCTCCTCGATCTCTCCCTGCTGGAGAGCAAGCGCCTCACGCTGGATCCCCGTCCGGTGGACCTCGGCGGGCTGGTCGCGCGCACCGTGGACAAGCTTCGCCCGCTCGCCGAGGATCTGCACCTCACTCTGGCGCAGTCCGCCCCGCCCGGCATCGTCGTCTTCGCCGACGAGGATCGCCTGGAGCAGGTGCTGACCAACCTGGTGGACAACGCGCTGAAGTACACGCCGCCGGGCGGGCGGATCGAGGTCCAGCTCGCGGCGGTGAACGGCGAGGTGGAGGTGGCGGTGCACGACACCGGGCGGGGGATCGGTCCGGAAGACCTGCCGCACGTCTTCGAGCGCTTCTACCGCTCGGACCGCTCGCGCACGCGGACCTCGGGGGGCACCGGATTGGGCCTGGCCATCGCCAAGCACATCGTCGAGGCGCACGGCGGGCGGATCAGCGTGAGCAGCCGTCCGAACGAGGGCACCACGTTCACGGTGCGCATGCCCCGCAACGGACCGTCGGCCGGCGGCGTGATGTAACAGCCGCCGGCCGGGCGGCGTCAGCCGCCCAGGTACGCCCGGCGCACGTCTTCGTTGGCCTGCAGGGCCTTCGCCGAACCGGCCAGGGCGATCTCCCCGGTCTGCAGGACATAGCCGCGGTGCGCGACCTGCAGGGCCATGTAGGCGTTCTGCTCGACGAGCAGGATCGTCGTGCCCTCCCGGTTGATCCCCGTGATCGTGTCGAAGATCTGCTCCACCAGCACGGGGGCCAGCCCCATCGAGGGCTCGTCCAGGAGCAGCACCGTGGGACGCCCCATCAGGGCCCGGCCGATGGCCAGCATCTGCTGCTCGCCCCCGGACAGCGTGCCGGCCACCTGGTGGCGGCGCTCGCGCAGGCGGGGGAACAGCTCAAACACCCGCTCCAGGTCCGCGGCGATGCCGGCGCGATCGCCGCGGGTGTAGGCGCCCATCGTCAGGTTCTCGAGAACCGTCAGCCGGCCAAAGATGCGCCGGCCCTCCGGAACCTGCACGACCCCGCGGGCCACGATGTCGTGCGGCGGGATCGTCGTGAGGTCGACGCCCGCGAGGCGCATCACGCCCTCGCGCGGACGCAGCAGCCCGGAGATGGTCTTCAGCGTCGTGCTCTTCCCCGCCCCGTTCGCGCCGATCAGCGTCACGATCTCCCCCCGCTCCACGGTGAGGGAGATCCCCTTCAGGGCGTGGATCTGGCCGTAGTAGACGTGGAGGTTCTCGACCTCGAGTAGGGCCATCGCTAGTGTGTCGCCACGCTCCGCCGTCCCAGGTAGGCCTCGATGACCTGCGGATCGTTCTGCACGTCCTGCGGCGGTCCCTCCGCGATCTTCGTGCCGTAGTCCAGCACCGTGACCAGGTCGGAGATCCCCATCACCACCCGCATCTGGTGCTCGATGAGAATGATCGTGACCCCCAGATCGTCGCGCAGCTGGCGGATGAAGGCCATCATCTCGATCGTCTCGCGCGGGTTCATGCCCGCCGTCGGCTCGTCCAGGAGCAGCAGCCTGGGGCGGGCGGCCAGCGCCCGGGCGATCTCCAGACGGCGCTGCTCGCCGTACGGCAGGTTCTTCGCCAGGAGGTCCCCCTTGCCGCGCAGGCCGACGAACTGCAGCAGCTCCCGCGCCTGCCGGTGCGCCAGGCGCTCCTCCTGGACGGTGGATGGCGTGTGCAGGATCGCGCCGATCCAGGACGAGCGCAGATGCGGATGCATCCCGACGAGGATGTTCTCCATCGCCGTCATGTTCGCGAAGAGCCGGATGTTCTGGTAGGTGCGGGCGATCCCCAGGCTCGTGATGCGGTCCGGGCTGAGCCCGTTGAGCAGCATGCCATCGAACTCGATCGTCCCCTCGTCCAGGCGGTAGAAGCCGGTGACGCAGTTGAAGAAGGTAGTCTTGCCGGCGCCGTTGGGCCCGATGATGCTGTGGATCGCGCGCGGAGCGACGGCGAGATCCAGCTGGCTGATCGCCACCAGCCCGCCGAACCGCTTGGTCAGCCCGCGCGAGACGAGGAGGCTCACCGCTCAGACCTCCTCCGCCTCGATCATCTCGCCCGGCGGCACCGTCTCGATCTCCTCGTGCAGCTCACGACGCTGCGCCGCCGACGGCCAGAGCCCTTCCGGCCGCAGGATCATCATCGCCATGAGAGCCGCCCCGTAGACCAGGTAGCGGAAGTCGGAGAACTCGCGCAGCAGCTCGGGCAGGCCGACCAGGAAAAGCGCGCCGACGACGACGCCGGGCAGGCTGCCCATGCCGCCGACGATGATCAGGGCCAGGACGTTGATCGACACGAGCACGGAGAACGAGTGCGGGAAGACCGAGCCCACCATCACGGCGAAGATCGCGCCGCTCACCCCGGCGAAGATCGCGCCGATGCCGTAGGCCAGCAGCTTCACGTTCACCAGGTTGATACCCATGGCCTGGGCCACGTCTTCGTCCTCCCGCATCGCCATCCAGGCCCGGCCCAGGCGCGAGTCGCGCAACCGCGCCGCGATGAAGGCGATGACCGCGCTGGCGCCGACGGTGATGAAAAAGAGCTGCTCCGGGCCGCGGAACTCGAAGCCGAAGAGCACCGGCTTGGGGATGCCGAGCACGCCCTGCGAGCCACCCAGCCAGGGCCGCAGGAAGTCTGAGAGCACAAGCAGCCGGATGATCTCGCCGAAGCCCAGCGTGGCGATGGCCAGGTAGTCGCCGCGGATGCCGAGGACGGGGAGCCCGAAGAAGACGCCCGCGATCAGCGAGACGACGACCGCGACGAGCATCGCCGACCACCAGGACAGGCTGGCCACGGCGAGGTCGGTGCCGGTCGTGAGCAACCCGACGGTGTAGGCGCCGGCGGCGAAGAACGCCACGAAGCCGAGATCGAGCAGGCCGGCGAAGCCCACCTCCAGGTTGAGGCCCAGGCCCATCAGCGTGTACAGCCCGACCAGGACGAGCACCTGCGAGAAGAAGGGGCCCACGAACAGCGGCAGCACCAGGAGCCCGAGGACGCTGGCCAGCATCCCCACGAGACGCAGGCGCCGCCGGCCCTGGGGCGGCAGCGCGGCGATCCGCGCGCCCATCCGCGGCCGCTGGACCTGCCACAGCCCGCTCACCGCGGCGCTGACCCCCGCGATGAGGAGGGCCCCCACGGGCGTCAGCCCCTCGAAGGAGAAGACCAGCTCCCGCAGGGGCGTCAGCCGATCGGCCTGCAGCAGCAGCTGCACCTGCTCGTGCAGCAGTCCGATCACCAGCAGGGCGCCGATCATGGCGCTGAGCAGGGCGCGGATCGCGCGGGGCAGGACGATCAGGGCGCCCCCTCCCGCCGCAACGGCGGCGCCGGTCAAGGCGATCCAGGGCAGCGCGGCAACGCCGCGGCCAAAGGACAGGATGGCGAAGAGCTCGGGCGAGGCGGCGACGAACATCCCCCGGAGGGGCATGGCGCTGGCCAGGGCGACCAGCGCGCCGACGACGAGCCCGGCCACCAGGCCGGATGCCGCGGCGCTGCCCACCGCCACCCCCGGCCGATGGGCCTGCGGTCGGGCGGCGGAGAGCCCCGCCCCGGCGGCGAGCAGCAGCATGAGCAGGTGGCCGCCGGCGATCACTCCAGTGATGATCTCCTTGCCCTGGAGGACCTCGACCAGGCCCACCAGCGCCACGAAGACCGCGCCGGTGCCCCAGAGCAGGCCCGTCCGCAGCGTCCGCCGCCAGGGGCGCGAGGTGGCCGTCATGCCTTCTTCTGCGCCAGCCGCTCGCCGAGGATCCCCGACGGGCGGAAGATGAGCACCATGACGAGCATGGTGAAGGCAATCACGTCCTTGAGCTGGTAGGGGGCGGGGATACCGAGACCGTCCAGGACGAGGATCGGCCCCACCGACTCGAACAACCCGAGGAAGACCCCGCCGAGCATCGCCCCGGGGATGTTCCCGATCCCGCCGAGCACGGCGGCGGTGAACGCCTTGATCCCGGGGTAGAACCCCATGAAGAAGTGCACCTGTTTGAAGACCAGAGCGTAGAGCACCCCCGCCGCCCCCGCCGCCGCGCCGCCGATGGCGAAGGTGACGACGATGATCCGGTCCACGTTGATGCCCATCAGCGCGGCGACCTCGATGTCTTCGGACACCGCGCGCATCGCCGTCCCGGTCTTGGTGCGCATGACGAAGAGGTACAGCGCGGTCATCAGGAGCAGCGAGGCGACGATGACCACAGCCTGGGTGCGCAGCACCCCAATCCCCAGCAGCACCCACTCGCCCTTGAAGATTTCGAACTCCGGGTAGGCCTGGTAGCCGGAGCCGTACAGCCCGCGCACGGCGTACTCGATGAAGAACGAAGCGCCGATCGCCGAGATCAGCGGCACGAGGCGCGGCGCCCGGCGCAGCGGACGGTAGGCGACGCGCTCCACGAGCAGGGCGGTGACCAGGGAGACGCCCATCGCCACGGCCAGGACCACGGCCAGGCTGAACGCCGGATTCCCGTTGAACAGCCCGCGCACATGCAGGGCCCGCGCGGCGTAGAACGCCGTGTAGGCGCCGACCATGAAGATGTCGCCGTGGGCGAAGTTGATCATCCGCAGGATGCCGTAGACCATCGTGTAGCCCAGCGCGATGAGGGCGTAGATCGCGCCCTGCGAGAGGCCGAAGACGAAGAAGTCGATCCAGACCTCGCTGGTGTAGCGGCCGGCCCGCAGCGTGCCGGTCGTCCCCCAGAGGACGATCACGACGACGGCGATCCGGAACGCCCAGAGGTACAGCTCGACCACGGACAGCCGGCGCCACCACCCCCGCGGCACCGGGATCGCGACGCTCATCCTGGCGACCTCTTCACCCGATCACGACGCACCGCGCGCGAAGAGGGGGATGAGCCGGCCCACCGGCCGGCCCACCCCCCGTGGCGCGCGAGCTGGTTCGCCGCCAACCCTACGGGTACAGCTTCTTCGGATCGGTGCCGGCGTTCCACTTCGCGGGATCTGCGCTGAGGTGCTGATAGACGGCGATCTTCGGGTCGGCGCAGTCCCCATAGGGGTTGCAGGTCAGGGTCCCCGTCAACCCCTTGAAGTTCCGCGTGGCGAAGAGCGCATCACGCAGCGCCTTCCGCCCGATGTAGAGGTTGCCGGCGCTGTCCTTCTTGGCTACCTTCTCGATCGCGGCGAAGATCATCATCGCCGCGTCGTAGGCGTGGGGATGGAACGCCGAGATCGGCTTCTCGCCATACTTCTTCTGGTGCTTGGCGACGAACTGCGCGTAGGCCGGTCCGAGGGCCCCCGGGGACAGGTCGGGGCTGGTGTTGTACACGCCGACCACCGCGTCACCCGCCGCCTTGCGGAAGTCGGGCGAGAACGTGCCGTCCGCGGACATCAGCTTGACGTTGCTCAGGCCGGCGACCTCCTTCGCCTGGCGGGTCACGAAACCGCCCGCGGCGATGAAGATCGGGTAGTAGATCAGCTCCGGCCGCCCGGCGGCGATCTTCGTCAGCACCGGCCGCATGTCGGTGTCCGTCGGCGCGATGGCCTCCTGCGAGGTGATCGTGCCCCCCAGCTTCTTGAAGTTGTCAGCGAAGGCATTGGCCAGCCCTTCCGCGTACGGGCTGCCGTCGTGGATCGTCGCCGCGCGGGACACCCGGAGCTGGCGCCGGGCGAACTCCGCGGCCACGCGGCCCTGCACCAGGTCGTTGTGCGCGGTGCGCAGATAGCCGTCGAAGTCGGGACCGCGGTTCGGGGCGGTCAGGCGCGGCGCGGTGTTCGACGGCGAGACGGTGACGATGCCCGCCTTCCACAGGATCGGGGCGCCAGGGACGGCCTCGCTGCTGCAGGAGCTGCCGATCGCGGCGACGATGTTCCGGTTGGCGGCGAGCTTCGTGGCCGCCGTGACGCCGCCTTCGGCGTTGCAGCCCGAGTCTTCACCGATCAGCCGGATGCGGAAGCCAGCGACGGTCTTCTTGTCGTCGATCGCGATCTCGATGCCGCGCCGGCTGTCGATGCCCAGCGAGGCGTTCTCGCCAGCCACGACCAGCCAGTAGGCGATCGTGATCGGCTGGCCTCGCGGCACCCGCACGACCCCGATGGGATCGGTGACGGGACCGACCGTGGCCGCGGGCGCGGACGGCACGAAGTACCCTCCCGCCGCCAGCAGCAGCGCCACGGCCAATGCCACAGGGATCTGCAGACGCTTCATTCGCCTATCGACCTCCTCGTGGAGTGGAATTCGAGAACCCGCTCATCGTCCAACCGAGCCGACCCTCACCCCCTTCTCCCCCTCCGCCGCCGGCGCGGCGAAGCCCTGGTCGGGATCCCCCTCCTGGTGTGGGATGACGGCCTTGCGAGCCCGTGTGGATTGGATAGAGCGTTTCGCCGCCCCCTCTCCCCTTCCTCCTGCCGGGACGGGGCGGCGGCCTAGGGGTAGATGCCGCGGGTCATCAGGGCGTCGGCGACGCGCTCGATGGCGCGGATCAGCGCCGCGATGCGCAGGGTCGTCCGCTTCTCCTCCGCCGTGCGGAGGATCTGGCCGAAGCTGCGCAGCATGATCCGCTCGAGGTTGTGGTTGATCTCCTCCTCCGTCCAGAAGAACTGCTGCAGCCCCTGGACCCACTCGAAGTAGGACACGATGACGCCCCCGGCGTTGGCGATGATGTCCGGGACGACGAGCACACCGCGCTCGGCCAGGATGCGGTCGGCGTCCGGCGTGACCGGACCGTTCGCCCCCTCGACGATGATCCGGGCCCGGACGCGCGGGGCGTTCTCCGCCGTGATCTGCGCCTGCACCGCCCCCGGGACGAGGATGGCGCAGGGCAGCTCGAGCAGCTCGGCGTTGGTGATGCGCTCCCCGCCCGGGAAGCCGGTCACCGTGCCATGCTCGTCTTTGAACCGCCGCAGGGCCCGGGGGTCGAGGCCCCCCGGGTTGTACACCCCGCCGCTGCTATCGGAGACGGCGATGATGCGGCAGCCGTGGTCGTGCAGGAGGTAGGCGACGGTGGAACCGACGGCGCCGAACCCCTGCACCGCGACCGTCGCCCCGTCGAGGGGGATGCCGATGTGTCGGCAGGCCTCGCGGGCCACCAGCCAGACGCCGCGTCCCGGCGCCTCGCTGCGGCCCTGCGAGCCGCCGATCGCCAGGGGCTTGCCGGTGACCACGGAGGGGGTGGAGTGCCCGGCGTGCATGCTGTAGGTGTCCATGATCCAGGCCATGACCTGGGCGTCGGTGCCGAGGTCCGGCGCGGGGATGTCGCCCTCGGGACTCATCAGGATGCTGATCTCTGTGGCGTAGCGGCGGGTGAGGTGCTCGAGCTCGTCCCGCGATAGCTCGCGCGGATTGACGACCACCCCTCCCTTCGCGCCGCCGTAGGGCAGGCCGACCACGGAACACTTCCAGGTCATCCACATCGCCAGGGCGCGGATATCGCGCAGCGTCACGTCGGGGTGGTAGCGGATGCCGCCCTTCGTCGGCCCCAGCACCGTGCTGTGGTGCACGCGATAGCCGGTGAAGACGCGCACCGATCCGTCGTCCATCTTCACCGGGAAGTTCACCGTCAGTTCGCGCTTGGGGTAGGCCAAAAACTCGCGGATGCCGCGCTTCAGCGGCAGGAAGTCGGCGGCGATGTTGAACTGCTGGAGGGCCATCTCCCAGGCGTCTGCCCCCGGCGTAGTGGCCACGACCTGCGCCACGGTGCTCTCCCTCCTCAGCGGACCAGCGCGGATGCGGGTACGAGCACGACGCCCGCGCTATCGAATTCGCCCAGCATCTCCCGCAGCACCTGCGCCGTGAGCCGACTGGCGTGGCCGATGGCCACGGCTTCCCCGCTGCGCCGGGCGCGGGCCAGGACCCGGCGCAACTGGCGGCGGATCGCCGTCGGCTCGTCCTCGTTGTCCAGGAAGACGTGGCGCGCCGCGGTGCGCACGCCCATCTCGGCGGCGATCCGCGCGGCCACGGTGCGGGGCGACGTCACACTGTCCACGAACACCAGCTTCCGCTCCCGCACCACGCTCAGCACCGCCCGCATCACCCGCGGATCGGCTGTGCCCCGGGAGCCCATGTGGTTGTTCACGCCGATCGCGCCGGGCACGGAGGCCAGCGAGGCGCGCACGCTGGCCTCGATCTCCCTGTCCGACATGGCCACCGTGATCCCTCCCGGTCCCAGCGCCTTCGCGCTGTCCTCCGGCTCCAGCGGGAGGTGGAGGAAGACCTCCAGCCCGGCGGCGGCGGCGCGCTCGGCCACCTCCCGCGAGTAGCGCAGACCGGGCAGGACGGCCACCGTGACCGGGCGGCCCAGGGCGATGATCGCCTCGAGGTCCTCCAGGCTGCCGCCGGCGTCGTCG
>DATLZI010000221.1:0-9044 GCA_035574075.1 bacterium | reverse complement strand
GCGGCCGGTGACGCCTTCGTGCCCGTGGCCTGCATCACGCCGCACCTCGCCGAGGCCGTGGAAGGGGCGGAGGTGATCATGCTCACCGTGCCGGCCTCGGGCCAGGAGTTTTACGCCCGCGCCCTCGCGCCGCTCCTCCGCCCGGAGCAGGTGATCGTGCTCAACGCCAGCAACACCGGCAGCGCGCTGCACGTGGCGCGGCTGCTCGCCGAGAGCGGAGCGCCGCCCGTGCCCATCGTGGAGCTGAACTCGCTGACCTACATCTGCCGGATGACCTCGCCGACCCGGATCAACATCAGCGGTCGGGCCCGCACGACGCGCGCGGCGGTGCTGCCCGCTGTCCAGCGGGAGCAGGCGTTCGCCCGGTTCCACCGGCTCTATCCGCAGGCCCAGGCGGTCGACTCCGTCCTCGTCACCTCGCTGACCAACCTCAACGCCGTGCTCCATCCGCCGGGGATGCTGCTGAACGCGGGATGGATCGAGCACACCGCCGGCGACTTCTTCTACTACTACGAGGGCACCACGCCCGCCGTGGCGCGAGCGATCGAGGCCGTGGACCGGGACCGGCTGGCCGTGGCCGGGGCCTACGGCGTGGCCGTAGACCGGTTCCTCGACTACTTCTATGCTGCGGGGTACACCTCGCAGCGAGCCTGGGCCGCCGGATCGGTCCTCGAGGCGATGAAGGACAGCGTGCCCAACCGCTACATCAAAGCCCAGCCAAATTTGGAGGGCCGCTACATCAAGGAAGATGTCGCCTTCGGCCTCGTGCCGCTACGGGCATTCGCCATGGCCGCGGGCGTGGCCACGCCGACGGTCGACGCGCTCATCCACCTCGCCTCCGTGGCCACCGGGGTGGACTACGCGCAAGTCGGGCTCACCGCGGCGCGATTGGGGCTGGAGGGGGCGGGACGCGACGACGTCCTGCGTCTGGTCGAGCGCGGCCCCTGGGTGGTGCGGCGGTGAGCGCGCCGATCCCTTCCGCCCTCCGGCTGCGCGAGGCGATGCGCCAGCGGGAACTGGACGCATTGGCGGCGAGCTCGCCGGACAACGTCGTCTACGCCGCGGGCTACACGGTCCCCTCGCACCTCAGCAACCGCTTCCGGCGCACGATCTGTCTCGTGCCGCAGGAGGGGCCGCCGGCGCTGATCGTGGTCAACGTCGAGGAGACGCTGGCCCGGGACCGCGCGCGGTGGGTGGAGGACATCCGCGCCTACAACGAGTTCACGGACGATCCGATGGCGCTGCTCGCGGACCTCATCCGCGAGCGGGGGCTGGAGGGCGGGCGCATCGGCCTTGAGCTCGATCACCTGCCGGCCGCCGACGCCGACCGCCTGCGCCGCGCGCTGCCGCACGCCGTCTTCGTGCCGGCGGCGGAGGTGTTCTTCGCGGCCCGCGCGCGAAAGACGCCGGAGGAGATCGCCGCCATCCGGCGGCTGGGCCGCCTCGCCGCTCGCGCCCACGGCGAGGCCTTCCGGCGGTTCCGTCCGGGGATGACAGAGCGCGATCTCGCGCGCTTGCTCGTGGACGCCTGTCCCGGAGTGGATTACTGCCGGCCAATCATTGGCGCGGGAGAGCGCAGCGCGTTCCCCAACGCTGCTCCCACCGATCGGCCGATCGCCCCCGGTGATGTGGTGCGGGTAGATCTGATCTGTGGGGCGGGCTGGTTTCACTCCGACGTGGCGCGCACCGCGGTCTGCGGGCCGCCGACAGCCGAGCAGGCGCGGATCTGGGCCGTCCTGCGCGAGGCCTACGCCCGCGTCCAGGACGCGCTGCGGCCGGGCGCCAGCACCCGCGCGCTGCACGCGCGTTACCTGCAGACCCTGGAGGGGGGCGGGTTGGAAGCTTCGCTGAGGTTCCTGGGGCACGGGCTGGGGCTGACGATCCACGAAGAGCCGTACGTGAACCTGTACACCGACCGCGCCCTGGAGCCCGGGATGGTGCTGTGTCTGGAGCCGATGTACCTGATCCCCGGGCGCATGGGATTCCACATCGAGGACGAGTTCCTCATCACCGACGACGGCTTCGAGACGCTGAGCGAGGGCACGCCCAACGAACGGCTCCTTGAGCTCGGCGCGGAGGCGTAGATGATCTTCTCCTTTACCCGGATCCCCGAGGGGCCCGTGGCGGAGTTCGTGGCGTTCGCCAGGGAGGGGTACGAGCTGGGGTTCCAGCGGCTGTGGATCCCCGACCAGACGTACTACGCCGATCCGTTCGTCCTGCTGGCCCAGGTCGCGCGAGAGGTGCCGGGGCTGGAGCTGGGCCTGGCCGTCACCAATCCCTATACCCGCCATCCGGTGCAGATCGCGCGCTCCGCGGCCACTGTTGCGGAGGTCGCCGGCCGTCGGCTCCTCCTGGGCCTGGGCGCGGGCAACCGCAAGCACGTCATCGAGCGTCTGGGCCTGGACGGCCGCCGGGCTCCGGAGCGGGTTCGCGAGGCGACGTTGCTGATCCGCCGCCTGCTGGCCGGGGAGGCGGTCAGGTGGGAAGGTTCCTGGACGCTGCAGGGCGTCACCCTGCAGACCTCCGGCCGGCCGAAGGTGGCGATCGTCATTGGCACGCGGAATCCGAAGATGCTGCGCGTCGCGGGGGAGGTCGGCGACGGCGTGATGCTGGAGTCGCTGGTGTCGCCGGAGGCGCAGGCCTACGGGTTGGCCGAGGTTCGCGCGGGCGCGCAGCGCGCCGGCCGGACGCTGGAGGCCTTCGAGGTGATCGCCTGGCAGAGCGTGCGGGTCACCGACGATCGCGCCGAGGGGATCGAGGCGCTGCGCCCCTGGGCCGCCTACCTGCTTGGCATGACGACCCCGGCGGTGGCCGCGCGGATGGGCGTTGATCCGGAGGTCACCCGCCGGGTGCACGAGGCCTTCGCCGCAGCGAGACCGGAAGCCGCCGTGCGATTCGTAGGGGCGGAGATCGTGGATCGTTTCGTCCTCGTGGGCCCGCCGCCCGATGTGGCGGCCCGGTGCGCGGCGCTGGTCCGCGGCGGAGCCACGGACTTCGCCGTCCAGGTCGCGACGGTGGGCGCCAACGCGCAGCTGCGGCGATTCGCCCGCGAGGTGCGCCCGCTCGTCGAGCGGATGCTGGCCGCAGCCAACCGTGAGAACGTCGGCAACGCCTGACCGACAGGGGAGGGGGAGGGAGAGAGAGATGAGGAGCGTGCACCGTGCGGTGACAATGGGGGTGGTCGTCGCGCTGACGCTGGCGTTCGCACTCGCCGGCGCGTCATGGACCACCGCCCAGGAGCGGTTCCCCAGCAAGGAGATCACCCTCATCGTGCCGTGGCCCGCGGGTGGCGGATCCGACATTAGCATGCGGCTGCTGGCCGACCAGGCCACCAAGGAGTTCGGAGTGCCGGTTGTCGTCGTGAACAAGCCCGGCGCCGCCGGCGCAATCGGCCACCGCGAGATCGCCAGCGCCCGGCCGGACGGCTACACGGTCGGGATGTTCGGGTCGGGGGCCATCGCCCAGCAGTACATGATCCCGAATCCGGTGAAGCTCGATGAGCTGCAACCCATCGTCTTCTACGGCAACGAGCCCGGCGCGCTCACCGTCCGAGGCGACGCGCCCTGGAAGAGCCTCAAGGAGTTCGTCGAGGCCGCCCGGGCTCGGCCCAACACGATCAAGAATTCCAACGACCCGCCGGGCGGAGCGTCGCACCTCACGGTGCTCGTCTTCGAGAAGAAACTGGGCATCACGCTGAACAAGATCCCCTACCAGGGGTTCGCCCCCAGCGTGGCCGCGCTGCTGGCTGGCGAGGTGCAGGCGACCACCGTGCCGGTGCCCGATGTCATCGAGGGGCACCGGTCCGGCCGCCTGCGCATCCTCGGCGTCTCGGATAGCAAGCGCCACTTCCTGGCGCCCGATGTCCCCACGTTCAAAGAGCAGGGGTTCGACGTGATCTACGGCTCCTGGCGCGTCGTCGCCGGGCCAAAGGGGATTCCGGCCGACCGTCTGGCCGTGCTCGAGGCGAAATTCTTGGGCGCCCTGCAGAGCCCGGCGTTCGTGCAGCGGGCCAACAAGGCGGGGTTCGTGATCAGTCCGATGGGGATCAAGCGCACGGAGGCCTTCCTGAAGGCCGACGACGCGCTCCAGTACGCGCTGCTGTTCGAGCTCGGTCTGGCGCGCAACACGAAGTAGCGGAGACACATCGCGGGGGCGGATCTTCCGCCCCCGCGGCGGACCGATGGTCGAGCAAGCCCGGCAGGGACTCAGCGATGTGCTGGCCGGAACGATCCTGCTCGTTGTCGGGATCGTCGGCCTGATCGCGCTGGGCCGCAACGCGACCTTGACCAGCTTTGACTTCGGCGCCGACCCGGGGCCCGCGCTCCTGCCGAGGCTGCTCCTCGTCGCCCTGCTGGGAGGCGGCACGGTGGTCATCCTCCTCGGAGTGCTGCGGTGGCGCGCGGCGCGCGTCTCCCTCCGGGATGTCGGTCGCACCCTGGCCCTCCGCCCCTACCGGCGTCCGGCGGTGTTCGTGGCCTCGCTCAGCGTCTACCTCGGGGCGTTGCCTCGCCTGGGTTTCATCACCGCCACGCTGCTGTTCGCCGCGGGGTGGATCGCGGCGCTCACCCCGGAGGAGGACCGCCGTCCCCTTCCCCGCTCCCTGGGCCAGACCGCCGGTGCGGCCCTGGTCATCACGGCCGCGCTGTACTACGTCTTCAAGGGATTCGTCAAGGTGCCGCTGCCGTGAGGGGAGCCGATGCTCGAACAGCTCCTTGAGACGCTGCCCGCAATCCTCACCTCGCCTACCGCGCTGCTGCTGTCGTTGGTCGGCTCGATCCTGGGGATCATCCTGGGCGCGCTGCCCGGGATCAGCTCGACCACGTCGCTGGCCGTTCTGCTGCCGCTGACCTTCGCCATGGATCCGACGGGAGCGATGATGTTCCTCATGGGCGTGTTCAACGGCAGCGTCTACGGCGGATCGATCTCGGCCATCCTGCTGAACATCCCGGGCACCCCCGGCGCCATCGTCACCCAGCTGGATGGCCATCCGATGGCGATGCGGGGCCGGGCGGGCGAGGCGATCGGGTACGCCACCTTGGCCTCGATGTTCGGCGGCATGTTCGGGCTGCTGGTGTTCATGACCGTCGCGCCGCTGCTTGCGGCGCTCGGCCTCAAGTTCCAGAGCCCGGAGTTCACGGGGCTGGCCCTGCTCGGACTGGCCAGTCTCTCCGCGGCGATCCCGGAGGCGATGCTGAAAGGGATCCTGGCAGGTCTCGTGGGACTGCTCCTGGCCACGGTAGGGCTCGATCCGCTGACGAACGTCCTGCGCTTTGATTTCGGCAGCCGGCACCTGGCCGGCGGGGTGGCGGTGATCCCGGTGGCCATCGGGATCTTCGGGATGGCGGAGGTGCTCCGCCATCTGGAAGGCGGCGCGCCGCGCTGGCAGGTGATCACGACGATCCGCCGAGTGATCCCCCCCTGGGCGGAGATGCGCCGCACCGTGCCGGGGGCTCTGCGCGGGGCGATCGTCGGCGTGATCGTGGGGATCATCCCGGCTGCCGGCTCGGCCATCGGCGTGGCGTTCTCCTATCTTCAGGAGAAACGCCTGTCTCGCACGCCCGAGCGCTTCGGCACCGGCATCCCGGAAGGCATCGTACCGCCGGAAGCGTCCAACAACGCCTGCATGGGCGGCGACCTCATCCCGACGATGAGCCTGGGCATCCCCGGCGACAGCATCACCGCGGTGCTGATGGGCGCCCTGCTCATCCAGGGGCTGCGGCCGGGGCCGCAGCTCTTCACGGAGCACCGCGACTTCGTGGCCGGCGTCTACGTCGCCCTCGGCGTGGCGATCGCGCTGACCACGGCACTGGGGCTGCTCGGGGCGCGGCTCTTTGCCCGCACGCTGCGGCTGCCCAAGGCCGTGCTGCTCGCCGGGATCGCCCTGCTCTGCGTCGTCGGCGCGTACGCCGTCAACAACTCGGTGTTCGACGTCTGGGTGATGGTGCTCTTCGGCGGCGTGGGGTACCTGATGCAGAAGGCGGGGTTCCCCGTGCTGCCCTTGATCTTCGGGTTGATCCTCGGGCCGATGTTCGAGGAGAATCTGCGGCGCACGCACATCGTCAGCCAGGGCAGCCTGCTCGTCTACCTGCAGCGGCCGCTGAGCTTGGCCCTCCTGGCGCTAGCCGCGGCCACGGCGGCCTACCCGCTGCTGCTGGAGTGGCGGCACCGCCGCGCCCTCAAAGGAGGATGAGGATGGCGCAGGGGCACGAGATCATCCGGCGGCAGCGCGAAGCGCTGCAACGGGAGCAGTGGCGGGCGAGCATCGCCGTCTCGCCGGAGAATGTCGCCTACACAGCGGGGTTCATGGTGCCCTCCCAGCCCGTGATCCGCCACCGCCATGCCTGCTGCATCGTCACGCCCGAGCGCGAGGCGATGCTCACCGTGGACATGGAGTTCTCCACGGCGCGCCGCCTGAGCCGGATCACGGACGTGCGGAAGTGGAAGGAATTCGCGGAACACCCCATGGCCGTGCTGGCGTCGACCCTCGCCGAGCTGGGCATCCGGCGTGGACGGGTGGGCATCGAGCTGCGCTACCTCCCAGCCGCCGATTTCGCCGAACTGACACGGCTGCTCCCCGAGGTCGAGTGGGTGGACAACGACGCCTGGTTCGCCCACCTGCGCATGGTGAAGACCGCGGAGGAGATCGCCGCGCTGCGGGAGGTCGGCCGTCTCGCCGACGAGGTACACGCTGTCGCCTACCGCCAGGTGCGCGCGGGGATGACGGAGCGGGACCTCGGCCGGGTGCTCGTCGGCGAGCTGTACGCCCGGGGCGTGGACGGGGTGCGCATCCTGGTCGTGGCTTCCGGGGAGCGCAGCGGCCTGCCCAACGCCGGTCCCACCGATCGGGTCCTGGCCCGGGGCGACCTCATCCGCGTGGACATCATCGCGCATCGGCGCAGCTACTACTCCGATGTCGCGCGGACGGCAGTCGTCGGCGAGCCTACGCCGCGGCAGCGCGAGGTCTGGGCGCGGATCGTCGAGACCCACCGCGCCCTGTTGGCCATGGTGCGGCCGGGCGTGCGCACTTCCGCGCTGTACGCCGAGTTCGTCCGGCGCTTCCAGCAAGCCGGCTTCCCGGTGTCGTCGTTCGTCGGTCACGGTCTGGGGTTGCACCTGCACGAGGAGCCGCTGATCGGGTTTGTGGGCGACACCGTCCTCGAGCCCGGTATGGTGCTGTGCGTCGAGCCGTTCATCTTCGCGGACGGCTACGGCTACCAGCTGGAAGACGAGTTGCTGGTCACGGCGGATGGCTACGAGCTGTTCACCGACGCCGTGGACACCGGCCAGCTGCTGACCACGGCGTAGGAGGGATCGATGAAGATCACCCGGATCGAGACGTTCCGCGTCGGGCTGCCGCGGCGCCGTGTGCACCGCTGGGCCTTCAATAACGTCGCCGCGGGCAGCGATTACGTCATCGTGCGCATCACGTCCGATGATGGGATCAGCGGATTGGGCGAGGCGCCTGCCCTGCCGGATTGGGGCGGCGATTACGGGACGCACGACGGGGAGTACTCCGTGGGCGTGGTAGACGTGATCGACCGCTGGCTGGCGCCGGTGCTGATCGGGCAGGACCCGTTCCAGCTCGATGTGCTGCACGCCCGGATGGACGCGGTGATTCGCGGCCATCCCTATGCCAAGGCGGCGATCGACGTCGCGCTGTACGACCTGAAGGGCCGCGCGCTGGGCGTACCGGTCTACGAGCTGTTGGGAGGTCTGGTGCGGCGCGAGGTGCCGCTGGCCCATTCCATCGGGCTGATGGCGATCGAGCCGGCCCTGGCGGAGATCGCGACGGTGGTGGAGGAGGGGGTGCGCACCATCAAGCTCAAGGTCGGGGTCGACCCAGAGCGGGACGTCGAGCTCGTGCGGCGCACGCGCGAGCTCGTCGGCCCGGACATCCGCATCCGCGTGGACGCCAATCAGGGATATCCGACACCGAAGCTTGCCCTGCAGGTGCTGCGGCGGATGGAGGCCTACGGCATCTGGTTCATGGAGCAGCCCGTGATGGGCGTGGAGAACCTGGCCCGGATCAGCGGGGCCACCGACGTGCCGATCATGGCCGACGAGAGCGCCTGGACGCCGCAGGACGTGCTGCGCATCATCCAGCTGCGCGCGGCAGACATGATCTCGCTGTACTACACCAAACCCGGCGGCCTCTACCCGGCGAAGCAGGTGGCCGCCGTGGCCGAAGCCGGCGGCCTGCCTTGCGACGTGAACGGCTCGGCGGAGACTGGCATCGGCAACATGGCCAACCTGCATCTGGCCGCCTCGACCCGCAACGTCACGCTGCCCGGCTCCATCCCTGTCAGCGCGCCGGAGGGCCGCCGTCCGACGAAGATGGCCGGTCACTACTACACGGACGACCTGATCACCGAGCCGTACGAGTTCCGCGACGGCGCGTTCATCGTCCCCGATCGCCCCGGCCTGGGCGTCGAGCTGGACGAGGAGAAGCTGCGCCGCTACCGGGTGGCCTAGGCGATGGTGGTGCGCTTCGGGATCGGCGCGAAGGGCGAATTCGCCCCCTCGCGCTGGGCCGCGTTCGTCCGGCAGGTGGAGGACGCGGGCTTCGACAGCCTGTGGGTCGCCGACGAACGGCTGTACCGCGATGTCTATACGATGCTCACGCAGGCCGCCCTAACCTCCCGCCGGCTCCAGCTCGGCACCGCGGTGACCAACCCGTACGTTCGCCCGCCCGCCCTCACGGCGGCCGCCATCGCCACCGTGGACGAGCTCTCCGGCGGGCGCACGGTGCTCGGGCTGGCCGCGGGCGGCTCCGCCACCGGGGCGCTGGGGATCGAGCGCCGCCGGCCGGTCCGCGCCCTGCGCGAGGCGATCACGATCGTGCGCGGTCTCACCGCGGGCCAGCGCGTCGAGCTGGCCGGAGAGGTCTTCACCTTTGCCGGGCAGCTCGACTTCACGCCGCTCCGACCCGTGCCGATCTGGCTGGCGGCCCGAGGGCCTCGCCTGCTCGAGCTGGGCGGGGAGATCGCGGACGGCGTGATCATCGGCGGCTTCGCCAGCGCCGGCGGGCTGCGCTTCGCGCAGGC
>DATLZI010000220.1:0-23932 GCA_035574075.1 bacterium | reverse complement strand
CGCTCGCCGCGACCCGCCTGCCGGCGCTGCTGCAGGCGCGGGACCGCGGCCCGCTCGAGGCGGCGCGCACCGCGGCGCTGCTCCCCCTGCCGCCGGCGCCGCAGTACGTGGTCGTCTTCGGCACGTTCGCCACGCGCCAGGCGGCGGACGAGGCGGCCCGCCTCGTCCGGCGCAAGGGCTACATCGCCGACGTGCTGCGCGCGGGGGAGACCTTCCACGTCGTCAGTCGAACCTACGCTTCCGCCGACCGCGCCCGCTTCTGGACCGCGATCTTCGAGCAGATCGGTCTCAACACCGACACCACGGCCGACATCGTGGACCTCGAATCGTAGCCCCTGGATAGGCCGCACCACCACTCCGACCGGCCCCGAGCGTTACACAGGTCACCCCGCCACGCGCCCCTGGCGAGCCCGGCGAGCTCCTTCCCGCTCCTGCTCGGCGAGCGCCCGCCGCAGCGTTCTGAGTTTCGCCGGATCGACGGCCCGCACCGCCGTCACGAACTGGGCGACGGCATGCTCCCCGAAGTCACGGATCAAACCCTGGGCGACCTCGTGGGAGACCCTGGCCATGAACGCGTCGCGCGGCTCCCGCGCCGCGAATCGATAGGCCCCGCTGTGCCCTCGCCGCACGAGGATGCCCTTGCCGGCCAGACGGTTCATGACGGTCATCACGGTGTTGAAGGCGATCGAGCGCCGCCTGGCCAGCGCGTCCCAGACCCGCCGGATGGTCGTCTCACCCTGGCGCCACACCTCCTCCATCACCTCGGCTTCGAGCGAGCCCAGCACGCGCGTCAGCCCGCGCCCGCGCGCGCGAAAGACCCATGCCGCCACCCGCTTAGACATTTCCCCATCTCCTCACGAGTCTCGCGACCCCAAGACACATCACCGCGACTGGTGCAGGATGCAGGCGAGTCCGGCCGGAGGAAAGAGGGCCGCACATCCGGCGGATGGGGCAGCACGCCGGCCCCGGACCCGCTGGCGCCCGCGGCGGCACAGGACAGCGTCTCTTCGCTTCTGATCCTCAGCATCCTCATTCCAGGCGCCCTGCCGGCCAGGATCCCGATCGCGCCGAGCACCACGAGCCCCAGGAGATGCGGGCGAAGCTGCGGCCTCAGGGCGGATCCCCGGGCATAAGGCGCGGTTCGCAGATGGCTGCGGTTTCGCTAAAGAGGCGAGCGCCCGGTGGCGTGAACCGGGCGCTGCGCTCACTCGACGCGCTCCGGGGCTCAGTGGCCGTGGGCGTGCCCGGCGCGCTCTGCGTACCTCTGGGGCTCCCTGTCGAATGCCGCTTTGCAGCCGCTCGAGCAGAAGTGGTAGGTCTGGCCGTGATAAACGGACGTCCCGGCGGCCTGGCGCTCGTCGATTTGCATCCCGCATACCGGATCGGTCACCATGGGCATCGCTCCTTTCGGGGGCGCTCTCTCCGATCACTTCACCGCCAGGGTGCCCTTCATCCCCGCCTCGTAGTGGCCGGGGATGTGGCAGGCGAACTCGAAGGTGCCCGCCTTCTTTGCCGTAAACCGGATCGTGACGCTCTGGCCGGGATCGACCATCACCCGCTCCAGGCGGGAGGACGTGGCCGGCTTCTTGCCCGGATAGACCACCTCGACGGGGCCGATGTCCTTGAAGTAGGTGTTCTCAGCCCCGTACTTGTCCATGTCCATGTTCATGGCCATGGACCGGGGAAACGTATAGAGCATGAACTCATGCTGGATGGCACCCTTGTTCACCACGACGAGCTCCACCACGGTTCCCAGCTTCAGCGCGACGGCCTTGGGAGCGAACTGGAAGTCCGTCATCGTAAGCGTCAGTTTCTGGGCCGGCGCGGCGACCGCGCCCGCCGCCAGTCCTCCGATCGTCAGGAGGCCCACCAGGAAGATCGCCTTCACCTGCATCGTGTCACCTCATCGACCTCGAGTCTACACGCGGTGGAAAGTCACGCCTGTCGCCCCACCAGTGTACACGACACCCCATAGTGGCAGCAATGTCCCTCGCCCTCGGCCGTCGTGAGGACGACGAGTCCGAGCGGGGTGACGGTCAGGTCCTCACCGGCTTTCGCGGCGAGCCGGGCCGGCGAATCTCCTGCCATCGGTTAAGACGCCGGCAAGCTGCGGACCACCCGCTGCAGACGTGCCCTCGCCTCTTCGGCCACAGGTCGAAGCGCCGGGTCGGGGATCACCCCCAGCATGGCGATCGGGTCGACGATGGCGACCACTGAGCCGGGACCGTCCTCGTAGACGACGACGTTACAGGGCAGCAGCAGGCCGACGTCGAGGTTCGCCTGGAGCGCGCGGTGCGCGAGCGGCGGGTTGCAGGCGCCCAGGATGACGTAGTTCCGGAAGTCGGCGTCGAGCTTCTGCTTCAGCGTGGCCCGCACGTCGATCTCCGTCAGGACGCCGAATCCTTCAGCCTTCAGCGCGGCGGTGACGCGCCGCACCGCCTCCGCGTACGGCACGCCGAGCTTCACGGAGAATCCATACGTGGTGGTCTCGATCATGGCGGTCACCTCCCCTCCAGGATACTCTCTACGGGATCACAACAAGCCGGCCCGCCATGCCGGCTTCGCGGTGCCCTGGCACGCTGCAATACAGGTCGTAGACCCCCGTCTGAGCACCGGCCAGTCCCGCCGTGACACGCTGGCCCGGCCCCACGACGGCGCGGAATCCCAGTGCGGGAATCGTCAGGTCGTGCAGGACGCGGCCGTCGTTGACGAGCTCCAGATTCACCGGCTGACCGGAGCGGACGCGGATCTCGCCCGGGCGAAAGCCGAAGTCCACGAGCGAGACGATTTTTCGATCCGCTCCGGCAATCGGCGTCGCGGCCCCCCCGGCGGGCGCGCCCTGTCCCCATCCCATGTGCGGCATCCACCCGGGAACGCCGCCTCCCCATCCGCCCATGGCGCCGAATCCGGCTACCGCCAGCAGGATCAGGAGCACACCAATCAAGGCCATGCCGTGCATCGCCACGCCTCCTTCGGTCTAAGTCAGGTCCTTGCGCAGGTCTCGGTACTGCTCCCGCGTCAGCTCGCCCCGCGCGTAGCGGGCATCAAGGATTTCCCGCGGGGTAGGCGCCTGGGGCGACGGGACGCCGGGAAACAACCGTCCCGCCGCCCACACGGCGAGCGCCACCACGCCGATCCAGAACGCCACCATCCACAACCACATCAGGTCGAACGCCATGGCGCCGTCTCCCTACCCCAGCGTCTCGCGGAGCTTCTTGTACTCCTCGATCGAGAGCTCGCCCCGCGCCAGGCGCGCGTCCAGGGTCTCCCGCGCCGAGCCGGCGGTCGAGCGGGCACCGGGCTTGTTCACGGCGCTGACGATCGCCCAGATCGCCACACCCAGCACGATGATCCACAAGATCCCTGCGCCACCCATGCCGAATCCGCCCATCATCGTCGATCACTCCTTTCCGTTCGTGTCGCTCTCACCATACCGAGCGCCCGTGAACGGCAGATGCCCGCGCTGTGAACGCCCGGTGAAACTTTCCGCCCCCTGGAAGCGCCGCGAGGGAGCAGGTCGTGCCCCCTCGCGCTCCCCACCCGACGGTGACGCCCTTCTAGGGGGACGTCCGGAGCCTCCCTGCGAAGACCTTTCCCGGCCGCCAGGGCGTGCCGATGGCCGGCAGCAGAACGCGATCGACGCCGTAATATCCGGCCACCTTCCAGGCGAGGATGAGCAGGATGGCCAGGGTGAACAGCACCGGGTTCGTGCTGGCCGTGCCGGCCATCATGAAGTTCCAGTTCATGAAGCCGCCGAAGAACGCGGCGACGCCCACGAAGGCGCCGAGCACGAGGGCCACGCCGACCAGCACCTCGCCGTAGGCCACCAGCTTCGCGAACCAGGTGTACGACTGCGTGTCCAGCAGGTACTGGATGAAACCGCGGTACCAGTCGAAGGCGATCGGCGGCCTTCCTGGCGGCGGCGGCACCTGCACGGCCCGCTCCCAGAAACCCTTCAGGGCCGCCCCGGTTCCCGTCCAGGCCGGATTGCCCAGCTTCGCCAGCCCGGACTCCAGCCACCGGTACCCCAGCCAGACCCGAAGAATCGCCCACAGCCAGGCGAACCGCGTGGTGCTGAACAGCACCCGCGCAAACGCCGGGTCGACGTACGTCTCCTGCGCCCTTTCCATCACCTGCGCCGCCATGGCCACGCCTCCCCTTCGGTGTTTGACCTCAGTTCGAAGCGTATGGAAGGTGCGTGAACGGCAGATGCCCCGCAGATGAAAGTTCTGTGAACGATCATCCGGCGTGCGCCTGCCTGCGGCCGCCGGCGGTCAGGCTAGGGGACGGGAGGGAGCGTGAAGGTGAAGGTGGCGCCGCGCCCCGGACCCGGGCTCTCCGCGCGAATGGCGCCGCCGTGGGCCTCCACGAGGTGGCGGGCGATCGTCAGGCCGATCCCGCTCCCGCCGCTGCTGCGTGCCCGGGAGGGATCGACGCGATAGAAGCGGTCGAACAGGTGCGGCAGGTGCTCCGCGGCGATGCCTGCGCCGGTGTCGGCGACGGCGATCGCCACCATGCCCTGCTCCCAGCGCGCCTGGATCGTGACGCGACCGCCCTCGGGCGTGTGCTGGAGCGCATTGCCGAGCAGATTTGTCAGGACCTGGCCAATGCGATCGGGATCGGCCAGCACCCGCGGCAGATCGCGGGGGATCTCCACGGCAAGGACGACGCCCTTGTCCTCAAACTGCGGACGCATCCGGGCGGCCGCGGCCTCCACCAGTTCGCGCACCTCGACCGGCTGCGGCAGAACCGGGACCTGACCCGCCTCCACGCGGGAGAGCTCTTGCAGGTCGGACACCAGCCGCTGCAGGCGGGACGCCTCGCGCCGGATCCGCTGGAACGTCTCCGGCTCGGCCGGCAGCACGCCGTCGATCAGCGCTTCGAGGTAGCCGTCGATGCTGGCCAGGGGAGTACGCAGCTCATGGGCCACGTCGGCGATCAGATCGCGGCGCATGCGCTCCACCTGTTCCAGTGCCCCCGCCATCCGGTTGAACTGCCCGGCCAGCTCTCCGAGTTCATCGTCCGAGGTCACCGGGACGCGTTCGCCATACCGCCCGTCGGCGATCCGCGCGCTCGCGGTCATCATGGCGCGCACCGGCGCCACGATGCGCCGCGTGACGAAGATGCTCACGGCCACGGCGGACAGAAAGGCTGCCGCCGCGGCCACGGCCAGGGCCGTGTTCATGGCGCGCAGGAACGCTGCGAAGAGGTCGCCCATCATCTGGGGCTGCCCCATCACCCGCACCATCGCCATGAGGTGGCGGCTGAAGGCGGTGGGGGCCACGGCCTCGGCCGTGACCCACAGGACCACCGATCCGACGACCACAATGAGCACGTAAGAGATGAAGAGCTTCGGACCCAGCCGGCGCAGCCCCCGCGCCCTCATAGGGGTTCTGCGACGAACTTGTATCCGACGCCGCGCACGGTCTGGATGAAACGAGGCTCGGCGGCGTCGTCGCCGAGCTTCTGCCGCAGCTTCTTGATGTGCGCGTCGACGACCCGGTCGTCCCCGAAGTAGTCGGTTCCCCAGACGCGTTCCAGGAGCTGCTCGCGCGATAGGACGTGGCCGGGATACGACGCCAGCATGTGCAGCAGATTGAACTCCAGCGTGGTCAGCTCAACCGGCTCGTCATCCTTCCAGACCTCCCGGCGGACGGGGTCGAGGCGCAGCTGCCGGAACATCAGAACCCGCGGCGGCTCGGGAGCGGCGCCCCGGCCACGGCGCAGGATCGCCCGGATGCGGGCGGTGAGTTCCCGAGGGCTGAAGGGTTTCGTCACGTAGTCGTCGGCCCCAACCGACAGGCCCACAACCTTGTCCGCTTCCTCGGCCTTCGCCGTGAGCATGATCACGTAGACCGGCGACTCGGCGCGAAGCTGCCGCAGCACTTCGACCCCGTCGAGCCCCGGGAGCATGATGTCAAGCACGACGACGTCGGGGCGAAAGGTGCGGGCCCGGGCCAGCGCGGTCGGACCGTCCGTCGCCGCCTCCACCTGAAAGCCCTCGTTCGTCAGGTACGATCTGAGGAGGTCGACGATGCTCTCTTCGTCATCGACGATCAGGACCTTCGGCACGCCTGCATTGTAGCGCACGGCCGAGGCGCCCGGGGACATCTCCATGCGAAGGACCGGCCATGATCAGGAGGCAGCGGTCGTCCGCTCGAGGGAGTCGCAGAGCGAAGCAGCTTCCGCGATTGGATCCCCCGGGAGGGACGAGGCAGGCATCGAGCCCGCCCCTCTGATCGTGATCGGCGTGATCGCCGCCGCACGTGCACAATATCGCAGGAGACTCCGCGCCACCCTGAACGCCGCGGGCGCCCCAGCGCAGGGAGCACAGGGACGCTGGAGACACACCACGCCGCACTTCACCATGCAGATCTACGCCCACACGCTGACTGGCCAGCAGGAGGCGGCCCCCCGGCGGTCGAGGCGGGTTCTCGCCCGAGGAGCCGATTCACGAAACCCTTGATGGGCCTGGTGGGCCCTCGTGGACTCGAACCACGGACCTCACCCTTATCAGGGGTGCGCTCTCACCACCTGAGCTAAGGGCCCACGCGCCATGCGGAGTGCAAGACGAGTATAGGCCACGGTCGCGGAAAGGGTCAACGGGAACGGCGGCGCGCCAGGGCGGCCCCCAGCCGGCCGGTGAGAAGGCAGCCCAGGGTGATCGGCAGCGCCGCGGCGAGGAAGGCGAGCGTTGCGCGCGTGGCCAGCCGTCCCACCGCCCACTGCCGCAGGAGGAGACCCGCCGGCAGCGCGACAGCCCAGACGAGCACCACCCGCCACGGCGACGACGCCCGGTACAAACCCAGCAGGCCGGCCGCGACGTACCAGGCGGACAGCACGAAGGCGGCGTCGCGGAGGACAGGCCGCAGGCGGAGCGTCCCGTGGATCTCGACGCCGGCCACGATGAAGACCAGCAGGGCGAGCCCGTCGACGAGCGCCAGCGTCGGGATGCGCAGGATGGTCACCGCCGGCCGGCGAAGTCGGCCCGCACCTCCTCCAGGAAGGCCGGGTCGGTCAGCACGTCCAGCCCCGTCAGCGCCATCGCCTTGGCGGCGGTGATCATCGCGGCCAACCCCTGCTCCGACAGCGCCGCCGTCCGGAACTCGACGGTGTGCCCGGCGATGTCGGAGCCGATGCGCAGGTAGGGATGGATCGCCGGGATGCGCTGGCTGACGTCGCCCATGTCAGTGGACCCCATGCGGTTGCGCTCAGGCGGAGGATCCAGCGGCCAGCCCAGCGCCTCGAGGTGGCGCGCGAACGCCCGGGCCAGCGGTCGGTTGGGCTTGATCGCCTCATACCCCTTCTGCGTCTCGAGGCTGACCGTGGCGCCGGTCGCCGTGGCCGCGGCGCGGGCGCAGTTCAGCACGCGCTCCAGCACCTGGCGGGCGTGCTCGCCGTCCGCGGCGCGCACGCTGAAGAGGGCCTCGCTCCGATCGGGGATGATGTTCGGCGCGGCGCCTCCGTCGGTGATGATCCCGTGCACACGCACGTCCTCGCGCAGCTGCTGCCGGAGCAGGCCGATGTTCACGAACATCTGCACCAGCGCGTCGAGGGCGTTGATGCCCTCGTCGGGCGCGGCGGCGGCGTGCGCGGCGCGCCCGTGGAACGTCACCTTCAGGCGCCAGGAGGCCAGGGACGGGCGGTCGGTCAGGGTGTAGCTGGCGGGGTGGAACATCATCGCGGCGTCGATCCCCCGGAAGGCGCCGCGCTCGAGCATGAGCACCTTCCCGCCGCCCCCCTCCTCCGCCGGCGTGCCTAGCACGACGATCGTGCCCGGGATCCGCTCCCGGAGCTGCGCCAGGCCGATCCCCGCGCCCAGCGCCGCGGTGCAGATCAGGTTGTGGCCGCAGGCGTGACCGATCCCCGGCAGGGCGTCGTACTCGGCGAGGAAAGCCACGCCCGGCCCCGGCCTGCTACCGCCGACGTCGGCCCGGAACGCGGTCGGCAGGTCGGCGATGCCGCGCTGCACGCGAAAGCCGCGGTCCTCGAGCATCCCGCTCAGCCACTGCGCGGCCTGCACCTCCTGGAACGCGACCTCGGGCGTGGCGTGGATGCGGCGGGCCAGAGCGATGAGGTCGGGAGCGGCGGCGTCGATCGCCGCGGTGATCTCGTCGCGCAGAGCCATCGCGTTTCCCCTCCTAGGTCAGGCGGATGCGCGCGAAGCGGCGGCGGCCGACGCGCACCACCAGGCCGTCCGTGACCGCCACCTCGGCGTCGGGCTGCGCCACCCGGCTGCCGTCAAGGGTCACCCCGCCCTGGGTGATGAGGCGGCGAGCCTCGCTCCGCGAGGCGACCAGCCCCGCGCGCACGAGCAGCTCGGCGACGCGCAGCCGGCCAGTGCCCTTCGGCAGGCGGGCCTCGGGGAGCTCCTCAGGGAGCTCGCCGCCCCGGAAGACCCGGTTGAAAGCCCGCTCCGCCGCGGCCGCGGCCGATGCGCCGTGCCACAGGGTGACGAGTTCCCGCGCCAGGCGGGCTTTGGCATCGCGGGGGTGGACGGTGCCCTCCCGCAGCCCGCGCTCCACGGCGCGCACCTCCTCCAGCGGCATCGCCGTGGTGAACTCCATGTAGTGCGCGATCAGCTCGTCGGGGATGGCCATCGCCTTGCCGTACATCTCCTCCGGCGGGTCGGTGATGCCGATCGCGTTGCCCAGGCTCTTGCTCATCTTCTCCACGCCGTCGATACCCACCAGCAGCGGCGTGAGCATCACGACCTGGGGGCTCTGCCCGAACTCGCGCTGCAGATCGCGTCCCATCAGGTTGTTGAACTTCTGGTCGGTGCCGCCCAGCTCAACGTCGGCCTGTAGCTGCACGGAGTCCATCGCCTGGCACAGCGGGTAGAGCAGCTCGTGCATGTAGATCGGCGTGCCGGCGCGGAAGCGGCGGGTGAAATCGTCCCGTTCCAGGACCCGCGCCACCGTGGTCTTCGCCGCCAGCTGGATGACCGCCTCGAAGGTCATCGGCGCCAGCCACTGGCTGTTGAAGACGACGCGCGTCCGCTGGGGATCCAGGATCAGGCTGTACTGCTCGCGGTAGGTGGCGACGTTGCGCTCGATGTCCTCGCGGCGCAGCATCGGTCGCGTCTTCTTCTTCTCCGACGGATCGCCGATCATTGCCGTGAAGTCGCCCACGACGAGGATCGCCTCGTGTCCGAGGTCCTGGAACTGCCGCAGCTTGCGCAGGACGATGGCGATGCCGATGTGGATGTCGGGCGCGCTGGGGTCCACGCCTAGCTTGACGCGCAGCGGGCGATCCTCGCGCAGCTTGGCAAGGAGGTCCTCCTCGGAGATGATCTCCACCGTCCCGCGGCGGAGGAGGTCCAGCTGGTCTTCCGGCGACAGGCGTTTCATCGCACGTTCAATTCGACGATCGTGGCGCCGCTTTCCCCTTCGCCCCGCGCCCCGAGACGAAACGCCTTGACGTGGGGGTGGTGCGCGAGGTGATCGTGCACAGCACGGCGCAGCGCGCCGGTGCCCTTGCCGTGGATGATGGTCACGCGCGGGTAGCCGGCCAGGAACGCCGCGTCGAGGTACTTGTCCAGCGCGGGGATCGCCTCGTCCACGCGCTGCCCGCGCAGGCTGAGGGCCAGGGGGACGGCATCGGCAGCCGTCTCCACCACCGGCGCCGCCTCCCCGGCGGCCACCTCCGCTGGCCCTGCCGCGCGCAGCGCGGCGAGCCCTACCCGGACCCGCAGGCCGCCGGCGTCGACTTCCACTTCGCCTCGGTGGTCGGGACCGGTCAGCACCGTGCCGGTCTGCCGCAGCGGCACGATGAAGACCCGCTGCCCGGGATGCGCCTCGCGCACCGGTTCCCCGGCGGCCTCCACCTCCTCGGGCGGGGGGAGCAGCGCGTCGGCCAGGCGGCGCAGCTCCGCCCGGGCCTCCCGCGCTGGCTGAGGGCCGCCCGCGGCCTTCAGCCGCGCGAGGAGCGCCTCAACCTCCTCGCGGGCCCGCCCCAGGAGCGCCTCCATCTCCTCCCGCGCCTGCGCCAGGATGCGACGGCGCTCGACCCGCAGCCGCTCCAGCTCCGCCGCCGCCCGCTGGCGCAGGAGTTCGGCATCCCGCCGCGCCCGGGCGGCCTGGGCCAGCGCCTCCTCGATCGCTCGCCGGTCGGCTTCGATGCCGCCGATGATCCGATCGATCTCCACGGCCTGGCTGCCGATCAGCCGGCGCGCCTGCGCCACGATCTGCGGATCCAGCCCCAGGCGGGCGGCGATGGTCAGGGCGTTGCTGCGGCCGGGCAGCCCGATGAGCAGCCGGTAGGTCGGGCGGAGGGTCTCGGCGTCGAACTCCACGGAGGCGTTCTGGATCCCCGGCGTGCTGTAGGCGAGGGCCTTCAACGCGCTGTAGTGCGTGGTGACCACCGTCCGCGCGCCGCGGGCGTGGAGGTGCTCGAGGATCGCCCGCGCGAGCGCCGTCCCTTCTGTGGGATCGGTGCCGGCGCCGATCTCGTCGAGCAGCACGAGGGCGGGCCCGCGCAGCTGGCGGAGGATCGCGGCGATCGCGCCGACGTGTGACGAGAAGGTCGAGAGCGACTGCGCGATGCTCTGCTCGTCACCGATGTCGGCGAAGACCTGCGGGAAGACCGCCGCCTCCGATCCCTCCGCGGCGGGGACGAACAACCCGGCCTGCGCCATCAGGGTGAGGAGTCCCACCGTCTTGAGGGTCACCGTCTTGCCGCCGGTGTTGGGGCCGGTGATCACGAGCGTGGTGAACTCCGTGCCGAGCCAGACGTCGATCGGCACGGCGCTCTCGCCGAGCAGCGGATGGCGGGCCTGCACGAAGCGCAGGGCGCCGTCCTGCCGCAGGACCGGCCGCGTGGCGCGCATCGCCCGGGCCAGATGCGCCTTGGCCGCGGCGACGTCCAGCTGGCCCAGGATCGCAAGCCCCCGGCCGATCTCCGCGGCGTGCTGCCCGACGCGCATGCTCAGCGCGTACAGCAAGCGCCGCACCTCCTCGGCCTCGGCGCTGGCCAGCTCGCGCAACCGGTTGCCCAGCGGCACGGCGGCCAGCGGCTCCATGAACGCGGTGGCGCCGCTGCTGGACTGGTCGTGCAACACGCCCGGGAACACGCCCTTGAACTCCTGCCGCACCGGCACCACGGCCCGGTCCCCCCGGACCGTGACGATGGGGTCCTGCAGCATCCGGGCGTACGGCCCCCGCAGGACATGCTCCAGCGTCTCGCGCAACCGCGCCTGGGCGGCGCGCTGCTCGCGCCGGAGGCGCGCCAGGTCGGCGCTGGCGCCGTCGGGGATCGCGCCGTCGTCGGCCACCGTGGCCCCGATGGCTTCCTCCAGGGCGTCGAAGGTGGGCATCGTGCCCGACAGCGCCGCCAGGCGCGGCGCGGCCGCCGCCCGCGCCAGGACGTACCCCTTGCAGCGGCGCATCGTGCGCAGCGCGTCGCGCACCGCCAGCAGCTCCGCCGCCTCCAGGGTTCCCCCTCGGGCAGCCCGCTGCAGGGCGGCGCGCACGTCGGCGGCGCCGCGCAGGGGCAACTCGCCGTCAGCGGTGAGGCGATCCGCCTCCTCCGTCTCCTCCAGCCGCCTGGCGACGACGTCGGGATCGGTCGCCGGCACCAGCGCCGCGGCGAGCTCGCGGCCGGGCGCGGTCACGGTGTGGCCGACCAGCTGGTCCCGGATGGCGTGGAACTCGAGGAGGCGCAGGCTGCGGTCATCCACGGCGCAATTCCGCCTCCAGCCAGCGCACCACCGCCGGCGCGACATCGGTGAGGTCGCGCAGTCCGTTCCCGACGTCCTCCCGCCCTGCGCCGACGAGCAGCGCGGGCACGGGGTTGCGGGTGTGCTGGCGCTGGCGGCCGTCCTCGAGGTTGCCGTGATCGCTGACCATCAGGAACAGCAGCTCTTCCCGATCCGCGGCGGCCAGGATCCCGCCGATCAGGGCGTCCAGCATCTCGACGACCGTGCGCGGCGAGAGCTCTCCCCGCTGGTGCGCGGCCAGATCCGTGAGGAAGAACTCGAAGACGGTGAGGTGGTGGGCGCGGGCGATACGGGCGAGGGTCGCACCCGCCGTGCGCGGGGTGCTCAGCGGCAGATCGTATCCCCAGGCGCGGGGCCGGGCGTTCGTCAGGTCGTGGAACACGGCCTGACCGGCGCGCAGCTCGGCCAGCCCGCGCAGCGGCACCCCGGCGCTGAGCGCGGCAAACGTGAAGGCGGCGTGCCGGAGCTCGCCGGCCGCCACCGCCGCGAAGTACTCGGACGTGTAGGCGTTGGCCAGCGCGACCGCGCCACCGGCCTGCCGCACCTGGCTGAAGAGGTTCGAGGCGGCAAGCAGCTCCCGCAGCCGCGCCGTGGGATAGGCGGTGACGTGGCGGCCGACGGCGCGGGGAGCGTTGAGCCCTGTCAGCAGCGCGGTCTGTCCCGTCGCGCTCTGCGGCAGGCCGTCCACGCCCAGCGTCGCGTCCAGCGGCACGAGCAGCGCCCCGTCGGTGCGCAGCGGCCCGGCGAGGGCGGCCAAGCGCCGCCCGAGCAGGCGGTCGAGCACGGGCGTCGCCGCAGCGACGAACGGGTTCACAGCGGGGTCGTCGGCTCCGATCCCCACGCCGTCCACGAAGAGGAACAGCACGCGTCTCACGGCCGGCTCACGAACGGGCTCCCCGCGATGATGAAGCGCCAGGGGCGCGCCGTGGCGGCCCGGATGCCGATGCGCGGCCGGGCGACGATCCGCGGCGGCCGGCGCCGCCCTTGCGCCAGGTAGAACGGCGGGGTGGTGAGATCCCAGCCGTTGTGCGCGCGGGTGATGCCCAGCGCCTGCGTCAGGCGACCCGGCCCGCTCAGCAGATGGCGCGCGTCGGTCACGCCGCGGTTGCGCCGCATGATCTCCACGCCCTCCAGGGGCTCCAGGGCGCGAAACAGCACCGCCCCGGCCACCCCTTCGCGCTCCGTGACGACGTTCAGGCAGAAGTGGTTGCCGTAGGTGAAGTAGACGTAGGCCATCCCGGGCTTCCCCCACATGATACGGCTGCGCGGTGTCGGCCGGTAGGCGTGGCTGGCCGGATCGCGCGGCCCGCGGTAGGCCTCCACCTCGACGATGCGTCCGACGAGCCGGCCCTCCGGCACCTCCCTGACCACGAGGTGGCCGAGCAGCGCGCGGGCCACGACCAGGGTGCTGCGGGCGAAGAAGCGGCGCGGCAGAGGCCGCAGGCGGGAGGGGAGCTCACCCACGGTGCAGGAGGGCGCGCAGCGCGGCCAGCGAGCGTGTGTTGAGGATGTGCTTCGGCTCGGCCCAGGCGCGGCGGGCCACGGCGATGCCGTAGGCCATGTGGGCCAGCTCCAGACGACTGTGCGCGTCGGTGTTCACGACCAGCATCGCCCCGCGCTCCCGCGCCAGCCGGGCGTGCACATCGTTCAGATCGAGTCGTTCCGGCGAGGCGTTGATCTCCAGCGCCGTGCCAGTGCGCACCGCGGCCTCGACGATGCGCTCCATATCCACCTCATACGCCTCGCGCTGGCCGAGCAGCCGGCCGGTGGGATGGCCGAGGATGTCCACGTGCGGGGACTCCATCGCCCGGATGATCCGCGCTGTCATCGCCTCGCGTGGCATGGCGAAGCGGGAGTGCACCGAGGCCACGACGACGTCCAGCTCGGCGAGAACGTCATCCGGGTAGTCCAGGCGGCCGTCGGGGAAGATGTCTACCTCGGTCCCGGCCAGCACGGCGATTCCGACGCGGTCGGAGACCTGCCGGCAGATCCGGATGTGGGCGCGCAGTTCGTCGACGGGCACGCCGCCGGCGAACTTCAGCGACTGGGAGTGATCCGTGATCGCGATGTACTCATAGCCGCGCTCCTTCGCCGCGCGGGCCATCGCCTCGGCCGTCTCCGTCCCGTCGCTCCAGCGGGTGTGCATCTGCAGGTCGCCGCGGATGTCCTCCAACCGCACGAGCGCGGGCAGCTTCCCCGCCGCGGCCAGCTCGATCTCCCCCTGGTCCTCCCGCACCTCGGGGGGGATCCAGGGCAGGCCTACCGCGCGGTAGACTTCCTCCTCGGTGCGGCCGGCCAGCCGGGCTTCATCCCGCGCCCGGAAGACGCCGTACTCGTTGATCTTCAGCCCCGCCCGCACCGCCCGCTCCCGCAGCTTCACGTTGTGGTCCTTGCTGCCCGTGAAGTACTGCAGGGCGGCGCCGAACGATTCCGGCTCGACGACACGGACGTCGGCCTGCAGCCCGCTGTCCAGCAGCACGCTGCTGCGCGTCGGGCCGCGGGCCAGGACCTGCCGGACGCGCGGCAGGGTGGTGAAAACCTCCATCACCCGCTCGGGCCGGCTGCTGGTGACCAGCACGTCGATGTCGCCGATCGTCTCCTTCATCCGCCGCAGGCTGCCCGCGACCTCGAGGTCGCGCACCTCGGGCAGCGCCCGCAGCGCCTCGACGATCTCGCGGGCCAGCGGCAGCACCTTGCCGATGGGCTGGCGCTCCTTGGTCCGGCGGAGGAGGGCGATGCCCTTGAGGATGTTGGCTTCGGTCTTCGCGCCCATCCGGGGCAGCGTGCGCAGCCGACCGGCTCGGGCCGCCTCCTCCAGCTGCTCGATCGTCGAGATACCGAGCCGCTCGTACAGCATCAGCGCCGTCTTCGGCCCGACCTCCGGGACGGCCATGAGGGTCGTGATCCCCGGGGGGAGCGAGGCGCGGAGCTCCTCGTAGTACCGGCAGGTGCCCGTGCGCAGGTACTCCTCGATCTTCTCCGCGATGCCTTTGCCGATGCCTGGGATCGAGGTCAGCGCGCCCCGCTCGGCGATGCGCGCCACGTCCTCGGTGAGTCCTTCGAGGGCGCGCGCCGCGCGGCGGTAGGCGGTGATCCGGAAGGGACTCTCCTGCTTGATCTCGAGCATGTCGGCGATGTCGTTGAACATCGCCGCGATGGCGCGGTTCTGCATGGCTCGCTCCGCGCGGCTAGAACCGTTCGTCGCGCACCCCGAAGATGTGGACAGACGGCGGCAGGGCCGCGCTTAGCGCCTGCAACCCATCGCGGAAGGCGTCGACGACGAACGGTGCCGCCGCCGAACGCTCGACGTCCTCGCGGATCGGCTGGCCGGGCGGAGCGGCGACGGCCACGACCAGCAGGGCCGCCGCCAGCAGCGCGCCCCGGAAAACGCCCAGCACCGCGCCGGCCAGACGCGACGCGGCGGGAATCTTCTCCGTGCCGATCGCCATGACGGTGAGGAGGGCGATGACGTCGTAGGCGACAAGCAACACGGCGAGGAAGGCCACGGTGTCCGACCAGGCCGCGGACAGCCGCAGGTACTTTTCGACGACATCCCCGAGCTGACGGTACCACGTCGAGGCGGCGAGGTACGACAGCGCCACCGCCAGGACGCCGACCAGCGCGGACAGCACGCCGCGGCGCAGCCCCTGCAGGGCGGCGAAGAGCGCGAACGCCACGATCGTCCAATCGATCCAGCTCACGCGTTCGATTCTAGCATCACTCGCGGATCTTCGCCTGCAGCCGCCGCTCGAGCGCCCGCCGGATCGCCGCCAGAGCAGCTTCCACCTCCTCGGCGGCCAGCGTGCGGTCCGGCGCGCGGAAGGCCAGCGCGTAGGCCAGGCTGCGGCGGCCGGCGGGGATCGGAGGGCCGCTGTAGACGTCGAACAGCTCGACCGCCTCGAGGAGCGCGCCTCCAGCGGTGCGGATGACCTCCTCCACGCGGCTCCCCGGCACGTCCTGGGGCAGCACCAGCGCGATGTCCCGCCGCACGGCCGGGAAGCGCGGCAGCGGCGTGAACCGCGCGGTCGGCCGGGCGCGGCGCAGCAGCGTCTGCAGGTCCAGCTCCGCAACGTAGACGCCGGCGGGGAGATCGTAGGCACCGGCGACCTCCGGATGCAGCTCGCCCAGCATGCCCAGGACCTCACCCCCGACAGCAACCTCCGCCGCCCGTCCGGGATGGAGATAGGGCGCCGGCGCGGCGCTGAACGCGCCGTCCAGGCCGTGCTCGGCGAGAAGCGCCTCCAGCACGCCCTTGAGGTGGAAGTAGCTGACCGTCGTCGCCTCCGCCGGGAGGTTCCACGTCCCCCGCAGCGTCTGACCGGTCATCAGCACCCCCAGGCGCTTGCGCTCCGCCACCCCATCCTGCTCGTGGGCGAAAACGTGCCCGATCTCGAACAGCAGGATGTCGCGCACCCCGCGGCTGATGTTCGCCCGGGCGGCGCTCAGCAGCCCGGGCAGCAGGCTGGTGCGCAGATGGGTGTGGTCCTCGATCATCGGGTTGCGCAGCGCCACCATGCGCCGCCAGGGGTGGTCAGGCGGCAGGCGCAGGGCGTTCAGCGCGGCGGGATTGGTCAGCGAGACGGTCAGGGCCTCGACGAGGCCGGCCCGCACCAGGACCTCCCGTACGCGGTCCTCGGCGACCAGCGACGGGGCGCGCGCGCCCTGAGCGGTCGTCTCCACCGGCAGCGTCGTGGGGATCCGTTCGTAGCCGTAGTGCCGGGCGACCTCCTCGATGAGGTCCTCCGCGCGCTCGATGTCACGGCGGAAGGGCGGCACCGTCACCTGCAGGCCCTCCTCCGACCGCACCACGACGAATCCCAGGCTGCGCAGGATGGCCAGGCCCTCCTCCTCCGGCACCGCCATCCCGAGCAGGCGGGCCACCTGCGGCCAGCGGAGCGTGACCTGCCTTGCCGGGAGCGGATGCGGGTAAACGTCGATCACCCCCCGCAGCACCCGACCGCCGGCCAGCTCCTGCATCAGCGCGATCGCCCGGTCCTGCACCTCCGGGATCCCCTGGATGTTGACCCCGCGCTCGAAGCGCGCGCTGCTCTCCGTCCGCACGCCGTGTCGCCGGCTGGTCCGCCGGATCATCGCCGGGTGCCACGCCGCAGCCTCCAGCAGCACCCGCCGCGTGCGCGCGGTGATCTCCGCCTCCGCCCCGCCGATGATCCCGGCGATGCCCTGCGCCCGCTCCGCGTCGGCGACGACGAGCGTCTCGGGGTCCAGGACGCGTGCCACGCCGTCCAGGGTGGTCAGCCGCTCACCCGCGCGGGCCGCCCGCACGACGAGGCGCCCGCCGGCCAGACGGTCGTAGTCGAAGGCATGCATCGGCTGGCCCAGCTCGAGCATCACATAGTTCGTCGCGTCGACGATGTTGTTGATACTGCGCACCCCGCACACTTCGAGCCGCCGGGCCAGCCAGGAGGGTGACGGCCGGACAGAGACGTCCACGATCATCCGCGCCGTGAAGCGGGGGCACAGCGCCGCGTCCGCGACCGCGACCGAGGCCAGCGTGGCGATCGCCGGCTCGGTCTCGCGAACCCGCGGCGCCGGGGGCCGCACCGCCGTCCGCGCCGCCGCCGCCAGCTCGCGCGCCACCCCCAGGACGCTCATCAGGTCGCCCCGGTTCGCCGCGATCTCCAGATCGAACAGGGCGTCGTCCCCGATCTGCTCCACGCCCTCGACGCCCAGCCCCAGCATCGGCAGCCGCTCCCGCAGCTCGTCCACCCCGAAGGGGACGTCCACGTACTCCCGCAGCCAGGACAGCAAGACCTTCACCGTGCGCTCACCTCGTCAGAACTGCCGCAGCAGCCGCAGATCGTTGTCCCAGAACAGGCGGATGTCCGGGATGCCGTAGCGCACCATGACCTGGCGGTCCACGCCCAGGCCGAAGGCCAGCGCCGTGTAGCGCGCCGGATCGATCCCGGCCATCTCCAGCACCCGGGGATGGAACATCCCGCACCCGCCGAGCTCCATCCACTGGTCGTTGAAGTGCACCAGCATCTCCGCGCTGGGCTCGGTGAACGGGAAGTAGCCGGGCACGAACTGCGTCCGCGTCTGCGGCCCGAAGAGCTGCCGGGCGAAGGAGGTCAGGATGCCCTTCAGGTCGGCCATCGTCACACGCTCGCCCACCATGAACCCATCCACCTGGTGGAAGACCGGCATGTGCTTCCAGTCCATCGCGTCCCGCCGATAGCAGCGGCCCGTGGTGAGCACGCGCATCGGCGGGGTGCGCCCCACCATGACGCGGGCGTCCACGACCGTGGTGTGCGTGCGCAGCAGCAGGTCGTCGGTGATGTAGAAAGAATCCTGGGCGTCCCGGGCGGGGTGGTCGCGGTCCATGTTCAGCCGCTCGAAATTGAACTCGTCGGTCTCGATCTCCGTGCCCTCGACGATCTCGAAGCCCAGGCCCAGGAAGATGCGCTCCACCTCGTCCAGCGTTTGGCGCAGGAGGTGCCGCCGGCCGAGCAGCGGCCGCCGCCCCGGCAGCGTGACGTCGATCGCCTCCGCCGCCAGACGCGCCTCGCTCGCCGCGGCGCGGACCTCCGCCAGCCGGGCCTCGAGCAGCGTCTCGATCCGCAGCCGCACGGCGTTTAGCCGCCGCCCCCACTCCGGCCGCTCTGCCGGCGGCATCTGCGGCAGCTGATCGAACAGGTCGGCGAGGAGTCCCCGGCGCCCCAGGTAGGTGCGCCTCACCTCCTCCAGCGCGGCCTCTGTGCCCGCGGCCCGGATGGCCGCCTCCGCCTCTCGCACGATCCGATCGAGATCGTCCACGCTGCGCCCCCCACAAACACGATCGCCGCCCCGTCCCAAGGACGGAAGCGGCGCTTCCGCGGTACCACCTCGGTTCCGCGGTTCGACGAACCGCGGCCCTCTGCTCCCGTCACGGGGGAGATCCGGACGTCCTACCTCCCGCGGCAGCGGGGCTCAGACGTCGGCTCGGGAGTGAACTTCGCCGGCCGGCCCCGGGGAAGGCTTGCAGTCGGCGGCCTCCCCTCCCTGGCGGCACCCGACCGGGTACTCGCTCCGTCCTCGCCAGCGCTTCAGTTCACCGACACTTTCAACCGTCCCCTGCCGAACGCGGCGAACCGCCGATAGATCAGGTAGGCCCAGATGGAGCCCGTCGCTTCGAACAGATCCCAGAGCATCTCAGCCGTCCATGCCGTATGCGCCACAGCGACCCTCCTGCGACTGCGAGCGCTGGGGTGGCCCGCCGGACTCTGTTCCGATTGGCCCGAGTATAGCACAAGTGTGTCGGGGGGACCAACTTCCGCGCCCGGCGCGCGACGCCGACCGCCTGGCGCGCTCCTCACTCCGCCGAGAACAACGCCACGTAATCCTCCCGCAGGGGATGGAATACGTCCAGGACGAGGCAGGTCGAGGCCTTCGTCTCGGCGCCGTGCGGGACGTTGGGCGGGATGGCGTACATGTCGCCGCGGCGGAGGGTGCGGCGCTCGTCGCCGATCCATAGCTCCAGTTCGCCCTCCAGGACGATGCCCATCTGCTCGTGCGGGTGCTGGTGGGTCGGCACCGTGGAGTGCGGGGCGAAGCGGACGCCGCTGAACATCATCTGCGCCATGGGCAGGATGCGCAGGTAGACGCCCGGGCGCACCTCGCGCTCGGGCAGGCGGTCGAGGTGGGTCCAGAGAGGCTTCATCGGGTCATCCCTCCCGGCGTCGTCGGGCCTCGTAGAGCAACAGGGCGGCAGCGCTGGCCACATTGAGCGACTCCGCCCGTCCGTAGAGGGGGATTCGCACCGCAGCCACCGCCGCCTCCCTCCAGGCTGGATGGGCTCCTTCGGCTTCACCACCGAGGACGATGGCCAGCGGCGGAGTATAGGGGGCGGCCGTGTAGTCCACGGCGCCGCGCGGGTCGGCGACGAGGATCCGGATGCCTCGAGCGTCGAGTTCCTGCAGCAAGGCATTCCGCTCGACCATGACGACCGGGAGGTGGAACACCGATCCCATCGAGGCCCGCACAGCCTTCGGGTTGTAGGGATCGACGGTTCCCCGGGTGGCGGCGACCCCAGTGGCGCCGGCGGCATCGGCGACGCGGATGAGCGTGCCGAGGTTCCCCGGATCGTGGATACGGTCGGCGACGACCAGCAGCAGGTCAGGGTGGTCGAGGAGCGGCGCGGGCGCGGGGCGGGGGATCTCGACCACGGCCAGCACGCCCTGAGGGGTGTCCACCTGGCTGGCCGCAGCGATGACGTGCGGGGCAGCCTCGATCAGACGGACCCCGGCGGCGGCAGCCCTGGCGACGAGCGCGCCGAGACGGGCATCGCGCTTGCTTGCCGCCGGGTCATAGAGGAGCAGCTCGAGGGGGACGCGGGCGTCGAGCACATCCTCCACGAGGCGGACGCCTTCGATGACGAGACGACCTTCCCGCTCGCGGGCGGGGCGGTCCGCGAGGGCACGGAGCCGTCGCACGAGCGGGTTCTTCGTGCTGGTGAGGCGCACCGGCTAGAGGACGGTCTCCAGCCGGCCCAGGGCCCCCTTCTCCCCGACCACCACCAGGACGTCCCCGTGCAGCAGCTGGGTCTCGCCGGTGGGCGTGATCAGGATCTGGCTGTCGCGCTTGATGAGCAGGACGTTCACCCCGAAGCGGGTGCGCAGATCCAGGTCGCCCAGGCTCTTGCCGGCCAGCTTGGGACCGACGCTGACCTCCTCGACGAGGAAGGTCGGGGAGAGCTCGAGGAGGTCCACGACGTGCCGACTGGCCAGGCTGCGCGCCACGCGCACGGCCATGTCCCGCTCCGGACGGACCACCTGGTCCGCGCCGACCTTCTCCAGCACGCGACCCTGCAACTCGTCGACGGCCTTGCTGATCACCCGCCGGCACCCCATCTCCTTGAGGATCAGGGTCGTCAGGATGCTCTCCTGCACGTCTGCGCCGATGGCCACGACCACGGCGTCGAAGTTGGTGATGCCCACGGCGCGCAGCGCCTCCGCGTCCGTGCTGTCGATCTGCACGGCGTGTGTGGCGTAGTCCGCCACCTTGCGCAGGGCCTCTTCGTCCCGGTCCATGGCCAGGACGGTATGCCCCAGCTCGTGCAGCGTGCGCACGACGTTGCTGCCAAAGCGTCCCATGCCGATCACTGCGAACTCCATCGCCTCTCGCCTCGCTCCTAGCCGATGAGGATCCGCTCTTCCGGGTAGCGAATGTTGACCGGCTGCTGTCGGCGGGTCAGAGCGAACGCGACCGTCAGCAGTCCGACCCGTCCGGTGAAGATCGTGCCCATGATGATCAGCCGGCCGGCCGTGCTCAGCTGCGGCGTGATGCCGGTGGACAGCCCCACCGTGCCGAACGCGGAGGTCACTTCGAACAGGGCGTGGATGAACTCAACGCGCTCGGTGAAGGCCAGCGCCGTGGCCATCGTTACGACGAAAGCCAGGCTGACGAGAGCGATGGTCACCGCCTTGTAGACCACCACGGACGGCAGGCGCCGCCAGAACAGCTCGGGGTCCGGCCGACCGCGCAGCTGAGCGACGATCACGGCCATCGGCGCGACGAAGGTCGTCGTTTTGATCCCGCCGCCGGTGCCTCCGGGGGAGGCGCCGATGAACATCAGGACGGCGAGCAGCATCAGCGTGGGGTCCAGCAGGCGCCCCATGTCCAAGGTGGCGAAGCCAGCGGTGCGGGGAGTGACGGCCTGGAAGAACGCGGCCAGGACCTGCCGGGCCGGGGGCAACGCTCCCAGCGTCTGCGGGTTCGACGCCTCGAAGAGCAGGATCAATACGGTGCCGAGTGTGATCAGCGCCGCCGTCGTGGAGAGGACCACCTTGGCGTGCAGCGTGAAGCGCCGCGGCCGGCCCAGGTCCACCAGCACGGTGAAGCCCAGACCGCCCAGGATGATCAGCGCGGCGATGATCAGGTTCACGGCGAGGTCCCCCACGTAACCGGTCAGGCTGCGAAACCCGCCCATCAGGTCGAACCCGGCATTGTTGAAAGCCGAGACGCTGTGGAAGACGCCCAGGTAGACCGCGCGGGGCAGACCGACCTGCGGCCACCAGCGCAGGGTCAGCAGCGCCGCGCCGATCGCCTCAATGGCCAGCGTGATCAGCACCACGGTGCGCGTGAACCGAACGATGCCGCCGGTGGTGTAGAGGTTGTGCGCTTCCTGCAGGACGAGCCGCTCCCGCAGGCCGATGCGGCGACCGATGATCAGGGCCATCAGCGTGGCCACGGTCATGTAGCCCAACCCGCCGATCTGGATCAACAGCAGGATGACCATCTGCCCGAAGGGCGACCAGTGGTCGGCGGTGTCCACGACGACCAGGCCGGTGACGCACGTCGCCGACGTCGCGGTGAACAGGGCGGTGAGCAGGTCAGTCGGCTGACCGTCCGCGGACGCCGCGGGCATCGCCAGGAGGATCCCCCCGGCGAAGATGATCGCCGCGAAGCCGGCAATGATCGTTTGCGCGGGGCTGAGCTCCAGCCGGGCGAGCGGGGACCGCTTTTCCAGGACGAATGCCCTGGCCATGCTATGTCAGGACTTCAGGCCCTCCTTCGCCTTAGCCACGAGGGCCGTGAACGCCGTCTCGTCACGCGCCGCGAGGTCGGCCAGGACCTTGCGGTTCACGGCCACCCCCGCCTTGCGCAGTCCGCTGATCAAGCGGCTGTAGGAGAGCCCGTCCCGCCGGGCCGCGGCGTTGATCCGGGCGATCCACAGCCGCCGGAAGTCGCGCTTGCGCACGCGCCGGTCGCGGTACGCTTGGGCCAGCGCCCGCACGACGTACTGGTTGGCGAGCTTGAACCACCGGCTCTTCGCCCCGTAGTAGCCGCGCGCCAGCTTGAGGATCTTCTTGTGGCGGCGGCGTGTGGTGACCCCCCGCTTGACCCGTGCCATCGTCGCTCCTCCTAGCGGTTGGGCAGCAGCGTTTCGATCTTGCGCCGGTCGGCTGCCGACACCTCGACCCGGGCGCGCAGCGAGCGCAGGCGTCGCGCGGTCTTGGCGAGCTTCAGGTGCCCCGCCATCTGCCGCCGGCGCAGGAACTTACCCCCGCCGGTGACGGCGATCCGCTTGGCCGTGCCCTGGTGCGTCTTGGCCTTCCCCATCGGACCCTCCCGCTCTGGCCTATTTCTTCGGCGTCAGGATCATGATCATGTTGCGGCCCTCGAACAGAGGCGGCCGCTCCACCACGCCCACGTCGGAAACCATCTCCACCACCCGCTGCAGGAGCTTGTGTCCCATCTGCGGGTAGGCCATCTCCCGTCCGCGGAACCACACCGAAACGCGCACCTTGTTCCCCTGCCGCAGGAACTCCTGGATGTGCTTGACCTTCGTCTGAAAGTCGTGTTCGCCGATCTTCGGCGAGAAGCGCATGCCCTTCAGGTCGCCCCCGCGGTGGTGCGCGCCGCGGCTCTTCTTGCTCATCTCGTACTTGTACTTGCCGTAGTCCATGATCCGCGCCACGGGGGGCTGCGCCGTCGGCGAGACCTCGACCAGGTCGAGGGCGGCCTCCTGTGCGCGCTGCAGCGCGTCGCGCACGCTCATCACGCCCAGCTGCTCGCCGGACGGGCCGATCACGCGGATCTCCCGTGCTCGGATCCGCTCGTTCACGCGTGGCTCAGGGGCGATACTGTGTTCCTCCTCTCACAGATGCAAAAACCGGGGCGGCATACGCCATCCCCGGCAGCATTGCTCAGCGTCTGTCGGTGTCAACCGGCGCGGGCGAACGTCCCCGGCCGGTGAGAAGCGGATGGCTTCTGCTTGGGCCCGTCACAACAGCCCGAAGTATAGCACAGCCATGCAGCCCCGGCTATGGGACGACGAGGGCGTCGTAGCGCTTGGCCCGGAGCTCCGCCGCCAGGCGCTGCGCGGCCGCCCGGCTGGTGAAGGAGCCCACGGAGACGATCTGCAGGTCGCCCGCCCGCCGCACCACGGGCCGGTATCCGTCGGCGCGAAGACGCAGCACAACCTCGTCCACGTTGATCTGCCGCCGGAAGGCGCCTACCTGCACCCGGTAGGTGGGCGGCACCGCGGCGGGGGTGGGAAGCGCTGGGACCGGCGCGCTGATCGCCGGTCTCTGGTCGGCCGTCGCCGCCGCGGGGGGAGCCGAGGCCGGGGCAGCCTGGGTGGTCGCCGTGTTCAGGTCTGGCGAGCGGCCGGCGCCCGTGGTCTCCGCTGGCGCCACGGCGGCGCCGGACCCGCCGGCTGTCGGATCCGCAGGGGAAAGCGTCGAGTCGCCGCTGGCCGGCCCGGTGCTCTCCGGG
>DATLZI010000219.1:0-26593 GCA_035574075.1 bacterium | reverse complement strand
GGGCGGCGACCAGCGCCAACTGGTACTCGAACACCGGCAGCGCCCGCGCCAGGAGCCGGCGAAAGGCCTCCGCACCCTCGCGCCGCAGGAACTCGTCCGGGTCGCCCGCCGGCAGGACGGCCACCCGCACCGGCAGGTCGGCTTCCTCGAACAACGCCATCGCCCGCTCCATCGCCGCCTGCCCCGCCGCGTCGGCGTCGTAGACCAGCACGGCGCGACCGGCAAGGCGCTTCATCGCCAGCACCTGGTCGCTGGTGAGCGCGGTGCCCAGCGAGGCCACGGCGTTGGTGATCCCGTACTGGTGGCAGGTCAGCGCGTCCATGTTGCCCTCGACGACGACGACCTCGTCCTGCCGCCGGATCTCCTCCCGCGCCCAGCTCAGCGCGTACAGCGTGCGCCCCTTGGCGAAGACCGCCGTCTCGCGCGAGTTGAGGTACTTCGGCTCGCCGTCGTCCAGCGCCCGGCCGCCGAAGGCCACCACCCGATCCTGCAGGTCGACGATCGGGAACATCAGACGGTGGCGGAAGAGGTCGTAGTACCCATCCCCCGACGGACGCAGCTGGACCAACCCCGCCTTCTCCAACAACGCTGGCGGGTAGCCGTTGTTCCCCAGTGCCCGGAGGAGCTCGTCCCAGGCATGGGGGGCGGCCCCCAGACGGAACCGCTGGGCCGTGGGAGCGTCAATCCCGCGGCGCTCCATGTACGCCCGCGCCGCCTTCCCCTTCAGGGGGTGGGCCAGGACCTCCTGGTAGAACGCCGCCGCCGCCTCCAGGGCGCGGTACAGCCGGTCCCGCTCGGTGGCCTGCCGGGCGGCCTCTGGCGAGCGCTCCACCGCCACGCCGGCCCGCCGGGCCAGCACCTCTACCGCCTCGCCGAACGCCAGATTGCCAGTCTCCATCACGAAGGAAAAGACATCACCCCCCCGCTGGCACCCGTAGCAGTGCCACAGCCCCTTCTCCCGGTCCACGTAGAACGAGGGGGTCTTCTCCTGATGGAACGGACAGAGGCCCTTGTAGTAGCGCCCCGCCTTCTTCAGGGTGACGTGGCCGGCCACCAGGTCGACCAGGTCCACCCGGCGGCGGATCTCATCTTTGATATCGGCCGGCAGATAGCCGCGCATGAGCCCTCCGGGGAAGCGCAGAGGGCCCTATCTCCGCGAGATAAGGCCCTCCACGACTGTGGCCTTGAGACAGGTTCGGCGGGCCCCCCGAGCCTCCTGCCGAACGGCGCGGCGGAGGGGGGTATTCCCGGCCCGTCCGCTGGGGGTCGCGGTTAGCGGGCCGCGGCCTCGGTCTTCTGCTGCTTCGCCGCGGCGACGACCTTCTCCGCCACCGGCGGGGGCACTTCCTCGTAATGCGAGAACGCCATCTCGAACGTGCCGCGGCCGCCGGTCATCGAGCGCAGGTCCGAAGCGTAGCGCAGGAGTTCAGCCTGAGGGACCTGCGCCACGACCACCGTCGTGCCGTCGCCCTGCGGCTCCATCCCCTGGATGCGGCCGCGCTTGGCGTTGAGGTCGCCGATGATGTCGCCCATCTGCTCCTCCGGCACCCGCACGCGCAGGGTGACGATCGGCTCCAGCAGCACCACCCCGGCCTCCATCGCCGCTTCCTTGAAGGCCATCGACGCCGCGATCTGGAAAGCGATGTCGGAGGAGTCGACGTCGTGGTACTTGCCGTCGTAGAGGGTGACGCGGACGTCCACGACGGGATAGCCAGCCAGCACCCCTTCCTCCAGCGTCTTGCGGACGCCCTTCTCCACGGAGGGGATGAACTGGTTGGGGATCGCCGCGCCGACGATCTTGTCCACGAACTCGAAGCCCGTCCCGCGGGGCAGCGGCTCCAGCTCCAGGAAGCAAACCCCGTACTGTCCGCGCCCGCCGGTCTGCTTGACGTAGCGGCCCTGCGCCCGGGCCTTCTTCCGGATCGTTTCCCGGTAGGGCACCCGCGGTGGATGGAGGACGACATCCACCTGGAACTTGCGGCGCAATCGCTCGGCCATGATCTCGAGGTGGGACTCGCCCATCCCCGAGATCACCGTCTGCTTCAGCTCCGTGGAGCGCTGCACGCGGAAGGTGGGGTCCTCCTCCGCCAGGCGCTGCAGCGCCGTGCCCATCTTGTCCTCGTCCCCCTTGCTCTTCGGCTCGATGGCCATGGAGATGGCGGGCTGCGGAAAGGCGATCGGCGGCAGGACGAGGAGCGGATCCTTCGCGGAGAGCGTATCGCCGGTGCCAGTCTCGGCCAGCTTCGCCACCGCGCCGATGTCGCCGGCGGGCACCTGGGCCGTGGCCTCCTGGTGCTTGCCGCGCACGAAGTAGACCTGGCCGATGCGCTCCGGCTTGCCCTTCGTGGCGTTGACCACGGGGAGATCGGAGCGCAGGGTCCCGCTGTAGACCCGAAAGTAGGACAGCTTCCCGACGTAGGGGTCGGCGACGGTCTTGAAGACGAGAGCGGCCAGCGGCCCGTCGGCCTTCGGCTCGAGGCGCACCGTCTGGCCGCGCGCGTCGGTGGCCGTGATCGCCGGGCGCTCCAGCGGTCCCGGCAGCAGGGCGACAACGGCGTCCAGGATCATCGGCGCTCCGATCAGCCGCGTGCCGGCGGCGCAGAGCACCGGGACGAGGGTGCCCGCCTTCACGCCGGCGTGCAGCCCGTGGATCAGTTCCTCCTGGGAGAGCTCGCCCGACTCGAGGTACCGCTCCGTCAGGGCATCGTCCGTCTCGGCCGCCGCCTCGACCAACTTCTCGCGGGCCGCCGCCGCCGCCGCCCGCAGCGCGGCGGGGATCTCCCCGGCGGTCACGTCGCCGTTCGCGAAGGTGTAGGCCTTCATCTCCAGCAGATCGACGACGCCGGCGAACGACGCCTCCGCGCCGATCGGCACCTGGATCGGGGCGACCTTCGTGCCGAAGCGGTCGCGCAGCGACTGCAAGGCGGCGTCGAAGCGGGCGTTCTCGCGGTCCAGGCGGTTGACGACGACGAGACGGCTGACGCCGGCGGCGTCGGCGTACTTCCAGGCCACTTCGGTCTGCACCTGAACCCCGGCCACGGCGTCGACGACGACGATCGCCCCCTCCACGACGCGCAGCGCGCCGACGACCTCGCCCACGAAGTCCGGATAGCCCGGCGTGTCGATGAGGTTCACCTTGTGGTCCTTCCACTCCAGCGGGGCGAGCGCGGCGTTGATTGTGTGCTTGCGGCGCTGCTCCTCAGGGTCGAAGTCGGTCGTCGCCGTGCCGTCATCGACGCGCCCGAGCCGGTCCACCGCCCCGGCGCGGAAGAGCATCGCCTCGACCAGCGAGGTCTTCCCCGTGCCGCCGTGACCGATGACGGCGACGTTGCGGATGCGCTCAGCAGGGGTTGGCTTCACAGCCCAGCCTCCTCACGTCGCGGGGGACTCTGCCCCTCATGCTACTAGTAGCCGCGTGCCTTGTCGACCAGGTTGCGCAACGTCTGCCCCGCCAGGTACCGCCGCAGGTTCTCGCACAGCAGCGGCACCGCGGCGTCGAGGTAGCCGGGCCAGGCGCCGGAGACGTGCGGGGTGATGATCACCTGCTCCAGGCCCCACAGCGGGCTGTCCGCGGGCAGGGGCTCGCGCTCGAAGACGTCCAGGCCCGCTCCGCCGATCCACCCCTCGCGCAGCGCCCGCACCAGCGCCGCCTCGTCAACGATCGGACCCCGACCGATGTTGATGAGCAGCGCGGTGCGTTTCATGGCGCGCAGCTCCCGCTCCCCGATGAGTCCGCGCGTCTGCGGGGTCAGCGGCAGGGCGATGACGACCACGTCGCTGGCGGCCAGCACCTCGTCCAGCCCCTCCGGGGGGTAGACGCGGTCGACGTGCGGCACCGCGGTCGGGGTGCGCTTCGTGCCGATAACCCGCATGCCGAAGACGCGCGCCTTCTCGGCGATCTCGGTACCGATCGTGCCCAGCCCCAGGACGCCCAGCGTCTTGCCCCGCACCTCGTCGCCGACCGCCTCGCGTCGCTCCCAGCGCCGCAGGGTCTGGTTGCGGATGGCCACGTGCAGTCGCCGCGTCAGGGCGAGCATCAGCGCGAAGACATGCTCGGTCAGCGGCTGATGGATGCCGCTGCTGGTGGTCACGGCGATCTCCCCGGCGAGGACCTCGGGGTGCAACAACTGGTCCACCCCTGCCGCCGTGGAGTGGATCCAGCGCAGGCGGGGGGCGCGCTGCACCGCCTCGCGGGGGATGTTCCAGCCGACCATGATCTCGGCCCGCGGCGCGAGCTCCAGCGCCCGGCCCAGATCGGTGGCCGTGACCACGCGCAGGCGCGGATCGACGCCCTCGATCTGCGCGATGTGATGGGCTTCCAGCTTGGCGAAGACCAGCACGACCACCGGTTCGCTCACGCCCGCACCTCGTGGGCCACCTCGTCCAGGCGGGCCAGGACAAAGGCGCGGTCCAGCGCGGCCAGGAACCAGCCCGCCTGGGGTCCCGACCGCTTGCCGAGGAAGACCAGGTAGATGGCGCCGAAGGCATCCGTGGGAGGAAGGCCCAGCTCGTTCTTCAGCGCGTGGATGCGCTCGTGCAGCGCCTCGCCCGTCCACTGCGGCCGCTCGCGGATCGCCGCGGCGAGGCGGGTCAGGAACACCCGTTGGGCCGGGCTGAGCTGCACCGCGGGGAGGGTTGGCTGCACCTGGAAGCGATAGTGCTCCGGCGCGTACGTGCCCAGCCAGCGCCGGGCGTCAGCCATCCGGGCGCGCAGCTCCTCCCGGTCGGCGGAGGTGAGCGGGCTCCCCTTCTCCGCCGCCGCTACGGCTTCGATGTCCACCGTCGGCATCTGCATCAGGTAGGCGACCTTGGCGAAACGCATCCGCCAGGCGCGCGGCGGCGGGCCGGCGATCAGGGAGAAGTGGAAGGTGCGCGCGTAGTCGCGCACCAGATCGGCTTCCGCCGGCGTGCGCGCCTCGGCCTCGCCAAAGTACGCCGCCGCGGCGCGGTCGTATTCGTCGTAGAGCATGGGGATCGTCTCGCCCGCGGGATCGAAGTTGATCTGCTGGCGGTAGTGCGGCCGCACCATCAGGAAACGGGCCAGCTCCGGGCGGAGGATCTCGACCAGCTCCGCGGCGGCCACCCCGACCCCCTTGCTCGTGCTCATCTTGCGCCCGCCGACGAGGAACCACTCGTAGGCGATGGGGTACGGGGCCCGGCGGCCAAAGAGGCGCTCGCACATCGCCGCCGCCACGTCGTGGCTGCCGCCCTTGGTCATGTGGTCTTTGCCGGCGCCCTCCACCGATACGTCGAGGATCCACCACTTCGCGGCCCACTCCACCTTGTACTGCAGCTTGCTCCCGCCGTCGAAGGGCGACCGCCGGCCGATGTGCCCGCAGCCCCGCGCCCAGGCCACCTTGTCCGGCCGGCACTCGTAGGCCACGGTGCGCCCGTCCCACCCCGTGACAACGGTCGTGCCGATCCGACCGCAGCGCTCGCACAGCGGCTGCACCGGATGCCGCTCGGCCTTGCGGCTGCCGCTGATCTCCCGGTCCACGCGGATGAACTCCTCGGCCCGGTCGAGCGCCAGGCGGATCGCCTCGTTGAACCGACCGGCCTTGTACAGCTCGCTCGTCCAGTAGACCTCCGGTTGCGCCCCCAGCCGGCGGAAGACGTCGGCGAAGGCCAGGCCGTAGGTCCGGGCGAAACTGCGCTCCCCACCGTCGGGCGACGGCACCTCGGACAGCGGTCGGCCGAGGTGCGCCTGGAAGGCCTCGGGCGCCCCGGGCGGCAGCGCGTCGAGGGGATCGTAATCGTCGAAGCCGTAGAGGAACGTTGTCGAACGACCGCGCTCCCGCAGCCCGCGGGCCACGCAATCGTGCAGGATGACGCCGCGCAGCGAGCCGACGTGGATCGGTCCCGACGGGCTCTTCGCGTCGTTCACGACGTAGCGGTCGGCCGGGCGCGTGGCGAGGATGTCGTCCAGGATCAGGTCAAGCCACATCGCGTCCTCCGGGTCATCCCTGGCTTCTCGCCGGCGCGCGACCGTTCCTGTACAGGGCCTGCCGCGCCTCCCCGACGAGGAAGAACGAGCCGGTGACGACGACGACATCCTCGGGCCCGGCCATCGCCAGCGCCCGGTCCAGCGCGACGTGGCGATCCTCGACGACCTCGACGCGCGGCGCGTAGCGGGCGGCCTCGGCGGCCAGCACCGCAGCCGGCAGCGGACGGGCATGGTGCGGCGTGGTGGCGATCACCACCTCGGCCAGCGGCGCGATGAGACTCGTGCCGGCGCGGTGGTCGTGCGTGGCCACCATGCCGAAGACGAGGATGATGCGGCGGCCGGGGACGAGCGCCTCCAGCGCCTGCCGCAGGGCGGCCAGCGAGGCCGGGTTGTGCGCCACGTCGACCACGACGTACGGCCGCTCGTGCACCACCTCGACCCGGGCCGGCCAGCGCAGCGCTGCCAGCCCCTGGCGCACCGCGCCGACCGCCGCAGGGAACCCGCGATCGGCCAGCGCCTCAAGGGCGGCGACGGCGGTCGCGGCGTTGGTCAGCTGGTGCGCACCCACGAGGGGCAGCCGGAGCGTCCCGTAGGTGCGGGCGGGGCTCTCCAGGATGAAGGTCTGGTCGTGGAGAGTGGCGGCGACGGGGGAGACGCGCATCCGCTCGGCCACGAGGGTGAGCGGCGCTTCCAGGCGCGCGCAGACGTCGATGATCTCGGCCAGAGCTTCGGGCGCCTGGGCAGCGCTGACCACCGCGGTGCGGGGTCGGATGATGCCCGCCTTCTCGCGGGCGATCGCCCGCAGGGTGGTGCCCAGCACCTCCATGTGGTCGAAGCTCACCGGGGTGAGCACCGAGAGGAGCGGATCGGCGACGTTTGTCGCGTCGAGCCGCCCGCCCAGGCCCACCTCGACCACGGCCAGGTCGACGCCCGCGCGGGCGAAGAAGGAGAACGCGATCGCCACCGACACTTCGAAATATGTCGGGACGCCGTCCGGCTCGGCCGCCATCGCCTCCACGTGCGGCGCGACCGCCTGCACCGCGCGGGCCAGGTCCTCGGGCGGGATGAGCTCGCCGTTCAGCTGAAAGCGTTCGCGGTAATCGACGAGGTGGGGCTTGGTGTACAGGCCGACGCGGTAGCCGGCGGCGCCGAGGACGGCGCTCATCATCGCCGCCGTGGAGCCCTTCCCCTTCGTCCCTGCCACCAGCACCGTGGGCTGGGCGCGGTGCGGATCGCCCAGGCGGCGCAGCAGGGCGCGCGCCCGGCGGAGCTTGATCGTCCCGTCACCGGCGGCGGGACGCGCGCGCTCCAGCAGACCGTCGACGTAGGCCAGGGCGGCGGCGAGCTCCACCGGCTAGACCGTGTGCAGGGCGCGGAGCTGCTGCGCCGCGGCGAGGATGGTGTTGCGCAGCAGCATGGCGATCGTCATCGGCCCCACGCCGCCCGGCACGGGCGTGATCCACCCCGCGATCGGCTCGACGGAAGCGAAATCCACATCGCCCACGAGCCTCTTCCCCTGCCGGCTGATGCCGACGTCGACGACCGCCGCCCCGGGCTTCACCATCGCGCCCGTGATCATCCCCGCCCGCCCGGCGGCGACGACCAAAATGTCCGCCCGCCGGGTGTGCGCGGCCAGGTTGGCGGTTCGGGTGTGGCACCAGGTCACGGTGGCGTTGGCGTTCAGCAATAGGACGGCCATCGGCCGGCCGACGATCACGCTGCGCCCCACGACCACAGCCTCCTGCCCGGCCGGATCGATCCCGGCGGAGGCCAGGAGGGCCATCACCCCCTGGGGCGTGCAGGGCACGAGCTGCGGACGCCCGATGAACAGCGCGGCCATGTTCACCGGCCCCAGCCCGTCCACGTCCTTGCGGGGGTCCAGCGCCTCGAAGACGGCGCGCGGATCGATCTGCGGCGGCATCGGTTGCTGGGGCAGGATGCCATGGATGTCCGCGCGGGCGTTGAGGTCGCGGATCAGATCGAGTAGCTCCGCCTCGCTCGTCGTGGCCGGGAGGTGGAACGTCTCCGAGCGCACCCCGGCGCGCGCGCAGGCCTCCGCCTTGCGCCGCACGTAGATCGCCGAGGCGGGATCGTCGCCGACGAGGATCGCCGCCAGCGCCGGCGCCACGCCGTACCGCTGCACCAGCGCCGCCGCGTCGCGCGCCACCTCCTGTTCCACCTGGGCGGCGAGCGTCTTGCCGTCAAGGATCCGGGCGCTCACGTCAGGTCAGTTCTCCGTGGCGACGCCTCTACCCTATAGACGCGTGCGGCCGCCAGGGACATCGAGCCGACGGCTCAGCGCACCGTGAACGCGGCGCGGGCGCGGGTGATATCCTCGCCGAGCAGGCACTCCACCGTGACCAGCGCCTTCCCCGGGGCGACCTGCCGGCCGACCCGCCACACCCATACCACCCGCCCCTGGCCGTCGGCCCGCCGGGGGCGCAACGGCGCGGCGCGGCTGCGCCCGGAGGGATAGACGACCTCGATGTCGCACACGGCGCCCGGCGCCGTGTGCGCCTCGACCCGCGCCGCGCCACCCCGCGGTACGGGCGAGGTGAGGGCCACGATCCGGAGCGGCAGAGCCGCCCAGGCGAGGCTGGCCGCGGGCACCAGGAGCATCGCGGCGGCGACGAGCGCCGGGATCGGACGGAGCGGTCTCATACGGATGTCGTCGAGCGGGGGGGGACGCGGCACCTCAAGTATACGCCATGAAGCCTTCCTCTGGCGACGCGGCGGGAGGCTGGCCGCCCTGCTGCGCGAGCACGATCTCCTCCTCCGCGGCGCGGAAGCGCTCGGCAGAGCGGCGAGCCCTCGAAGGCCTCAACGTGGACTGGCTCCGTTCCGAGAGCCCTTCACCCGGCCGCGGGGCACCTCGCGCATCGTGGTGCGGTTGGCGCTCGGCAGGAGGCCATCAGCCAACTGCACGCCCACGGAGGGCGTGGGATTCCTGCCCAGGGAGCAAGCGAGCTGTCCCCAACTCCAGCGATGGGATGGGCGATCGGCAGCGCACGGCAAGGGAGGGACGTCCGCAGGCGTTTCTGCGATGTGGAGCGGGGAACGGGAATCGAACCCGCATCCTCGGCTTGGAAGGCCGGAGCTCTACCATTGAGCTATCCCCGCGGGCCGTGGTGGGCGGGGAAGGATTCGAACCTCCGAAGGCACAGGGCCAGCTGATCTACAGTCAGCCGCGTTTGGCCGCTTCGCTACCCGCCCACAACCGTTCAAAATTATAACGTGAACCGCGCGGCGGGGTCCACCCTCCCGGTCCCTGGCCGGTCGGAGGGCGACGACCGGATCGCCCCAGGGCGTCCGGCCTGCCGGCGCGAAGGAGTGTGCGATGTCCATGGACAGCCCAGCGGGCGGCGCGCAGCCCCTCCACCTCTGGCGCGCGCACTGGCAGGACGAAGGCGACGCCGCCTATCTGTACCGCTGCATCGCCGACGCCGAGCCGGATCAGACCCGTGCCCAGGTCTATCGGGAGCTGGCCGCGGTGGAGGAGCGGCACGTCGCGCGGTGGGCGGCGGTGCTGCGCGAAGCAGGCGTGCGCCTGCCGCCGCACCGTCCCAGCCTTCGGGCGCGGATCATGATCCTGATCGGCCGCCTCTTCGGCTGGCGCCTGCTGGCCGGTCTCCTGCTGGCCGAGGAGGGGCGAGAGACGAAGGGCTACTTGCGCGCGGCGCGCCTGTACGCGCCCGAGGCGGCCCGCGCCGCCGCGGAGCTGGCCAAGGAGTCGGCCGAGCACGCCGAGCGGCTCGGCGCGCTCCTGGGGGCGTCCGGCGAGCCCTGGCACCGCATCGAGTCGGGCGGCTTCTTGCGCAACGCCGTCTACGGCTTCAACGACGGCCTCACCGCCAACTTCGGGTTGGTCATGGGTGTGCTGGGCGCGGACGTGCCGCACCACATCGTCCTCGTCTCCGGGGTGGCCGGGCTGATCGCCGACGCCCTCTCCATGGGGAGCAGCGGTTTCCTCGCGGCGAAGAGCGAGCAGGAGGTACAGGTGCATGAGATCGCCGTGGAGCGCGAGGAACTGCGCCTAATGCCCGACCTGGAGGAAGCCGAGCTGGCCCTGCTCTACCGGTCGCGGGGTCTGGGGGCGGAGGCCGCGGAGCGGGTTGCGCGCGAGGTGATGCGCAACCCCGAGCGCGCCCTGGCGGAGAAGACGCAGCTGGAGCTGGGCATCACTCCGCGCGCGATGTCGCCCCTGCGCGAAGGGTGGATCACGGGCCTCGCCACGGCCGTGGGGGCCTTCATCCCGGTGGTGCCCTTCCTCGCGCTGCAGGGTCGGGCGGCGGTCGCGACCTCGTTCGTGATCAGCATGCTCTCCCACTTTGGCGTGGGCGCGGCGCGCTCGATCTTCACCGGGCGGGGGGCGTTCCGTTCGGGCCTGGACATGTTCATCGTCGGCCTGGGGATCGCCGTGATCGGCTACTTCGTCGGCGAGTGGATCTCGCGCGTCCTGTAGCCGCGCGGCCTCCTCCGGGCTGCCTTGCGCGAGGATGGCCCGGAGTGAGAAACTACCTTCTGTGAGCGTGCGCACCGCCTTTCGCATCCGCCCTTTCGAGGAGCGCGATTACCCGGGCGCGCTGGCCGTCTGGAACGCCGTCTACGCCGACTACCCCTCGTCGATCGAGGTGGCCCGCCATGAAGACGCGCGCTACGACGGGGCGCGCCTCCACCTTCGGCGGTTCGTGGCGGAAGCGGCGGGCGAGCTGGTGGGCGTCGCGGAGTTCCACCACGCCCCCAACATGTACCACCCGCAGAAGTTCTGGCTCAGCGTGGAGGTGCGTCCCGAGCGCCAGGGGCAGGGGATCGGCGGCGCGCTGTACGACCGCCTGCTCGCCGAGCTGGCGCCCTACCGCCCCCTCGTGCTGTGGGCGAACATCCGCGAGACCCATCCGCGCGGCCTGGCCTTCGCCGAGCGCCGCCTCTTCCGCGAGGTGCGCCGGGCGTGGGAGTCCCGCCTCGACGTGCGCCGGTTCGACCCCGCCCCCTTCCTGGCGGAGGCGGCGCAGGCCCTGGCGGGCCTGACGGTCGCCACCGTAGCCGCAGAGCGCGACACCGAGCCCCGCTGGCTCGAGATGCTCTACGATCTGCATAGCGAGGTGGCCGCCGACGTGCCGCAGCCCGAACCCTACACGCCGATGACCCTGGCGGAGTACCGCCGGCGGATCATCGAGCACCCGGAGTACCTGCCGGAGGCGCACTTCCTGGCCAGGCACGAAGACCGCTATGTCGCGGAGAGCAACCTCTTCCGCAGCCTGCAGCTGGCGCAGGTCCTGTACCAGGGCATCACCGGCACGCGCCGGGCCTATCGCGGCCGCGGGATCGCCCTGGCCCTCAAGCTGCGCACGATCGCCTACGCCCGGGAGGCGGGGAAGCGGGAGATCCGGACCTGGAACGACACCCTGAACGCGCCGATGCTGGCCATCAACACGCGCCTGGGCTTCGTGCGCCAGCCGGCCTGGCTCACCGTCGAGAGGACATTGTGATGGCCGAGACGATCACCGTGCCGGTGTACGAGGATCCCTGGGCCATGGCCCTGCGGCAGTTCAACCGCGCCGCCGACCACCTGCCCCTGAAGCGCGGTATCCGCGACTACCTGGTCCTCCCCCACCGCGAGCTCACCGTGAACTTCCCGGTGCAGATGGACGACGGCTCGGTGCGCATCTTCACCGGCTACCGCGTCCACCACAGCACCGTCCTCGGCCCGACCAAGGGCGGCATCCGCTACGCCCCGCAGGTGGACCTCAACGAGGTGCGCGCCCTGGCGATGTGGATGACCTGGAAGTGCGCCCTCATGCACCTGCCCTACGGCGGCGCCAAGGGCGGCGTGGCCGTGGATCCTGCCGCCCTCTCCCGCACCGAGCTGGAGAAACTCACCCGCCGCTTCGCCACCGAGATCAGCGTGGTGATGGGCCCGCAGAGCGACATCCCCGCCCCGGACGTGGGCACGAACGAGCAGATCATGGCCTGGATCATGGACACCTACAGCATGCACCGCGGGCACTCCGTCCCCGCCGTCGTCACCGGCAAGCCGGTGAGCATCGGCGGCTCGGCCGGCCGCCGCGAGGCCACCGGCCGCGGCGTGATGATCATCGCCCGCGAGGCGGCGAAGCATCGCGGGCTGTCCCTGGCCGGGGCCTCCGTCGTCGTGCAGGGCTTCGGCAACGTCGGCTCCGTCGCCGCCTACCTCCTCCACGACCAGGGCTGCCGCATCGTCGCGGTGAGCGACATCTACGGCGGGATCTACAATCCTCAGGGCCTCGATCCCCGCGCGGTGCTGGCCCACGTCCGCCAGCACGGCCGCGTCGCCGGCTTCCCCGGCAGCGAGCCCGTGACCAACAGCGAGCTCCTCGAGCTGCCCTGCGACCTCCTCGTCCCGGCGGCGATCGAAGGCCAGATCACCCGCGCCAACGCCGCGCGGATCAGAGCCTCGATCATCGTCGAGGGCGCGAACGGGCCGACCACGCCCGACGCCGACGACATTCTCAACGACCGCGGCGTCCTGATCGTCCCCGACATCCTGGCCAACGCCGGCGGCGTCGTCGTCTCCTACTTCGAGTGGGTGCAGGACCTCAGCTCCCTGTTCTGGAGCGAGGAGGAGATCAACGCGCGCTTGGAGCCGATCATGGTGCGGGCGTTCCAGGGGGTCGTGCGCCTGGCCGCCGAGCGGCAGGTCGATCTGCGCACGGCGGCGTTGATCTACGCCGTCCGCCGGGTGGCGGACGCCCTGCTCATCCGGGGCATCTACCCCTAGTCCGCCGCGGGCTGGAACGCCACCTTGAAGGCGCGGCTCTGCGCCTTCCCCATCGCCGTGGCCAGCGCCTCGCGGTAGCGCTCCAGCGGGAAGCGGTGCGTGACCAGGCGGCCCAGGTCGGCACGCCCCGCGGCCATCCACTCCAGGGCGAGGGCCATCGTGCGCACGCGCCGCCCCTGCCAGCGCTCCCAGCGATAGACGTAACTGCCGGTGACCTGCAGCTCCTTCAGCCAGACCGGGGTCCAGTCCACGCGCGCGGCGATCGAGGCCAGGCCGAGGAGGATAACCCGCCCCCCCGGACGGGTCAGCCGCAGGGCGTCGTCCAGGCTGCGCGCCGTCCCCACGCACTCCAACGTCAGGTCGGCGCCTCCCGGCAGAACGCGCTTGCCGAGCATCGGCCGGAGCAGCGGGCTGCCGAGCAGCTCCGCCAGGTCGGGATAGTGGCCGTCGCCGCGCCGCAGCCGGACGACGTGGTCGGCGCCGAGCCGACGGGCCATCTCGCCCTGGAACGGATGCTTCACCAGGACAATGATCCGCGCCCCGCTCCCGGCCGCGCGCAGGGCGGCGACGACGCACTGCCCGATCACCCCGCCGCCGACGACGAGAACGCGATCGCCGTCCTGGGGCGGGTAGGTCACGGCGGGATGCACGGCGCAGGCGAACGGCTCCGCCATCAGCGCGGCCTCGTCGCTGAGCGCTTCAGGCACAGGGAAGAGCTGCGAGCGGTGCGCGACGAAGCTCGCCGCCCAGCTCCCCCCCGTGTCCCGGCAGCCGCCGATCACCAGCCCCGGACTGAGGTGCCCGGCGGTAACGTTCAGGCAGAGGTTGTAGTCCCCGGCGGCGCAGCTGGCGCAAGGCGGCTGCACGCCGCGCGCGGCGCAGGGCAGCGTCGGCTCCACCGTCACACGCTGGCCGACGGCCACCTCCGCGACGCTCCGGCCGACTTCCGCCACCGTGCCGACGTTCTCGTGCCCGAGGACGAATGGGAAGGAGGTCAGGGCGGACAGCGCCGGACTGCTGTCCAGGTGGATCGTGTGCAGGTCGGTGCCGCAAATGCCGCCCAGCCGCACCGCCACCCGCACCCAGTCGGGGCCGGGCAGCGGCGGCGGGGGCACCTCCCGCAGCTGCAGCGGCGCCAGGGGACCCCAGACGGCCTGTCGCCGCAGGCGCGCCAGCGCCTTCGTGGCCACGAACCGGGGGATCGTCGGGTCGAAGGTGAGGGCCTTCAAGACATGGGGACCTGCCGGATGAACCCCCGCTCCAGGCGGTCGAAGATGTCCTCCAGCGTCGGTCCCGTGATCGTCAGGCCGTGGTTCTTCAGCCCGACCACGGTTCGGCCGGGGTCGGGCGCGCGTCGCACAACGTCGGCCACCGCCTGCGCCAGCTGGATCGTCCCGCAGGGGTAGTTGATCGTCGTCGAGGAGATGTCCGCCATCCAGGCGTGCACGTGCACGATCGCGCCCACCTGGGGATGCTCGGTGTAGATCATCCAGTGCTCGATGGCGTCCACGGACACCCGCCGCGGGGTGACGTGCGGCGGCACGCTGAGCAGCATCACGTTGCGCTCGGCGTCGAAGCCCTTGACCATCAAGATGTCGCGCCCGATGGTCTGCATGTTGGATTTGTCTACGCCGCTGGCGCTCATCCAGAAGCGCCGGGCGTCCTTGCGCACGCTGAGGTTGCCGTAGCTCAGTCCGCCGATGCCGTAGAGCCGCTCGATGTGCCTGAGGTCTCGAGCGTCCACGATCTCCTGGATCGGGAACGGCGCAGGCAGCAGGTCGAGCGCATCGAGGCGGCGCCCCGCCGCGGCCAGCTGGCGGGTGAGCTCGTCGCCCTCCCAGAGCGCCGGTTCCAGATCGGGGTGGAACTCGTTGTCGATGACGAGCTGCGACTCGGCCAGCGGGTCGAGGCGGTCGTACAGGTAGTCGAAGTACGCGTCCCCCTCGCCCGCCGGGATCGGGTAGTAGCCCTGCTCCAGCGTCACGAAGTAGGTCTGCACCGTCTCGCCGTCGCGCACGAGGTAGATGCACAGGTTCGCCAGGGACCGCACGAGCAGCGGATAGGCCTGGCGCAGGACGTTGTCCGGCCGCCGGTCGACGAGGGCGATGGAGACGACGAAGACCGCCTTGGCCTTGCGGCGGTAGGTCCGCGGGCGCGCGGGGTCGATGAAATTGAAGACCAGGCGCAGCCCCGGGTCTTCGGGATCGTCGACGAAGGTGTGGCCCTTCCGGGTGAAGACTGCGCGCAGGCCGTCCGCCATACGCTCCAGCACGGGGTCCCGGCGGTCGCCGACGAAGGTGAATTTCATGCCGCTCTTTAGATTCCCACGCCCGGCGGGTCTATCCTGCCCGCGCCCCGATCATCCCAGGATCCCGTGGGCGTGTTTGCCGCGGAGCAGGCGGCCCTCGGCGAAGCGCGACGGGTGGAAAGCACCGATGTCGATTTCCGGACGGTCGCCCACCAGCAGCGCGGCCAGCGCCTCGCCCACCGCCGGGCTGAGCTTGAAGCCGTGGCCGCTGAAGCCCGCGGCGACGTAGAGGCCCTCCACCCCCGGCATGGCGCCCAAGACCGGCTGCCAGTCCGGGGTGACGTCGTAGATGCTGGCATAGCCCCCGCGCACCGCGGCGTCGGCGGCGCCCGGATAGCGGCGGGCCCACAGGGCGCCGACCCGTTCCACGAACGCCAGGTCGACGCCCGCGGGGTAGTCGTCGGGCGGCACGATCTGCTCCGGCGCCTCCTCCAGCACACCGGCCAGCGCCGTGCCGTGCGACTCCGGCCGGACGTAGAAGCCCTGGGTCAGATCCTCGATCATCAGCCGGAGCGGGCCGAACCCTGCGGGGAGGGCGAGGTGGACGACCTGCTCGCGGGCGGCCTGAATCGGCAGCGTCGCTCCCACCGTCGCCAGCAGCGCCGGCGTCCAGGCGCCGGCGGCGAGCAGCGCCCGCCCCGTCTCGACGATGCCCCGCGTGGTGACCACCGCGCGCAGGGCGCCCCGCTCGACGACCAGATGCTCGGCGCGTGTTCGCTCCCAGATCTCCACGCCGCCGCGGCGCGCCGCGGCGGCAAACCCGGCGGCGGCGGCGTGTCCGTCGGCGTACCCCGCGTCGGGCTCGTAGGCCGCGCCGGCTATGCCGTGCAGATCGAGGCGCGGCTCGAGGCGGGCCAGCTCCGCCGGCGTGAGCACGCTCGTCCGCACCCCCAGGCGCCGCTGCAGGGCAACGTTCGCCTCCAGCGCCGCGAGCTGAGACGCATCGGCCAGCACGAGGAAGCCCGCCGGGACGAAGTCCGCGGTCGCCCCGGTCACGGCCTCGAAGCGGCGGAAGACCTCCAGGCCGCGCGCCGCCATGCGGATGAGCGGCTCGTGGGAGTAGTGCAGCCGGATGATCCCGATCGTGCGCGCCGTGGGCCCTGCGCCCACCGTCTCGCGCTCAAGGACGATGACACGGCCCGCGTGGCGGCGCGCCAGCTGAAAAGCGGTGCTGGTCCCGATCACCCCGCCGCCGATGATCACGATCTCCGCCTGGGGCATGGATGGTTTCCTTCGGCGTTCGGCGAAGACCCCCTATCGTCATGATCCACGACAGCTTCCGGATCGAGGCGATGTGGGAGAACGCGCGGCTCTGGGCCGCCTTCGCCGCCGATCCGACCCCCGGAGGACGCTAGTGTTCCTCGGCCACTACGCGGTGGCGCTGGGCGCCAAGCGCGCCGCGCCGACGATCAGCCTGGGCGCCTTAATCCTCGCCGCGCAGTGGACCGACCTGCTCTGGCCCGTCCTGCTGCTGCTCGGCGTGGAGCGCGTCGCCGTGCAGCCCGGAGCCACGGCGCTCAGCCCGCTGGACTTCCAGCACTACCCGATCACGCACAGCCTGCTCGGCGTCGCCCTCTGGGGCGCGCTCTTCGCCGTCCTGGGCGCCAGGCGGGCACGCGCCGCGCGGCCGGGAGTGATCCTCGGCCTGGTCGTGGTCAGCCACTGGGTCCTCGACCTCCTGGTCCACCGTCCCGACCTGCCGATCGTCCCCGGCGGCGTTCGCCTCGGGCTCGGCCTGTGGAACGTGCCGCCGGTCGCCGTGATCCTCGAGGGCGGTCTGTTCGTGCTCGGGCTCGTCATCTACCTCCGCGCCACGCGGCCGACCGACCGGATCGGCAGCGCCGCGCTGTGGACGTTCGCGCTCGGGCTGGCCCTCGTCTACGCGGTCAGCCTGCTGGGTCCGGCGCCGCGGGACAGCGCCGCCATCGCCGCGGCGGCCCTGGCGGCGTGGCTGTTCGTGCCCTGGGGCTACTGGATCGACCGCCACCGCCGCGCGGCGTGAGCACCGACCACCGCCACCACCACCTGCCGCCGTCACGTCCGCCGGAGCCTTCCGCACCCCCTCCGGACGCCGCCGCCGTCGCCTGCCGCTGCGGCACCCCCTGCCTGTCCTGCGGGGTAGCGGTGCTGAGCACCACCTGCGGCTGCCGGTTCGAGGCCAAGCAGTTCGAGTACGACCTCGAACGCCGCGTCGGCGAGCACGCCCACCACGAGGCGGCCCACGGGCTGGGCGAAGCCCATGACCACGAAGCGCAGATGGCCGACCCGCGCATGGCGGCGCACATGGAAGCTGACATGCGCCGGCGCTTCTTCTGGTCGCTGGCCCTGACCGCCCCCGCCGTCCTCTACTCCCCGATCGGCATGAACCTCCTCCGGGTCCGCCTCCCGGAGCCTGTGCCGGCGAACTGGATCCTGTTCCTGCTCACCACCCCGGTGGTCTTCTGGACCGGCTCCATCTTCATCGCGGGCGCCTGGCGGGCGCTGCGCCGCCGCGTCCTGAACATGTCGGTGCTGATCAGCACCGGGGTGCTGGCCGCCTACGCTTTCAGCGTCGCCGTCACGGTGCTGGACGCGGGGGAGACGTTCTATGAGGCCGCGGCGATGCTGGTCACCTTCGTCCTCTTCGGGCACTGGATGGAGATGCGCAGCCGCCGGGGAACGAGCGAGGCCCTGCGCGCGCTGTTCACCCTCGTCCCCCCGCGGGCGCGCGTCGTCCGGGACGGCGCGGTCGTGGAGATCCCGACCGCGGAGGTGCGCGTCGGCGACCTCCTCGAGCTGCGCCCGGGCGACCGCGTGCCGGTGGACGGCGAGATCGTCGACGGCGCCACGACGATCGACGAGGCGCTCGTCACCGGGGAGTCGATCCCCGTGGCCAAGCAGCCGGGCGACACCGTGATCGGCGGCACCATCAATCAGTCGGGCGCGGTGCGCTTCCGGGCGACGAAGGTCGGGGCGCAGACCGCCCTGGCCCAGATCGTGAAGCTGGTCGAGGAGGCCCAGGCCAGCAAGGCTCCCGGACAGCGCATCGCCGACCGCTGGGCGCAGTACCTCGTCGTGCTCGCGGTGGGAGCGGGGATCGTCACCTTCCTGGTCTGGTATGGCCTGGCGGGCGAGAGCGCCCTCGTCGCCCTGACCTTCGCGATCTCCGCCGTGGTCATCGCTTGCCCGGACGCCCTCGGCCTGGCCACTCCCACGGCCGTGGCGGTGGGCACCGGCATCGGCGCCCGGCACAACATCCTCATCAAGAACGCCACCACGTTGGAACAGCTCTCCCGCATCACCGCGGTGGTCCTCGACAAGACCGGTACCCTCACCGAAGGCCGGCCCCGCGTCACCGACGTGCTGAGCGCCCCCGAGGTCAGCGCGGACGAGGTCATCGCCCTCGCCGCCGCCGCCGAGCTGCGCGCCGGCCATCCGCTGAGCCGCGCCGTGCTCGAGGAAGCGCAGCGGCGAGGCGTGCGCGTCGAGGACCAGGTCACGGCCTTCGAGAACCTCGCCGGCCACGGCGTGCAGGCCACGGTGGCCGGACGCCGGATCCTGGTCGGGACGGCGCGGCTGATGCGCGAGCGCGGCGTGGACCTCGGCCCCGTTCAGGAGGCCCTCAACCGCCTGCTGGCCGAGGGCAAGACGCTGATGATCGTCGCCGCCGACAGCCGCGTCCTGGGCCTCGTCGCCGCCGCCGACCCGCTGCGTCCGACCTCGGCCAGCGCCGTGGCCGGGTTGCGGCGGTTGGGCATCGAGGTGGCGATGATCACCGGCGACAACCGGCCGACCGCGGAGGCGGTCGCCCGGCAGCTCGGCATCCCGCGCGTCTTCGCGGAGGTGCTCCCCGCCCAGAAGGCGGAGTATGTTGACGCCCTGCGGCGCGAGGGGAAGTTCGTGGCGATGGTCGGCGACGGGGTGAATGACGCGCCGGCCCTGGCCCGGGCCGACATCGGCATCGCCATCGGCGCCGGCACGGATGTGGCGATCGAGACCGCCGACGTGGTGCTGATGCGCTCGGATCCGGCCGACGTCCTGCGCGCCATCTTCCTCTCGAAGGCCACTGTCCGGAAGATGCGCCAGAACCTGTTCTGGGCCTCGATCTACAACGTCCTGGCCATCCCGATCGCCGCCGGCGTGCTGTACCCGCGCAGTGGCATCATGCTGCGGCCGGAGTGGTCGGCGCTGCTGATGTCCGCGTCCTCGATCATCGTGGCCACGAACGCCGTGCTGCTCAGGCGCGCCGAGGGCCCGATGCTGGCGCAGGGCGGGGCGGCGGCGCCTACGGCGGCGTGGCGCTGATCGGTCCCTCCGCCTGCAGCGCGCGCATCCACAGGGTGTAGACGTACACCAGGTACACGACGACCACGACGAGCAGGGCGCCCAGCGTGACCGCCGTTACCAACGCCGCCCAGCGCGCCGCCCGCGGCACCGCCCGCCCGTCGCCGCTCATGACCGCCGCAGCTCCGAGGACGGCCGCAGGCCCCCCTCCGCGTAGCCGCGGTACCAGCGCTCGTCCACGGGGGCGACGGCGTCGAGCGTGTCGCCGTACTTCTTCCACCAGGGCCGGCCGTACCGGGCGGCGATCTCGTGCAGGCGGCGCATCCGGTCCGCGGCCACGGTGCGCAGCCAGCGGCGGCGATCCACCGCGTCAGCGATGCGCAGCCCGTCCTCCCAGATGGCGCGCCCCCCCAGGAAGCCGGAGGCGCCCGCGCGGCAGGCCACCTCGACCTGTCGCGCGAACGTCTCGAAGTCGACGCCCGCGCTGAGCAGCACCCACGGCACCGGCGAGATGTCATCGAGCCGCCGGCAGGCGGCCTCGTCGCCCGGGTACTCGGTCTTCAGAACGTCGATCCCCAGCGGGGCGAGATCCTGCGCCGCCCGGATGACCAGCTCCGGCTTGCGCGCAGCGTACGCCGCGCCGCTCACCTCCCCGTCGGGGAGAGGGTAGACCAGCGGCTCCAGGACGAACGGCAGATCGAGCGCCGCCGCGTCGGCGGCGACGGTCCGCACCACCTCCCGCTGCCGCTCGGCCGTGGGATGGTCGGCGCGGTAATACAGCAGGACCTTCACCGCCTGCGCGCCCATCCGCTTGACCTTCGCCGCGCTCCACTCCGGCAGCAGCCGCGTGACGCGCCCGCCGGCGTCCGCGCTGTAACCGGTCTCCTCCAGGCTGACGATGAGGCCGGTGCGGGCGGGCAGCGCGCCTGAGACCACCGCCTGGGCCGCGCCGTAGATCGGGTCGAGCAGGACGGCCGTGCTGACCGGGGCGAGCGCCTCGGCCAGCTCCAGCTTGACGGCGGTCAGCGCCGCCGCCGTGACGCGCTCGGGGTGGTCGGGGTCGAGCATCCGCAGCAGTGACCCGCGGTGATCCATCGCGCACATCGCCAGGATACCGCGCTCGTCGGCGAGCTGCTGCAGGTGGCGGATCTTGCCGACGGTGGAGATCATCGCGCCAGCACCTTCGTCAGCTCCAGGAGCCGGGGATCGAGGGTCTTGCGCCGGCTGACCACGTCGGCCAGAGGCACCGTCGTGATCTCGCCGCGGGAGAGGCCGACCATCACGCCGTGCCGGCCGGCGGCCAGCTCCGCCACCGCCGCGGCGCCGAAGCGCGTGGCCAGGAGGCGGTCGAACGCCGTGGGCACGCCGCCCCGCTGCACGTGGCCGAGGATCGTCGCCCGCACGGTGAACCCGATGCGGTCGCGGTGCTCCTGGAAGTAGCGGGAGAGACGCTCGGCGTTGTAGCGCGCGCCCTCGGCGACGACGACGATGCTGTGCGCCTTGCCCCGCTCGTAGGCCGCGCGCAGGTCGTCGACCAGGACCTCCGGGTCGGTCTCGAACTCGGGCACGACGACGGCTTCCGCCCCGCCGGCCAGGCCCACCATCAGCGCCAGGTAGCCGCAGTCGCGCCCCATCACCTCGACGAGGAACGCCCGCTGCAGCGCGGAGGCGGTCGCCTTGAGCCGGTCGATCGCCTCCAGGCCGATGTTCAGGGCGGTGTCCACGCCGATGCTCATCTCCGTGCCATACAGGTCGTTGTCGATGGTCGACGCGATCCCCACCACGGCCAGCCCCTCGCGGGAGAGGGCGTGGGCGCCGGCCTGGCTGCCGCTGCCGCCGATGACGATCAGAGCGTCCACCCCGGCGCGCTCCAGCACATCGAGCGCGCGGCGGCGACCGTCGGGCTCCATGAACGCGGGGGCGCGGGCGCTGCGCAGCACCGTGCCGGCCTGCTGCATGATGCCCCCGACGTCGCGGGCGGTCAGGGGGAAGAGCTCCCCCGCGATGAGGCCGGCGTAACCCAGGCGCACGCCGTACACCTCCCAGCCCTGGGCCAGGCCGGCGCGCACCACCGCCCGGATCGCCGCGTTCATCCCCGGCGCGTCGCCGCCGCTGGTCAGCACCGCGATCCGTCGCATCGATCCGCTTCTATCATACCCCGTCCAGGAGTCCACCGCCCGCGGCGCGAAGTTGGCGGCGATGAGTCTCCTCGTCGCCGCGCTGACCGTGGGCGTGGGCATCCACCTCGTCGTCGCCCTCTTCCTCCTCCTGCGCTACCTGGATGGCCGCGAGCGGCTGTTCGGCTGGTGGGCCCTGGCCTACGGCTTCTTCGCCGCGCACGTCTTCATCGAGGCGCTGCTGGCGGCGGGCGCGGCGCCGGCCTGGTACGCGCTGCGCCACGTCACCTTCATCGTCGCGGCCTGGGCCATGATCTACAGCTTCCGCCCGCTGTGGTGGAGCACGGCCGTGGCGGGGAGCATCGCCCTGCTCGCCGCGCTGCTGCTGCCGCGCTCGTGGCTCGCCGCGGCGCTCACCGCCTCCGCCGCCGGCGGGGCGGGCTTCATCGCCAGCGCCTGGCTGCTCTACCGTCAGGAAGGGGGCCTGCTCGGTCAGAGCGCGCGCCTGCTGTTCTGGGGGTTGCTGCTCACCGGGCTCCACGCCCTGGACTACCCCTTCCTGCGCACGCATCCCGAGCTCGCGCCGGTCGGCGCCGCCTTCTCCGGCATCTTCACCCTGGCTTTCGGCGTGGGCATCATCCAGCAGGCCTGGCAGCGCACGCGCGAGCTGATCACGATGCGCACCGTGGCCGAGACGCTGAACCGCTCGCTGGACACCCGCGGCGCCCTGGGCGAGGCCCTGCAGCAGATCGTGGCGATGATGCGGGTGGAGTGCGGTTGGATCTTCCTGCGCAACGGCGGGGAGTTCCAGGTCGCGGCCGCCGAGCACCTCCCCGCGTCGCTGGCCGCCTCCGACATGGCGGCGATGCAGGGGGACTGCCGCTGCCTGCAGCTGCTGCGCGACGGCGCCCTGACCCAGGCCGTGAACATCGTGCACTGCCAGCGCCTGGAGCGGGCGGGATGGGCGCAGCCGCGCCATGCCACCGTGCCGTTGCGCACCGCTGGCGGCGGGCTGATCGGCGTGCTGAACCTCGTCCTGCCCGCCCGCCGCACCCTCACGCCCCGCGAGCTGGCTACGCTCTCGGCGATCGGCGACCAGATCGGCCTGGCCGCGGAACGCGCCCGGCTCTACGAGGAACTGCGCGAGAAAGAGGCGCTGCGCGGCAAGCTGCTGGAGAAGCTGATCACGGCGCAGGAGGATGAGCGGCGGCGTATCGCCCGCGAGCTGCACGACGAAGCAGGGCAGGCCCTCACCGCGCTGATCCTCAACCTGGAGATGGCCGAGCAGGCCGGCGCGCAGGGTGTGGCGCCGGAGCGGCTGGCGCGCCTGCGCGCCATCGCCGAGGACACGCTGGCCGAATTGCGCCGGCTGATCTACGACCTCCGGCCGACGATCCTGGACGACCTCGGGCTGGCCGCCGCAGTGCGCTGGTACGTTAAGGAGACCGTCGAGCCGCAGGGCTTGCACGTCTCGATGAGCATCAGCGGCGGCGACGACCGGCTGCCGCACCACATCGAGACCGCCGTTTTCCGTATCGTGCAGGAAGCGCTGACGAACATCTTGAAGCACGCTCAGGCTTCCCGGGCGGCGATCGAGATCGCGATCACGCCGCAGGAGGTCCGCCTGGCGATCAGCGACGACGGGCGGGGGTTCAGCCTGGCCCAGGTCACGACGCGGCGGGAAGGCGGGATGGGGTTGCTCGGGATGCGCGAGCGGGCGGAGCTGCTCGGCGGCGCGGTGCGGTTCACCTCCTGGGAAGGAGGCGGCACGCGGGTCGAGGCGGTGATCCCGGTGCAGGCGGAGAACGATGGCCAAGATTAGAGTGCTCGTCGCCGATGACCACGCCATCGTGCGCGAGGGCGTGCGGATGATCCTCGCCAAGGAGCCGGACGTGGAGGTCGTAGGCGAGGCCGGCGATGGCCAGGAGGCGCTCGACCTCGTGGAGCGCCTGCGCCCCCACGTCGTGATCATGGACATCAGCATGCCGGGCGTGGGCGGGATCGAGGCCACGCAGCGCCTCAAGGCGGCGCATCCCCAGATCCAGGTCCTCGCCCTGACGATGCACGAAGACGAATCGTACGTCTTCCAGCTGCTGCGCGCCGGGGCGGCCGGGTATGTGCTGAAACGCGCCGCGGCGCAGGATCTCGTCCAGGCCGTCCGCGCCGCCGCGCGGGGCGAGGCCTTCCTCTACCCCTCCGTGGCGCGGCGGGTCGTCGAGGACTACCTCAAGCGCGTGGAAGCCGGCGAGGAGCGCGAGCGCTACGACGGCCTCACGGCGCGGGAGAAGGAGATCCTCACCCTGATCGCCCAGGGGCTCAGCAACCAGCAGATCGCGGAGAAGCTGTTCATCAGCATCAAGACGGTGCAGACGCACCGTGCGCACATCCTGGAGAAGCTCGGCCTGCACGACCGCACCGAGCTGGTGCGCTACGCCATCCGCAAGGGTCTCATCCAGGCCTGACCGCATGAAGCGGAGTTCCGCATCCGCATTGCCTCCGGAGGCGCAGGACCCGCGCGCTCTGCGCGCTCCGCGCTCGCAGGAGGCACTTGCGGCGTGGTGAAATTTCCTGTTCAATCAGGGAGGATTCAGACCTCCTTCATCCGCGAGGATACCACGTGATACCCGAGCCATCGCGTCCGCCCTCCGATCGGGCGCGCGGCGACGCCCGCGCCCTGAGCCTGGTCATCCTCTTCGGCATGCTCGCCGGCGTGGCCTCGATGCTGGCGGCGCGGTCCCGGTGGTGGCTGTTGCCGCCGGCCACGGCGGAGGGCACGGAAGTGGACCGCCTCTTCTACACCACGCTGGCCGTGACTGGCCTGGTCTTTGTCCTGGTTCACGCCCTGCTGGCCCTCTTCATCTGGCAGGGCGCGCGGCGGGCGCGCGCTGTCTACCTCCGCGAGCACACCGCCCTGGAGCTGAGCTACACCCTGGCCCCGGCGGCCATCCTGATCACCCTCGTCGCCATGGGCGGCGTGGTCTGGGCCCGCCTGCACGCTCCGGCCCCCGCCGACGCGCTGGCGGTGGAGGCCCGGGCGGAGCAGTTCGGCTGGGTCTTCCGCTATCCCGGCGCCGACGGCCGCTTTGGGCGGGTGGATCCGGCGGCGATCAACGCCCGTACCAATCCGTTGGGCCTGGTGCGCGACGATCCGGCCGCCGCCGACGACGTCGTGGTGCGCGAGCTGCACCTCATCGCCGGCCGCCCGGTGCACCTGCGCCTGCGCAGCAAGGATGTGCTGCACAGCTTCTTCATCCCGCAGTTCCGGGTGAAGCAGGACGCCGTGCCGGGGATGACGATCGACGTGAGCTTCAGGCCGACCCGGGCCGGGACGTACGAACTGGCCTGCGCCGAGCTGTGCGGCGTCGGCCATTACATCATGCGCGGCCGGGTGGTCGTGGAGACGGCGGCGGCGTTCGAGGCCTGGCTGGCCGGGCAGCCCCCCGCCGCTCCATGAGGCCGGCGATGGGAGGACGCCGCTGATGACTGTGACGCACGATACCCACGAGGCGCCGACGGAGCACCAGCCGATGAGCTTCTGGCGACGCTACGTCTTCAGCCTGGACCACAAAGTCATCGGCATCCAGTACCTCTTCACCTCGCTGCTCATGGCCGTGATCGGCGGCTTCCTGGCGATGCTGATCCGGATGCAGCTGGGCTTCCCCACGGCCAAGTTCTACTGGGCGCAGTGGCTCTTCCCGGGAGGCTTCGCCAACAACCAGATCAAGCCCGACTTCTACCTCGCCGTGGTGACGATGCACGGCACGATCATGATCTTCTTCGTCCTGACCACGGCGCTGTCCGGCGGCTTCGGCAACTTCCTCATCCCGCTACAGATCGGGGCGCGGGACATGGCCTTCCCCTTCCTGAACATGCTCTCCTACTGGCTGGTCCCGCCGGCCATCGTCGTGCTGCTCGCCGCCTTCTTCGTCACCGGCGGCGCGCCGAACGCCGGCTGGACAGCGTATCCCCCGCTGTCCGCGATCCCCCAGGCCGCGCCGGGCTCTGGCGCGGGGCAGACCCTGTGGCTGCTCAGCCTGGCCATTTTGATCGTCGCCCTGCTCTTCGGATCCTTGAACTACATCACGACCATCCTGCAGCTGCGCACGCGCGGGATGTCCATGATGCGCCTGCCCCTGACGATCTGGGCCCTCTTCATCACGGCGATCCTGATGCTGCTCTCCTTCCCCGTGCTGTTCGCGGCGGTGATCATGCTGCTCTTCGACCGCACCGCGGGCACGAGCTTCTTCATCCCCTCCGGCGTGGTCGTCGGCAACCAGCTCCTGCAGCACAGCGGCGGCAGCCCCCTGCTCTGGCAGCACCTCTTCTGGTTCCTCGGCCACCCCGAGGTGTACGTCGTGATCCTGTTGCCGATGGCCATCACCTCGGAGATCCTGGCGAACAACGCGCGCAAACCGATCTTCGGCTACCCCTTCATGGTCGCCTCGCTGGCGGCGATCGGCTTCCTCAGCTTCATCGTCTGGGGGCACCACATGTTCGTCAGCGGGATGCACCCCCTGGTCGGCATGGCCTTCATGGTTACCACCCTGGCCATCGCCGTGCCCTCGGCGGTGAAGACGTTCAACTGGCTGGCCACGCTTTGGGGCGGGAAGCTGCGCTTCAACACGCCGATGCTCTTCGCCATCGGCTTCGTCTCGCTGTTCGTCACCGGCGGGCTGACCGGGATCTTCCTCGGCTCGCCGCCGATCGACACCTACGTCCAGGACACCTTCTTCGTCGTCGCGCACTTCCACTTCGTGATGGCCTCGGCCTCGCTGTTCGGTATCTTCGCCGGCACGTACTACTGGTTCCCGAAGATGTTCGGACGGTTCATGAGCGAACGCTGGGGGCGCTGGCACTTCTGGCTGACCTTCATCGGCATCTACCTGACCTTCTTCCCGATGCACTTCCTGGGCATCGCCGGGATGATGCGCCGGATCTACTCCTGGCAGATGTACGAGTACCTGCGCGGGGTATGGCCGGTGAACACCTTCGTCTCGGTGGCGGCGTTCATGCTCGGCGCCGCGCAGCTCATCTTCATCGCCAACCTGCTCTGGAGCCTCTTCCGCGGCGAGCGGGCGACAGTGAATCCCTGGCAGGCCACAACGCTGGAGTGGCAAGCGCCCTCGCCGCCCCCGCACGGCAACTTCCCCGGACCGCTGCCGGAGGTGCACCGCTGGGCGTACGACTACAGCGTGCCGGGGGCG
>DATLZI010000218.1:0-2201 GCA_035574075.1 bacterium | reverse complement strand
GGGCCCGCCGAATCGCGGCGCTTCGCGGCGCCAGGCGGGCCGCTCGAATCCACGCCGCCCGCGCGCGTTCCTGCGATCCCAGCGAGAACCAAGCCACGCCCAGGTGATACCAATGCCCCGGATTGCGCGGCTCGCGCAGCGCGCGCGCGGCAAAGCTGTCGGCCGCGGCCGCGTGCGCGCCAGCAGCGAGCAGCTGCTCCGCCGTGACCGATTGGGCCCGGCCGATGCCCCACGGGATCACGGTCGCCAGGGCGAGACCAACCACGATGTCCCGCAGGGACGGCAGCCGCGCCTCACTCGTGCGCGCGGCCAGCGGCCCGGCCAATACCTCGCGCGCCTCGGCCAGCAGCTCGGCAGCATCCGTCACCTGGCCACCACCGTACACGGCCTGTCGCAGCCGGTCACGCAGGCGCGCAACATGAGCCGCCCGCGGGGCCTCGATGCCGGCGGCACGAAGCGCTGCGATCAATGCGGCATCGCCCAGGTGGCGTGCGTCCGGCACCAGTCGCTCCAGCCGCCCGGCGAACGCCCGCTCCAGCTCGATCAGCGGGCGGGCCTCGGTCGCGACCGGCGGCGCCTTCGGGGATCTGGGACGCGGGCGGGGCCACGAGACACGGGGAGCCAACGCCAGGAGCGGCGGCAGTAGAGCGATGACACCCCACACCCACCAGGGCAGACTGCTAAACGTCAGTGGAAGCACAAACGGCGCGCGCTCGAGCGGCGCAGGCCCTGCGATCGCGGGAAGGCTGCGCCCGGGCCTCAGGCGCGCGCTGACATCGAGAGCGACCGAGCGCAGCGCAACGTATCGGCCCGCGCGCCAGTCGAAATACGGGTAGTCCACCGGCGGAACGCGGTAGCTGCCCGCGGAGTCGGCCACCAGGAGATAGTGAAACGTCTTGCTGCCCTCGAGATCCACGCCGCTGCGCTCGACGGCAACCTCCACGTCGCCGGGGTACACGCGCAGGCCCGCGGGCCAGCGGAATTCCGGCTCAGGCCACAGGGCCACGTTGCCCCGCCCCGAGATCGTGACGGTGAACGGCCTCGCGTCACCCGTGTACAGATCGAACGTGACCGGCGCCAGCTCCACCGTGAGTCCAGACGCCGCGACGCCGCGGAACCCGCTGGGCCGCCCCGTCGCCGGCAGCGGGCGCACCTGGATTAGCACGCTGTCGCTCTGCAGTTCATGCCGCACTTCACGGCTGAGAAAGGAGAAGGTCAGCGGGAAGCTGTAGGAGAGAATCGCCGGCCCCAGCACGAGCGGGCCTTCGCGCAGCGGGAAGAGGGTCTCGTGCTGGGCGAACAGGTCGTAGGTCGTTCCACCGACGCGCCGCGTGGCGATCACGCCGGCGGGCAACGCGTGCCGATACGACCACACGCCCCCGGCGCGGGGGTTCTCGAACGTGGCCGGCGTACGCATTCTGGTCCGGATCTCCCGGGGGAACCACGCGAGGGCGAGGAGATCCACCTGCTGCCCCAGCGTGACCGTTGTCGGCTCCACCGCCAGCGTGACCGCGACTTCGTTCTGCGTGGCGGGCGGCGGCGCGGCGTCGATCAGCCGGCGCAACGACTCCGCCGACAACGGCGCGCTCGCTGGATCACCCGACACGACAATGGTCAGCGGCGTCGTGGTGACAACCGACGCGCCCTGAATCACCCGAGCCGCGCCGATCCCCCATGAGCCGGGTTGCACCGCCACGAGGCGAAGCTCCCGTGTGGTCACTCGCCGGCGCTCCTCACCCGCGATCTCGACCGCCGAGTTCTCGCGCGCCCCGGCAAGGAGCAGCCCGGCGTGCGATGGATCTTCGATCCTCACCGCCTCGCCACCGCCGGCCTCCACGCGAATCGTGAACACGATTGTGTCGCCGGCCGCCACGGCGGTCCGGTCAACCCGGGCAGTCACCTGCGGTTGTTGCACCGCCAGCATCGTGATCAGCCCGACGACGGTCACCAGTTCTTCTTCCCCTGTGGATCGCGACCCGCGTTGCGTCGTGCACCGGCGCGGCGCGTCTCTCGCTCCTCCGCGGCAATCGACGCCAGAATGGCCTCCGCCTGAGACCGGCTGAGCCCGGACTCCTCGGGCGGCGGCTGGTCCGCACCTCCACCGCCCGAGCTCGACGGCGGGGTCGGAATGCTGGCGTTACTCTTGCTCGACAGCCGCAGCGCCAGTTCCAGATTCCATTTGGCGGCCTCGTCGCGCGGGG
>DATLZI010000217.1:0-16332 GCA_035574075.1 bacterium | reverse complement strand
CACCCGGGTGGGGTCGCTCCTCACCGTGTTCTTCACGCCCGATCCGCCGCGCGACTACGCGCAGGCATCGCGCGCGGACAGCCAGGCGTTCGCCCGCTTCTTCCGGGCGATGCTGCAGGCGGGGATCCTGCTGCCGCCCTCCCAGTTCGAGGCCTGGTTCGTCTCCCTGGCGCACAGCGACGCCGACATCGCCCGAACGGTGGCCGCCGCGCGCGACGCGTTCAAGGCGGCGACATGAGCCGGCCGCTGCGGCTCGGGACGCGGGGGAGCGCGCTGGCGGTGGCCCAGACGGAGGCCGTGGCTGGCGCGCTGCGCGCGGCGCATCCCGGACTGGTCGTCGCGATCGAGACCATCCGCACAGCGGCCGACCGGCGGCCCGACGCGCCGTTCGAGGCCCTGCCCGGGGTGGGCTTCTTCGTGAAGGAGCTGGAGGTCGCGCTGCTCGAGGAGCGCATCGACGTCGCGGTGCACAGCATGAAGGATCTACCGACGACTGCCACGCCCGGCCTGGCGGTCTGCGCCGTGCCGAGGCGCGAAGATCCGCGCGACGTGCTCGTCTCGCGCGGCGGCCGGTCGCTCGCCGAACTGCCGCGGGGGGCGCGCGTGGGCACGAGCAGCCCGCGGCGCGCCGCCTTCCTGCGGGCGTGCCGGCCGGACCTCGTCGTCGTGCCGCTGCGCGGGAACGTGGAGACGCGGTTGCGCCGGATGGAGGACGGCGAGGTCGACGCGGTCTGCCTGGCCGGCGCGGGACTGCGCCGCCTGGGGCTGCACGACCGCGTCACCGAGTGGCTGCCGTTCGAGATCATGCTCCCATCGCCCGGCCAGGGCGCGCTGGCGATCCAGGTCCGGGCCAACGATGAGGAGGCGCGGCGCGTGGCCGCCGCGGTGAGCGATCCGAGCAGCCTGCGGGCGGTTGACGCCGAGCGCGCCTTCCTCGCTCGTCTGGAGGGCGGCTGTCGTCTGCCCGCCGGGGCGTACGCGGACCAAGGCGCCGACGGTCTGCGCCTGCGGGCCGCCGTTGCCGCGCCTGACGGCCAGCGGGTGATCCGCGGAGAGCGCCAGGGCCCGGCGGACGAGGCGGAGGCGATCGGGCGCGGCCTGGCGGAGTGGCTGCTGGAGCAGGGAGCGGACACCCTCGTGGCTGCCAGGGGAGCGCGGTGACGGTGCGCCGGATCATCATCACCCGTCCGGAAGGGCAGGGCGACGCCCTGGCGCAACAGCTCCGCGCCCTCGGGTACGAGCCGGTGGCGGTGCCGGCGATCGCCATCGAGCCCCCGGCGTCGTTCGACGCCCTGGACCGTGCGATCCGGGACCTCCCGCGCTTCGATTGGGCGCTCTTCACCAGCCGGAACGGGGTGGAGGCGTTGTTCGACCGCCGGGCGGTGGTAGCGCCCGCGGCGCCGCTGCCGGGGCGGCTGGCGGCGATCGGCCCCGGGACGGCGGACGCCCTTGCCGCGCGGGGGTACCCCGGCGCCTGGGTGCCGTCCCGCTTCCTCAGCGTGGCGGTAGCCGACGAGATGCCCGCTGAGGCGGGCCAGCGGGTGCTGCGGGTGCGGGCGGCAGCGGCTTCGGAGCTCCCGACACGCAGGCTGCGCGCGCGGGGCATCGAGGTCGTGGACGTGGTGGCCTACCGCACGGTCGAAGCGCCGCCCGGGTCGCGCGCCCGCCTGGATCAGGCGATGCGCCAGGGCGCGGAGGCCGTCGTCTTCACCAGCGCTTCGACGGTTCGCGGCCTGGTGAAGCTGGCCAGCGAAACGGGCTGGACGGCGGCGCTGTCTCGGCTACTGCTTGTCGCGATCGGGCCGGTCACGGCGCGGGCCCTGGCGCAGGCGGGCCTGCGGGCGGGGATCGTCGCGCAGTCGCACACCGCCGAGGGGATCGCCGCCGCCCTGGCCGAGAGGAGGGGGACGCATGCTGGCTTCTCAAACGAGTAGCGCGGTGCGCCGGCGGCCGCGGAGGCTGCGGGCCACCGCCACGGTGCGCGCCATGGTCCGCGAGACGCGCCTGCACCCGGAGATGCTGATCTATCCGCTCTTCGTCCGGCCCGGCCGCGCCGTGCGCGAGCCGATCCCCGCGCTGCCCGGCCAGGTCCGGCTCTCGGTCGACGAGCTCTCGCGGGAGGCCGACGCCCTCGCCGCCCTGGGTATCCGCGCCGTGCTGCTCTTCGGCATCCCCGAGGACAAGGACCCCGAAGGCCGCGGGGCCTACGATGACAACGGCATCGTGCAGCGCGCCGTGCGGGCGCTCGCCCGCAGCCACCCCGACCTGCTGCTGATCACCGATGTCTGCCTGTGCGAGTACACGTCACACGGGCACTGCGGTGTGCTGCGCGGCGAGGAGGTGGACAACGACGCGACGCTGACCCTCCTCGCCCGGACAGCGGTCTCGCAGGCGGCGGCTGGCGCGGGCATGGTGGCGCCGAGCGCGATGATGGACGGTCAGGTGGCGGCGATCCGCGGCGCCCTCGACGAGGCCGGGTACGCCCAGACGGCGGTGATGGGCTACTCCGCCAAGTTCGCCTCCGTGTTCTACGGGCCGTTCCGCGACGCCGCCGGCTCCGCGCCGCAGTTCGGCGACCGGCGCGGCTACCAGATGGATCCGCCCAACGCGCGCGAGGCGCTGCGGGAGATCGCCCTCGACCTCGAAGAGGGCGCCGACGTGGTGATGGTCAAACCGGCGCTGGCCTATCTCGATGTGATCCGCGCCGCCCGTCCCGCCGTGCCGGTGCCGCTGGCCGCCTACAACGTCAGCGGCGAGTACGCGATGGTGAAAGCGGCGGCACAGGCGGGCTGGCTGGACGAGCGGGGCGCGGTGCTGGAGATCCTCACCGCGCTGCGTCGCGCCGGCGCGGATCTGCTCATCACCTACCACGCGAAGGAGGCGGCGGCATGGCTGGCGCGGTAGGCGAGCGCGCGGTGCTGCAGGTCCTGGCGCTGCGGGTGGATCCCGCCTGGCGTCGGCTGCCCGCGGAGGAGCGGCGGGCGGACCGCGAGGCCTTCGCCCGCGCCATCCGGCAGCACGCCGCCGTCGCCACGCTGGCCTACTCGACACTGGGGCTGCGGGCCGACGCCGAGCTCGTCCTCGTGCGCACAGCGCCGACCCTGGACGATCTGCTGGACAGCGCCGCGCAGCTGCTGCGCAGCGGCGTGGGCCGGTATGCGACGATCGCCCATGCCTTCACCGGCCTGCTGCGGGCCTCGCGCTACGTGAAGAAGCCCGGCGCGCAGGAGCAAGCGCTGATCAGCGGCGAGCGGGCGCGCTACCTCGTCGTCTATCCCTTCACGAAGACGGCGGCGTGGTACCAGCTCGGCCGCGAGGCTCGCCAGGGGATGATGAACGAGCACATCCGCGTCGGCCACGACTTCCCCCAGGTCCGCCAGCTGCTGGCCTACTCCACCGGCCTCGACGATCAGGAGTTCATTGTCGCCTACGAGACCGACGATCTGGCGGCGTTCCAGGATCTCGTCACAGCGCTGCGCGAGACCGACGCCCGGCCGTACACCCTGCGCGATCAGCCCATCCTGACCGCGATCCACCACGCCCTGGACGACGCCCTGGAGCTGCTGGGATGAGCGACGACACAGCGAGGCGGCCTCGGTCCCGCGGCGCCGGTGGCGCCTACCGGTTCGACCGTGCGCCGCGCATGATCTACTGGGAGATGACCCGCGCCTGCGCGCTGGCCTGCCGCCATTGCCGGGCCGAGGCCATCCCGCACCGCGATCCCGGGGAGCTGCGCACCGACGAAGCGCTGCGGATGCTGGCGCAGCTGCGCGAGTTCGGCGACCCGGCGCCCCACCTCGTCTGCACGGGGGGCGATCCCCTGCAGCGTCCCGATCTCCTCCAGATCGTCCGGGAGGGAACGCGCCTGGGGCTGGCGATCTCGCTGGCGCCCAGTGCCACGGCGAACCTGACCCGGGAGGTGATCGCGGCCCTGCGCGAGGCCGGAATGTTGAGCATGTCGCTGAGCCTCGACGGAGCCACCGCGGCCCGTCACGACGCGTTCCGGGGCGTGGCGGGGACGTACGAGACGACCCTCCGCGCCGCCCGCTGGGCGCGGGAAGTGGGGGTGATGCTGCAGCTCAACACCCTCGTCACCGCCGATTCGGTGACCGATTTGCCGGCGATGTACGCCCTGGCGCGCACATTGGACATCATGCGCTGGAGCCTGTTCTTCCTGATCCCCATCGGGCGGGGGACCGCGCTGCCCGAGCTCGCGCCGCTGGAGGCGGAGGTCGTGATGCGCTGGCTGGCGGAGCGCGCGATGGAGGCGCCGTTCGCCATCGCCGCGACCGAGGCCCCGCACTTCCGGCGCGTCGCGCTGGGGCTGATGACGGAGCGGGGGATGACGGGCGCGGCCATCCGCCGCACGGCGATCGGCCGCGGCTTCGGCATCCGCGACGGCAACGGGGTGATGTTCATCTCGCACCGCGGGGAGGTCACGCCGGCCGGCTTCCTCCCGGTGGTCGTGGGAAACGTGCGGGAGCGGTCTCCGGTCGAGCTGTACCGCTCGCACGAGGTCTTCGTGGCGCTGCGGGATCCGGGCCGGCTGCGGGGGAAGTGCGGGCGCTGCGAGTTCCGAGAGCTGTGCGGGGGGTCGCGCGCCCGCGCCTACGCCGCCAGCGGCGACTTCCTGGGAAGCGATCCGCTCTGCGCGTACGCGCCGGCCGGGCAGCGGCCGCCCGTGGGGGCGGCGGCGTGAGCCGGTTCCTGCGCGCCTGCCGCCGCCAGATGGTGGATCGAACCCCGGTGTGGTTCATGCGCCAGGCCGGCCGCTCGCAGCCCGAGTACCGCGCCCTGCGCGAGCGCTACACGCTGCTCGAGATCTGCGCGCACAGCGACCTCGTCGCGGAGGTGACGCTGCGCCCCGTCGAGCAGCTCGGCGTGGACGCCGCGATTCTCTTCGCCGACATCACCCTGCCGTTGCTGGGCATGGGGGTGGCGTTCACGCTGCACGACGGCGACGGGCCCCGCGTGCACCGGCCCGTGCGCACGGCATCGGACGTGGCCGCGGTGCGCCCGTTCGAGCCGGAGGCGACGATCGAGGCCGTGCTGGACGCCGTTCGCCTGATCCGCGCGGCGTCCCCGGTGCCGCTGATCGGGTTTGCCGGCGCGCCTTTCACCCTGGCCAGCTACCTCATCGAGGGTGGACCGTCCCGCGACTTCCTGGCCACGAAGACGATGCTGCGCGCCGCGCCGGAGCTCTGGGATAGCCTGATGCACCGCCTCACCGACGCCGCCATCGCCTATCTCCGCGCTCAGGTCGCTGCGGGGGCGCAGGCGGTGCAGCTCTTCGACAGCTGGGTGGGGTGCCTCAGCCCAACCGACTACCGCGCCGCCGTCGCCCCGTACATGCGCCGCCTCTTCGAAGCGCTGCGGCCGCTGGACGTGGTCACCATCCACTTCGGCACCGGCACCGCGGGGCTGCTGCGCGAGATGGCCGCCGCCGGCGGGGACGTCATCGGTGTGGACTGGCGGATCGGGCTGGACGCGGCGTGGGACCAGATCGGGGACCGCGCGATCCAGGGCAACCTCGATCCCTCCGTGCTGCTGGCGCCCCCGGAAGTGGTCCGCGGCCAGGCGGCCGCCGTGCTGGCGCAGGCGGCGGGGCGGCCCGGCCACATCTTCAACCTCGGCCACGGCGTGCTCCCCGACACGCCTCAGGACACCCTGCGCATGCTCGTCGAGTTCGTGCACACCACCCGACCGGCCGGCGCGGAGGTAAGCGGATGACCGAGCGGGGGGTGCTCCTCACCGCCTACGGCAGTCCGGAAACGCTGGACGACGTCCAGGCCTACTTCACCCACATCCGCGGCGGCCGCGCCCCTTCCCCCGCACAGGTCGACGCGCTGCGCGCGCGCTACCGGCGGATCGGGGGAACCTCGCCGCTGCGCGCTGTCACGGCGGCGCAGGCCGAGGGTCTCCGCCGCGCGCTCTCTCGCCGGGGGCTAACGCTGCCGGTCTACGTGGGGATGAAGCACGCCCCTCCCTTCATCGCCGATACGGTGGCGGCGATGGCCCGCGACGGGGTGCGGGACGGCGTGGTGCTGGCCCTGGCGCCGCACTACTCGCGGGTCAGCATCGCCGGCTACTTCTCCGCGGCCGGGGAGGCCGCCGCCGCGCACGGCATCCGGCTGCGCGCCGTGGAATCGTGGCACGATCATCCCGGATTCATCGCCGCGCTCGCCGCCCGGCTGCGCGAGGCTCTGGCGCGCTGCGCCGTTCCCAGCGCCGCGGAAGTGATCTTCACCGCGCACAGCCTCCCCGCGCGCATCCTCACCTGGGGAGATCCGTACCCGCAGCAGCTGCGGGTGACCAGCGTCTTGACGGCGCGCGCGGCCGGGGTGGAGCGGTGGCGCTTCGCCTACCAGAGCGCCTCGTCCACCGGGGAGCGATGGCTGGGACCGGATCTGCTCGAGGTGCTGCGGGCGGTCGCGCAGGAGGGCCGGAGGGAGGTGGTCGTCTGCCCGGTGGGCTTTGTCGCCGACCACCTCGAGGTGCTCTACGACATCGACGTGGAAGGTCAGGCGGTGGCCCGCCAGGTCGGGCTCCGGCTCGTGCGCGCCCCCTCGCTGAACGACGGCGCCGACTTCATCGAGGCCCTGGCCGACATCACCGCCGCCGCGCTCGCCGACACCGCGGCGCCGGCGCCCCCGAGGGCCCCATGATCCCGCGCCGGCCCCGGGTCGCAGTGATCGGCGGCGGCATCACGGGCCTCGCCGCCGCGCGCGTCCTGCGGGACGCCCGCCTCCGAGGGGAGATCGGCGAGGTGCTGTTGATCGAGGCCTCCCCCCGCCTGGGCGGCAAGATCCTCACCGAGCGTGTGGGGGACTTCCTCATTGAGGGCGGACCGGACTCGTTCCTGACGGTCAAACCGCACGCCGTGGAGCTGGCCCGGGCGGTCGGCCTGGGGGACCGCCTGATCGGCACGCTGGAGCCCCGCGACGTCTTCATCCTGCACCGCGGGCGGCTGCACCCCCTGCCTGACGGTCTGGCCGCGCTGATCCCCCGCCGGCTGGCGCCGTTCCTCCGGAGCACCCTGTTCACGCTCGCCGAGAAGGCGCGGTTCGGTCTGGAGCCGTTCGTCCCGCCCTCGCGCGACGGCGATGAATCCCTGGGGGCATTCGTGCGCCGGCGGTTGGGCCGGGCGGCGGTCGAGCGCCTGGCGGGACCGCTGCTGGCCGGGATCCACGCCGCGGACGCCGAGGAGCTGAGCCTGCAGGCGACCTTCCCCGCCCTGGCCGAGGCGGAGCGCCGGTACGGCAGCCTCACCCGCGCCGCCCTGGCCGGCCGCCGGAGGCCCCATCGGGCAGATGCGGGACCGATGTTCATGACGCTGCGCGGCGGGCTGCAGGAGCTGGTGACCGCCGCGGCGCACCTGCCCGAGGTCCGGGTGTTGACCGAAACCCCGGTCCGCGCCATCGAGCGCGCGGCGGACGGTTACGTCCTGCGTCTGGACGGGGGGGTGAGCGAGCGGGTGGAGCGTCTCGTGCTGGCGGTGCCCGCGCCTGCGGCCGGCGCGCTGCTGGCGGGGATCAACCCGGAGGCGGCCCGCTGGGCTTCGATGATCCCGCACGTCTCGACCGCGGTCGTCGCGTTCGGCTTCCGTCGCGCCGACGTCCGTCACCCGCTCGTCGGCCACGGCTACCTCGTCGGTCTGGGCGAGGGGCTGCGGCACACCGCGACGACCTGGGTCAGCTCGAAGTGGCCGGCGCGCGCCCCTGACGGTCACGTGCTCCTGCGCTGTTTCACCGGCCGGGCCGGCGATCCCGGCGCGCTGCCCCTCGACGACGAGCGCCTTGCCCGCGCGCTGCTGGACGAGCTCAGGCCGCTCCTTTGCATCACGGGAACGCCGGTGCTGACGCGCGTGTACCGCTGGCCTCAGGCGATGCCGCAGTACACGCGGGGCCACCTGGACCGTCTGCAGGCGCTGCGTCGGGCGCTGGCGGCGACGCCCGGGATCGTGGCCGCCGGCGGCGCGTACGGGGGCGTGGGGCTCCCCGACTGTATCCGGCAGGGGATGGAGGCCGGGGAAGCGATCCTCGGACGCGCGCCATCGTCGCCGCGCCCGGTGGAGGTGACGCGGTGACAGCGCTCCATCTCGCGCCGCTGGCCTCGGCGCTGATCGTCGCCGTCTTTGCCGCCCTCGTCTTCCGGCGCTACGCGGCGCGCGGCGGGCTGCACTTCCTGTGCTGGGGCGTCGGGTTGAGCCTCTTTGGCGCGGCGAGCCTGGCTGAGGCCCTCGCGCCGGCGCTGTGGCATCCACTGGTCTTCCGGGTCTGGTACCTGGCCGGCGCCGTGCTCAGCGCCGCGTGGATCGGCCAGGGAACGCTCTACCTCCTGGCCGGTGTCCGCCTGCCGACCGTCCTGGCCGCGCTCGTCCTGGGCTACGGGGGCGCGGCCGCGCTCTTCGGCGCGCTGGCGCGATGGGGGCTGACCGGCCCGATCCTGGTCGTCCTGATCGCCCTCTGCGGCGCGATCTTCGCCGGGCTGCTGTATCGGCTGGTGCTGCGCCGCTGGGATCCGCGGCGCCTCGCCGGGGCCCTCACTGTGCTGCTGGCGGCGGCGAGCCTGCTCGCCGCCGCGGTCCTCCTGGCCACGCCGGTGGACGCCTCGCGCTTCGACCCGCGCCAGCCGCTCAGCGTCCAGTACCGCGCGCTGCTCCCGCCGGGGGCCGCGGTGCGGCGACTCACCCCAGCGTTCAACATCTACGGCACGGTCGCGCTGGTGGGGGGCGCGGTGTATTCCGCCTGGCTGATGCGGCGGCAGGCCCTGCCGGCCCGGCGCGTGGTTGGGAATGGACTGATCGCCGCCGGGGCGCTGGCCATCGCCTTCGCCAGCACGCTGACGCGGTTGGGGGTGGCCGACGCCCTGTACCTCGGGCAGGTCGTCGCGGCGGGGTTGATGTTCGGAGGGTTCCTCCTGGCGTCCTCGCGTACGGAGGGACGGCGAACAGAGGGCGCATCACAATGACCACCCGGGCGGCCGGCCGGCACGAGTGGATGACGCTCAGCGAGGCCTGCGCGTACCTGGGCGTGGATGCCTCCACGCTGCGGACCTGGGTCGACGCCGGGCGTGTCCCGGCCTACCGCACCCCGGGCGGGCACCGGCGGTTCGACCGCGCCGCGCTCGAGGCTTTCCTGGCCCGCAGCCAGCGAGAGCCGCCGCGCAAGCTCGCGGAGCTGATCGGACCGCACGCCGCCCGCCTCGTGCCCGGCGCGCTGGCGCGGGTCCAGCGCCAGCGGTGGTACCGCGTGCTGGACGGGCCCACGGCCCGCGCCATGGGGGAGATCTGTCGCGGGCTGATGGAGGCGCTGGCTGATTACCTGCGCGGCGGGAGCCGCCAGAAGCCGGCACTGCAGGCCGGCGCGGAGGCGGGGGACCTCCTCGGCCGTCAGGTCGCGCGCCTGGGCCTCACCGCTGCTGAGGCCACCGAAGCCTTCCTCTTCTTCAAGGGGATCATCACCGACGCGGTGTCCACCCGGCTGCCGCTGTCGCCGGAGGGACGCCTGCGCTCCATACGCCGGATCGATCGCTTCCTCGATCGCGTCCTGCTGCGGATGATGGCCGCAGTGGGCGCGCCGCCGGAATAACCGAGCGCCGTTTCGTCGCTGGGAGGGAGCGGCTATACTGTGTGGGTAGCCGCGCCGATGAGCACGCTCGTCATCATCCCGGTCTTCAACGAAGCACGCACGCTGGCCCGGGTCCTGGATCAGGTGCGCGCCAGCGCGCCACGCGCCGACATCCTCGTCGTGGACGACGGGTCCACCGACGGGTCCCCCCAGATCCTGGCCGGTCGCGCCGACGTGCGCACCGTCCGCCACGAGCGTAACCGCGGCTACGGGGCCTCGCTGATCACCGGGTTCGCCCGGGCGGTGGCCGGCGGTTACGCCGTCGCCGTGACCATCGACTGCGACGAGCAGCACGAACCCGCGCGCATCCCCGATTTCATCGCCGCCGCGGAAGCCGCCGACATCGTCTCCGGCAGCCGCTACCTCGATCCGACCGTGCCGGGCGACCCCCCGCCGCCGGATCGCGCGCAGCTGAACCGGGAGTTCACCGCGCTGCTGCGGACGATCACCGGCTACGCGATCACCGACGCCTGGTGCGGGTTCAAGGCCTACCGCGTCGCCGCGCTGCGCCGGCTCCGCCTCAGCGAGCCGAGCTACGGGCTGCCCCTGCAGGTCTGGGTGCAGGCCGCCTACCACGGCCTGACGGTGCGCGAGCTGCCGGTGGCGCGCATCTACAAGAATCCGGAGCGGAAGTTCTGGGGCGGTCTGGACGACGTCGCCGCGCGCCGCGCTTACTACCTCAGGGTGCTGCGTGCCGAAGTGGGGCGGTGGCTGCCGCACCGCCAGGACGCCCTGCAGGTGCTGCGGTGAGGGTGCTGGCCGTCGGGCCCCATCCAGACGATGTCGAGATCGGGATGGGCGGCACCGTGCTGCTCCTGCGCGCCGCGGGGCACGAGGTCGTCCTCTGCGATCTGAGCGACGGCGAGCCCACGCCGATCGGCACCCCGGAACGGCGGGCCCGGGAGGCGGCAGATGCCGCGCAGTTGCTAGGGGTGCGGCGCATCACGCTGGAGATGCCCAACCGCTACCTCGCGGACTCCGTCGAGCACCGTTACCGCCTGGCCGCGGTGATCCGCGAGGTGCGACCTGAGCTGCTCTTCCTGCCCTACTGGGTGGACGCCCATCCCGATCATGTCGCCGCGGCGTCGCTCGGCGAGGCCGCGCGGTTCTACGCCAAGCTGACGAAGACCACCATCCCGGGCGAGCCCCACTACCCGCGCCGCGTGATCCACTTCCTCTGCACGCACTACCGCCTCCACGTCCGCCCGTCGTTCATCCTCGACATCTCCGCGCACATGGAGACCAAGCTCCGGGCCGTGGCGGCCTACGGGTCGCAGTTTGGGCCGGAGCGGGGGAACGAGGCCTTCTTCGAGCACCTGCGCGCCTGGAACCGCTACTACGGCGGCCTGATCCACACCGCGTACGGCGAGCCGTTCGTCCTGCGCGAAGAGGTCGGCCTGCGCGGGCTCGATCAGTTCGTCTGACGCCATGTCCTTCCTCCCCGCGACCGCGGACTTCGAGATCCCGCAGCGCTCTGGCGAGGTGCTCTGCGTGCCGCCGGCCCGCGACTTCCTCGCCCTGGCCGAGGCCAACCGCCGCGCCCTGGGCCGGACCGCGCTGGTGCTCGCCGGGATGCCGCTGGATGAGATCCGCCGCGCCGCCCGCGCCGCGCTCCTGCAGGCGGCCAACGCCTACGCCGCGCAGCTGGGCTTGCCCGTGACGCTCGATCCCCGCGATCCGCGGCCGCTGATCGGCACGGGCCACCAGCCGTTCCTCTTCCATCCGGGCATCTGGGCCAAGCACCTCCTCGCCGCGCGCCTCGCCGACCGCGCCGTGGTGGTGAACATGCCGGTGGATTGCGACGTCGCGGAGGACATCGGCGCCGACGCCCCGCACCTGGACGGGGGGCTGCGCGTCGTGCGCGAGACGCTGCTCCGCGCCGAGCCGGACGTGCCGTACGAGGCCATCGCCGCTCCCGCCGCTGTGGTCTGGCAGGGGTTCCTGGTGCGCCTCGACGAGCACCTGCAGACCCTGCCCCGGCGCGGCGTGCACCAGGTCTTCGCCGACTTCATCGAGCGCACGCAGGACCTGCGCGCTCCCGACGTCGGCGCGTTTCTCACCCTGGCCCGGCGCCGGCACGAGGGTCCGGCGGGCTACGGCGAGCTGCCCGTTTCGCTGCTCGCCGCCACGGATGCCTTCCGCCGCTTCGCCCTGCACATCATCGCCCAGGCCGACCGCTTCGCCGAAATCTACAACGCGCGCCTCGACGCGTACCGACAGCGGCAGAACATCCGCACCGCCGCGCAGCCGTTCCCGAATCTGACCCGCGCCGCCGGCCGCACCGAGCTGCCGTTCTGGATCATCCACCGCGGGCGCCGGCGACCGCTGTTCGTCACGCCGCGCCGCGGCGGCTGCGTTCTGTACGCCGGCGACGAGGCGCTGCCGGCGATCTCCGGCCGGGATCCGGAAGAGCTGGCGCCGCTGGCCATCCGGCCGCGCGCCCTGCCGCTGACCGCGTTCACCCGGTTGTGCGTCGTGGATCTCTTCATTCACGGCGTCGGTGGCGGCCGCTACGACCGGGTCACCGACGGGGTGATCGCCGAGTTCTTCGGTCTGGAACCGCCGGCCTACGCGGTCGTCTCCGCAACGCTGCACCTCCCGCTCAGCGAGTTCGATCCCGGCGAGGAGCGCGAGGCGCTGCGGCGCCGGCGCCTCATCCTGCTGCACAACCCCGAGCGATTGCTCGACGATCCGACGGAGGCCCAGCGCCGCTGGATCGAGGAGAAGTGGACCCTCATCCGGCAGCTCGAGGGCGCGGCGCTCACACGGCGGGAGCGGCGCGCGGCCACGCAGCGCATCCGCGAGATCAACGAGCGTCTGCGCGATGCGCTCGAGGCGGAGCAGCGGCGCATCGAGCTGCGGCTCGCCGCCCTGGCCGAGATCGGCCGGGCGTCCGCCGCCACGTACCGCGGATACCCGTTCTGCTTCTTCCCGCGGCGCGCCGTGGACGCGTTGGTGGACGCGATGTGGGAGGCCGCACCGTGAGTGGGGAGACCGGGCGGCTCGAGCTGCGCGGTGTGTGGAAGTCCTTCGGCGGACGGCCGGTCCTGCGCGACGTGTCCCTGACCGTCGATCCCGGGCGGGTGGTGGCGCTGCTCGGTCCGAACGGGGCGGGGAAGAGCACGCTGCTGCGCGTTGCCGCAGGTGTCACCCGCGCTGACCGCGGCGAGATCCGCCTCGGCGGGGGACCGGTGAGCGACCCCGGGCGGCGCCGCCGGATCGGCTTGGTCGGGCACACCTCGTTCCTCTACGCGTTCCTCACCGTGGCCGAGAACCTGCGCCTCTACGCCCGGCTGTACGGCGTGGACGCCCGCCGGGTCGAGGAGAGCCTGACCGCCTGGGGGCTGGCCGACCACCGCGACCGGCCGGTGCGCGAGCTGTCCCGCGGCTTCACGCAGCGGGTCAGCCTGGCCCGCGCCCTGTTGCCCCAGCCGGCGCTGCTGCTGCTCGACGAGCCCTTCACGGGGCTCGATGCCGAGGCCTCCGCCCACCTGCGGGCGCGCCTGGCGGCGCTGCGCGCGGACGGCCGGGCCATCCTCCTCGCCACCCACGCCTGGGAGGAGGCGCACGACCTGGCGGACGATGCCGTCGGCCTAGTGGATGGCCGTGTGGCGCGGCGCGGCCGCGCGGCGGCCCTCGATCTCGCCTCGTCCGCCGCCGATCAGACGGTATGAGCGCGTTCGTCCTCCTGCTGCACAAGGACCTGCGCCTGGAGGCGCGCGGCCGCGATCTCCTGCCCTCGATGGCCGTGCTGGCGCTGCTCCTGCTCGCGCTCGGCGGGGCCGCGGGCCTGGGAGGCGAGGCGGCGCCCGCGGTGCTCTGGATCACGGTGGCCGTGACCGCGGCGGGAGGCCTGGCCCGGAGCTTCCACCAAGAGACCGACCAGGATCAACTGCTCGCCCTGCGGCTGGCGGCGGTCGACCCGGCGGTGATCTACCTGGCCAAGGCCGCGGCCAACTTCGTGGTCGTCGGCGTGGTCGAGCTGCTCGCCCTCGCCGCGCTGGCCGTGTTCTTCAACGTGCGGCTGCCGGCGCAGCCGCTGGCGTTTGCCGCGGTCCTCCTGCTGGGGACCGCCTCGCTCGTCGGATTGGGCACGCTACTGGGGGGCATGCTCGCTGCGGCGCGCGCCCGGGAAGCGCTGATGCCAGTGCTGCTCCTGCCGCTCGCCGCGCCCGCGGTGATGGCAGCGACCGGGGCCACGGCGCGGTTGATGTCCGGCGGCGGATCGGTCTCCGCGGAACTGGGTCTGCTCCTCGCCTTCGCCGCGGTATCCGTGGCCGCGGCCGTGCTCGTCTTCGAGCACGTCGTCGAGGAGTAGCTCCGTCGCTCGCCGAAGCTGATGATCCGGGGGGTTGCGCTGATGCTGCTGGTGCTCGCGGCGATCGCCGTGCCGGTCGGCCTCGCCCTGGCGTTGTTCGTCGCGCCGGTCGAGGCGTTCCAGGGGGAGCCGTACCGCATCCTGTACATCCACGTGCCGAGCGTCGTCGCGGCGTACCTGGCGTTCGCGGTGACGTTCGTGGCCAGCGTCGCCTACCTGGTCACCAGGCGCCGGCGCTTCGACCACCTGGCTGGCGCCGCGGCGGAGGTCGGCGAGGTCTTCCTGACGCTCGTCCTGCTCACCGGACCGATCTGGGGCAAGCCGGTCTGGGGCGTGTGGTGGACCTGGGATGCCCGCCTGACCACCGCTCTGATCCTCTGGTTCATCTTCGCCGGCTACCTTATGCTGCGGGCCTGGTCGGGCCCGCAGGGGGCGCGCGCCGCAGCGGTGGTGGCGATCGTCGGCTTCCTGGACATCCCGCTCATCCACTGGTCGGCGATCCTGCTCCGCACGCTGCATCCCCGCCCGACCGTTTTCCGCCCCGAGGGGCCGGCGCTCCCTCCGGCGATGCTGGTCATCCTGCTCGTGAACATCGCCGCGTTCCTCCTCGCCTGCGCGGCGTTCGTCACGCTGCGCCTGCGGCAGGAGACGGCGCGCGACGCGCTGGCCCAGACCGTCCCGTGAGCTACGTCGTCGCGGCCTACGCCCTCACCGTGGCGGTCCTCGCCCTGTACGCGCTCTCGATCTGGCGGCGCCAGCGCGCGCTGGCCCGGCGCCGGGACCGACTGTGAGGATGCCGCGGCGGCTCGTCATCGGGCTGGCGGTGATCGGCGGCGCGGTGGCCGTGATTGCGTACAACGGCCTCCGCTCCGCCACGGTGTACTACCTGACGCCGACGGAGTTCGCGGGCAGGGCCGAGCTGCGCCCTGCCGCGGTGCGGCTGGCCGGTCGGGTGGAGCCGGGGTCCGTGCGCCGGGAGCAGGGGCGCGTGCGGGGGTTCCGGATCGGCGACGGCGTGACCGTCATCGAGGTGCGGTACGACGGGCCGCTCCCCGACCTCTTCGGGGAGGGCCGGGAGGTCCTCGTCGAGGGGCGGTGGGCGGGCGACGCGCTGGCGGCGAGCCGCGTGATGACGACCCATCCCACCGAGTACAAGGAAGGTCCGCCCGCGCCGTGACCGCGCTGGGTTCGTTCGCGCTCCACGCAGCCCTGGTCGTGGCCCTGTACGGGATCATCGCTGCGGCCGTGGCGCTGCGCCGGGAGGATCCGGCCCTGGGGGAGGTGGCCCGGCGCGCGGTGCTGGGCTGGAGCGCGGCCGTCGTCCTGGCAGCGGCGGCGTTGCTCTACGCCCTGGTGACCCGTGACTTCTCCCTCCGCTTCGTCGCCGAGACGACGAGCCGCGATCTGTCCCTTGGCTACACGCTCACGGCCTTCTGGGGCGGCCACGCCGGCTCGCTCCTGCTCTGGACGCTCATCCTCGGCCTGTACGCGGTCGCCGCGGCGTCATCCCTGCGCTGGCTGCCAGCCGCGCCGGCGGTCACGCTGACGCTGCTCGCCGTCGCGGCCTTCTTCACCGCGGCGCTGCTCGCCGGCTCCCCCTTCGAGTCCCTGCCGATCCCGCCGCCCGATGGCCGCGGGCTCAATCCCCTGTTGCGCAACCCCTGGATGGCCTTCCACCCGCCGGCGCTGTACCTGGGCTTCGTGGGCACCACGGTGCCGTTCGCGCTGACCGTGGCGGCGCTGGTCGGATGCGATCCGACCGGGACGGCGCGCCGCGCCGCGCGCTCCTGGATGCGCGTGAGCTGGCTGCTGTTGACGACGGGACTGCTGTTCGGGGCGAAGTGGTCGTACGTCGTGCTGGGCTGGGGCGGGTACTGGGCGTGGGATCCGGTGGAGAACGCCGCCCTGATGCCCTGGCTGACCGGCGCGGCCTACCTGCACGCGGCGCAGGTCGCCGAGCGTACGGGCCGCCTCAGGGACTGGAGCGACGCGCTGGTGCTGGCGTCCTTTGAACTGTCCATCCTCGGCACCTTCCTCACGCGCAGCGGGGTCCTCAGCTCGGTGCATGCCTTCGCCGACTCGGGCATCGGCGTCTACCTGTTGGCGTTCCTCGCGGCGTCCACCGTGCTGTCGCTCATCCTGCTCCGCCGCGGCCGCGGCGCGCTCGGCGAAATGCGCTCCGTCCCCGTCGATGCCGTGCCGGGCCGCGAGGCGGCCTTGCTCGCCAGCAGCGTGCTCCTGGCTGTGGCCGCCGCGGCGGTGCTGGTGGGCACGGTGTATCCGATCGTCATCGAGGCGGCGACCGGCGACCGCATCAACGTCGGACCGCCCTACTTCAATCAGATCCTGATCCCGCTGGTCGTGCTGCTCCTGCCGCTCATGGCG